>JAUJGA010000153.1:0-3750 GCA_042095675.1 Gammaproteobacteria bacterium
TCGCTATGGATCAATTTGATCGTTTAAGACTATAATCTGACTGCAATCAACAAAATACTGTCATTTTTAAAAATGTGGCTTAAAATACCTGTCAAGTGTTTTTTTTCATCTTTTTTAATTTCAATTACGCTGAATAGTTACCCCCATTCTTTAGAAGGGGGATTGAGTGGGTTGAGAAAAATCACTTCCCAAAAGAAGCATAAACCACTTCCATCAAAGCTGAAACCACATCTTCCTCATCACTCAATGGTTCAATCAAACCAGCCAGACAAGCCTCAACTGGATCAAAGCCAGATTGAATCAAACGTGCCGTATAAACTAGCAATCGCGTACTTGCCCCTTCTTCCAAATCATGATCCTTTAACTGACGCAAAGCATTAGCCATAGAGACTAACTTCTTCGCCATCATAGGGTCAACCCCGGTTTCTTTCTCAACAACCTGCTGTTCCTGAGACGGTTTTAAATAATTAAAACTCATAGAAATAAAACGTTGACGGGTACTGGGCTTCAAGCCCTTCATCATACTTTGATAACCAGGATTATATGATACCACCAGCATAAAATTGTCCGGTGCATGTAATGTTTCACCAGTACGATCAATCGGTAGAATTCGTCGATCATCCGTTAAAGGATGAATTACAACAGTGGTATCCTTACGAGCTTCCACCACCTCATCCAGATAACAAATGCCCCCTTCGCGAACAGCACGAGTTAAAGGCCCGTCATTCCAGACAGTTTCTCCATCACCAATTAAGTAACGTCCTACAATATCTGAAGCAGTCAGGTCATCATGACAGGAAACCGTATGCAAAGGCACTTTTAACTGCGCAGCCATATGGGAGATAAAACGGGTTTTACCACTTCCCGTAGGACCTTTTAATAAAACAGGCAGCTGATTTTTAAAAGCATGTTGAAAAAGTGACTCTTCATTGCTCTGAGGTGAATAAAATGGAATTTCAGTAGTTGAACTTGTTGTCATTATTTAAACTCATTAAAATTTACTTCCCCCACTTCTTCGCCTAAGAGCGCCTACTCTTGGCAGAAGGGGATAGATGCTGAGGAATCCCCACTTCTTTTGCTCTTAGCTTACCCCTTCTTTAGAAGGTGGACCAGAGGGGTTTGTTTTTTATTTTTAAAATATCACAACCATTATACACTGCTTAAGTAATACCCGATAAAAATAATTCCAGGAATAATCGTCACAAAGCCCAACATAGCCAAACGCCAGAATCCTCTGACATTTCTCAGCCCCATAAAATGGTCAATAATCAACTGCCCTTTTATATAAACAGTAAACAAAACAAAGCCGACAATATAAAGGCCAGATAATTCAAGATAGCCCACATAAGCTGTCGTTAAAGTGAGGATAATCAAAACACCCCATATAATTGTGATATAGCGACTGGATGTAAATCTTTCTTCAGACATAACTTTTACCTTTTAACGAATCACATAAACCAGAGGAAACAACACAATCCACAATAAATCTACCATATGCCAGTAAGAAGCCCCTGTTTCAATACCAATATGATCTTCAGCCGAATACTTGCCCTGTCTTAAAAAATAATATAAAGCCCCTAATATCACCATACCCATCATCACATGCATAAAATGGAAAAAGGTCAAAGAGATATAAAAAGTATAAAAATAATTGGTACTAAGATGAATACCGGCGCCAAACACATGAGAATATTCCCAAATCTTTACCGCAACAAAGACAGCTCCCATAGCCAGAGCCAGCAACAACATATAACCGGTACGTTTGACATCATTCTTCTTAATTGCATAAACACCCATAGCCACAAAATAACTACTAGTAATTAATGCTATAGTATTTATCACCCCTGCAATACGATGTAGTTCCAACTGATAAGTATTAAACAGTTCAACATTATTACTACGTACATAGACATAGACGATAAAAAACACCCCAAAAACTAGCATCTCGGCCATAATAAAAAACCAGATAGCTAAATCACCCGGCAGAGCCTCTTTTTCATGTACCATTTCATTCACAGCCACAGACATTATAATAACCTTATTTAAACTGTTCTTTATTCCCCCTTCTTGAGAAGGGGGATTGAGGGGGTAATAACTTCAAACTATTCCAAGCATACAAAAAATTCATTCAATGATATGCAACATACATCACATAAGAGATAGAATTTTTTGAATGAACGCAGTCTAACATATAAGTTATTTTTCAAACTAAATATAGATCAACCATTTTGAAGTATTACCTAGTAGGTGCCAGCTATTAGCTAACACCTGCTGCAATTCATTGCTAACATCTGTTGGAATAACTGCTCCAACACCGGTTTGAATCTCAAAGTCAGCCATAGCGGATACCAGATGTTCTAGATTTTCACCATATGCAGTAAAACTTCCTACTTGCACAGCATCAACTGTATATTCATGGAGCAGCCAGTCTTCAATAATAATTTAACCTTCACTACCGATAAAATTCAGCTTCAGATCATCACCTTGCTGAGTCAACCAGACTTGTTCAGTTGTGAAACCTGACAATTACAAAGTATCCTCACCACTTGTTTCACGCTTGCCAGTTTGTATTCGATCATGACTATCACCATTATTGTAAAATAAATATCATCGCCTAATTCTCCTGACAAAACATGATCACCTGCACCACCGATTAAACTATCATTACCTTCATCACCATTAAGAAAATCATCACCCAGTTCACCATAAATATTGTCCTGACAATGACCTCCATAAAGCATATCAGCCTGCCTTCCAGCATATAGAGAATCATTGTCATTCTCACCATAAAGTATATCCTGGCTACTATTGCCATACAGTTGATCAGCTTCAGACCCGCCATAAAGGAGATCACTGCCCTGAACGCCATATAACTGATCCTGACCTTGCTGGCCTAATAAAAAGTCATTTCCATTTTTACCAAATAGTAAGTAATTACCCTGATCTTCGGAAATTATAATGACCCCTTAAATTAAAACCAATTATATAAAGTTTATTATTCCAAGTATTACAATTTATACTAAAAATAACAGGTGGATAAAATGAGCAAAAAGCGAATAAGATATAGTGCAGAATTTAAATCAAAATTGGTTCTCTAACTTCTAGAAGGAGGAGAAACTTTAAATCAGATTGCTAGTAAATATGAGATATTACCCAAAAATCTAATGAACTGGAAGAAACAGTTTTTAGAAAATATGAGTCTGGCCTTTGATAAAAGTAGTGTAGTCAAAGAATATAAAGACAAGATTTTTTAATTAAAAAATGAAAGTGATCAACTGGCCAAGAAACTAGGAAAAGTGATTATTGAAAGGGAATGGGCTGTGGAAAAGCTCGGAAGCTTGGAATTATCGACTAAAAAAGCAACATTAGATCGAAAATAAGGAAACCAAGCTATTGAAATAAAAAATACTCGTAACTATTCAGCGTAATTGAAATTAAAAAAGATGAAAAAAAACAATTGACAGGTATTTTAAGCCACATTTTTAAAAATGACAGTATTTTGATTGCAGTCAGATTATAGTCTTAAACGATCAAATTGATCCATAGCGATCTGAACAGAGGAAAAGAATACCCTGTCGGGGGTGGAAATTATAATGTCTTAAATCGTTCGACAGATCGATTTGAGCTAAAAAAGCCCATGATACAATAGCTGTATTGATTAATAGCTATTTGGGCACCGCGTGAATATAGACGGTTTAGATATCGACTCAACCATAAAAGAAGTTGAGTTAGCACTAAAAAATGAAAAAG
>JAUJGA010000154.1:0-14204 GCA_042095675.1 Gammaproteobacteria bacterium
GCTGCACATTTATCTACATGAATATATATCTTATCACGCGACACACATTGCAGCACATTGCAGCACATTGCATCATTACCAGTATTATTATGGATTTACATGTATAACAATATATGCTGTATACGGCGTCATCGCATATGCCATGTCAACGAGAGCGAACGGACACGTACGTGTAACCTACGGCTTCCGTAAGATTCACATACGATTTAATTAGCATAGAAAAATCGTGCGGACCCTTACGATATGCCGTGCGGGTTATCAAGGTGTTGGCCCGTACGGGGCCCGTAAGGTGCCCGAGAGCTTCATGTAACCAAGGCTTAAGACATAATGTCTTGCAGAGTCTGAAATGTGAATATAGTTAATCATACTGATTATCTTTGTGATTTTGAACTCCTTTAATTTTATCAGGGAAGCGTTCTTCATTTATAACCATTTTCTCTCTGGTAGATTTGACTAAATCAATGTCCAGTCTTTCAGCCATTCTGAGTAAGTAGATAAAGATGTCTGCCATTTCATAACTGATGTCTTTTAATTTATCACCTTTTATATTCATACTTTCTTCTGGGGTGATCCATTGAAAATGTTCAATTAGCTCTGCCGTTTCTGCAATTAGGGCCATGGATATATTTTTAGGTGTGTGAAATTGCTCCCAATTACGTCTTATGGCAAATTCTTTTAAATCATCAGAAAGTTTTTTAATTTCGCTGGACATTTAGTTTCCTGTAAAAATTTAAGTTAGTTCAAATAAAACAAAAACATAATAAAGATATCTCGAATAAAAATTATTTACAATAAGAAAAATATCGTATTTATATCCATTTTGGAGTGGTTTTTAAGAGATAAATTCATGTTATGTTTGCAAGTTGGAATAGAAAATTCGAAAATTGTTCTTCGTTTATTTCCAAAAATTAATGAAGTAAGAAATTAAGTTAGCTTACTAAATAATAAAATCAAATTATAACACTTTTAAGATATGGTGGGTTTGTAAATGCAAGTTAAAGATATTATGTCAACTGAAGTTGAAACATGTAAATCAGGTACGAGTATAAAAGATGTTGCTACTATTATGTGCTTCAATAAACTTAATGGCCTGCCTGTGATGGATAATAATGATAATATGATTGGGGTTATATCTGAGAAGGATGTTCTTTTTAGTATGTTCCCTGATATGCATGATGTGATGTCATCTGGTGCTAAAATAGATTTTGAAGACATGGAAAAAGACTATGATAGTATTCTGACGAATACTGTTGATGATCTTATGACAAAAAATGTTGCCAGTGTCTCTTCTGATATGCCAATTCTGCGTGCAGCTTCAATGATGTGGGTTTATAAAATTCGCCGTATACCCGTGGTAGATAATAACCAATTAGTAGGTATTATTAGTATGGGGGATGTACATAAGGCTGTATTCCAGGAAAGTATTTTGAAAAAAGATTAATGAAAAGATTTACAAATGTCAATTGATGAAATAAAAAAGATATGTATGTTGAACTCACTTATGCAATTTTAGATGCTCAGGGTGAGATAAAAGAACGTGTAGATATACCTGTAAAGTATATTCATGGTCGCGATAGTGGCTTGTTTCCACAAATTGAAAATGCATTGGAAGGTCGTGCTAAAGGTGATAGAGTTGAGGTTTTTCTGACCGAGCATGAAGACTTTGGATCTAGTGATCCAAACTTGATTTTTACCGATGATATTAACAATGTGCCACCACAGTTTCATCAGATAGGTGCTGAAGTTGAAATGCAAAATGATCGTGGTGGAGCTAAGAAGTTTACCGTGATTAAAATAGAAAATGGTAAATTGACAGTAGATGGAAATCATCCTCTAGCCGAGCAAACCGTTCAGTTTGTTGTGACAATCGGAGAAGTAAGACTTTCGACAGAAGAAGAATTAAAGTCTGGTTTGACTCAGTACTTTTCAGTCAGCGCTGATGCGACAGTTCATTAAACACTTATTTATCAAATGTAGATATTAATATTAGATTTAATTTATGGCAACAAAAGCAAATATAAAAATTAAAGATTTTTCAGACGCAGATGTCTGGACAGTGCAGCAAACTTTAGATGAACGCTGGACCAAATGTAAAACTGAAATTCAAAAAGCCGATCTTGAAGTCCGTTACGTTCTGCTGATATGGAACTATCAACTTGTTCGGCACTCTATTGGGAGTATGATGGCAGTAATTTTGTTATTTTTAAGATAGGACGTTCGACTTATAAAACTCAATTTTATTATAAGGGACGCGACCAATATGGTACTTCAGTACCAAGCTTTGATAATATTCTTGATTGTGTGGTCACAGTATTACAGGTTCATGCTGATCTTGAAAGCGGGCATAGAACTACAAAAAGAAAGCTAGGAGCTTTCAGAAAATATTGTTTTGCAAAGAGTATAGAAGTTCAATTTTATGTTTAATAAGAGTATTTTAATTAACTATTGGAGTTAAGATGACAAAGAATAATGCATTTTACGCCCAGTCAGGCGGTGTAACAGCAGTAATTAATGCCTCAGCGTGTGGTGTGATTCAAACTGCACGTAAGCATAGTGATCAAATAGGTACTGTTTACGCAGGTCGTAATGGTATTATCGGTGCTTTAACAGAAGACTTAATTGATACTAATTTAGAGTCTGAAGAAGATATTGCTGCTTTACTTCATACCCCTTCAGGTGGCTTTGGTTCTTGTCGCTTTAAGCTGAAAGGTCTTGAAGATAGTAAGGCTGAATATGAACGTTTAATTGAAGTGTTTAAAGCACACGATATTGGTTACTTCTTCTACAATGGTGGTGGTGATTCAGCTGATACTTGTCATAAGGTATCACAGCTTTCTGAAAAAATGGGCTATCCTATTCAGGCAATACACGTACCAAAAACTGTCGATAACGATTTGCCTATTACTGATAATTGTCCTGGTTTTGGTTCTGTTGCTAAATATATTGCTGTTTCAACATTGGAAGCCAGTTTTGATGTGCGTTCAATGGCAAAAACTTCAACAAAAATATTTGTTCTTGAAGTAATGGGACGTCATGCAGGCTGGATTGCAGCTGCTGGTGGTCTGGTTGAAGATCAAAACATTCCTGTGGTTGTTTTATTCCCTGAAGTTGAATTTGATCAGGAGAAATTCCTGGCTAAGGTTGATGAAAAGGTTAATGAATATGGTTTTTGTACTATAGTTGTTTCAGAAGGTGTACATTGGGCTGATGGTCGTTTCCTTGCAGAGCAGGGTACACGTGATTCATTTGGTCATGCACAATTAGGTGGAGCAGCTCCGGTTGTTGCTAATATCATTAAAGATGCCCTAGGTTATAAGTTCCACTGGGCAGTTGCTGATTATCTACAACGTGCTGCACGTCATTTATCTTCTAAATCTGATGTTGAGCAGGCTTATGCATTAGGTGAAGCTGGTGTTAAGTTTGCGTTAGAAGGTGATAATGCCATTATGCCTACTGTTGATCGTATTTCTGACTCTCCTTATGAATGGAAAATTGGAAAAGCGCCTTTATCTGAAGTGGCTAATGTTGAAAAAATGATGCCTATGGATTTCATTACTGAAGATGGCTTTGGTATCACTGAAAAATGCAAAACTTACCTTCTGCCTTTAATTGAAGGTGAAGATTATCCTCCTTATGAAAATGGCCTGCCTAAATATGTTGTGCTGAAGAATCAGAGCGTGGATAAAAAATTACCAGAATTTGAAATGTAGATAATAATTTATTAAAAGGGAGTTGATATACTATCAACTCTTTTTTTTCTTTTTTTAAGAACTATATAAGTGATTATTGATGTTAGTCAATGCAAGTTTATATGGCTTTGTATAGACTCTTCAAGTCTTTTTTATAATTCTTTTTTGAATTTTAACTTTTTAAATAATAAGCAATGGGGAATATAATGTCAGTTGAATTAATGTTTGCTCTGGCTGCAGGTATTGCTGCAGTTGTCTATGGAGTCATATCAATTAAGTGGATCATGTCTCACTCTCCCGGTAGTGATACTATGCTAGAAATTGCACAAGCTGTTCAAGATGGTGCAGAAGCTTACCTAAATCGTCAATATAAAACGATTGCAATGGTTGGAGTTGTAGTTTTTGTCGCAATTTTTATTTTCATTGGTGCACCAACTGCTATCGGTTTCTTAATCGGTGCTGTTTTGTCAGGTGCGACAGGTTATATCGGAATGAATATTTCAGTCCGTTCAAACTCTCGTACAGCTGAAGCTGCTAAAGATGGTATGGGCGCTGCGTTCATTATCGCTTTCCGTGGTGGTGCAATTACCGGTATGCTGGTTGTTGGTTTAGCATTGATTGGTATCGCAGGCTATTTTGGGATACTAATTGCAATGGGTTCAACTGTAGCAGAAACTGTTCATGCTCTAATTGGTTTAGCCTTTGGTGGTTCATTAATTTCTATCTTTGCTCGTTTGGGTGGTGGTATCTTTACTAAGGGTGCTGACGTTGGTGCAGATATTGTTGGTAAAGTAGAAGCTGGTATCCCTGAAGATGATATTCGTAACCCTGCTGTAATTGCTGATAACGTTGGAGATAATGTTGGTGACTGTGCTGGTATGGCAGCTGACTTGTTTGAAACTTATGCAGTAACTATTATTGCAACGATGCTTTTGGGTTCTTTGATTGTTACAGTTAGTAGTGATGTTGTCAATGCGGCTGTTATGTATCCATTAGTCCTGGGTGCCGTTTCAATTGTTGCTTCAATTGTTGGTATTATGCTGGTTAAATTGAATGATTCTAGTAGTAGCATTATGGGTGCTATGTATAAGGGTCTTATTGCCTCTGCAGTCGTTGCTGGTGTTGCTTTCTATCCAGTAACAACCTACATGCTGGGTGATACGATAACTGTTGCAGGTGCTGAACTGGCGACAGTTAATTTATATTTTGCAGCACTTATCGGTTTAGCATTAACTGGTGCGATGGTAGTCATTACTGAATACTATACTTCAACAGAATATGCCCCAGTAAGAACAATTGCTGAAGCTTCTTTGACAGGTGATGGTACTAATGTTATTGCTGGTCTGGGTGTTTCAATGAAATCAACAGCAGCACCTGTTCTTGTGGTTTGTTCCAGTATCTGGGGTGCATTTGAGCTAGGTGGTTTGTATGCGATTGCAATTGCTGCAACTTCCATGCTGTCAATGGCTGGAATTATTGTTGCTCTTGATGCTTATGGTCCTATTACGGATAATGCTGGTGGTATTGCTGAAATGGCCGATATGCCTGAAGAAATTCGTAATATTACTGATCCTCTGGATGCAGTGGGTAATACAACTAAAGCAGTTACCAAAGGTTATGCTATTGGTTCAGCAGCATTAGCAGCATTAGTTCTATTTGCTGATTACACTCATACACTGGGTGGATATACAACCTTTGACTTATCCAATCACATGGTTCTGATTGGTTTGCTTATTGGTGGTTTAGTACCTTATTTATTTGGTGCTATGGCAATGGAAGCTGTGGGTCGTGCAGCAGGTTCAGTAGTTATTGAGGTTCGTCGTCAGTTTAAAGAAATGCCTGGTATTATGGATAGAACACAGAAGCCAGATTATTCTAAAGCGGTTGACATGCTGACGGCAGCAGCCATTAAAGAAATGATTTTACCTTCTATGCTACCTATCGCTGTACCTCTGATTGTAGGTTTAACTCTGGGTAAAGAAGCCTTAGGTGGTGTGTTAATTGGTTCTATCGTAACTGGTATTTTCGTTGCAATCTCTATGACTACCGGTGGTGGTGCATGGGATAATGCTAAGAAATATATTGAAGATGGAAATCACGGTGGTAAAGGTTCTGATGCTCATAAAGCAGCAGTAACCGGTGATACAGTAGGTGACCCATACAAAGATACAGCAGGTCCTGCTATCAACCCAATGATTAAAATCATTAACATTGTTGCACTAATGATGATTCCATTAATGTAACAAACATAATACAGACAGAGAGTTTTTCTGGTTGTGTTTTAAGGATTTCTATATTGCAACTTCTCACCTTGAAGCTTATAAAAGTCTTTTTGGTTGCTTGTTTTTAGTTATCGTTGATAAGTCAGTCTTAATGAAGTAATTCAATAGAATTGATTTAAAGATGTAAGAAAGTCCCGAATATCGAAACATATTCGGGATTTTTTTTGCCTTGAATTCTAAATAATTAAGGCTATGTTTACGTAAGTGTTGGTAAGTTCCTACTGAGCTAAAGAGTAGTTGTTCATGCGTTAGATTTTTAAACTGAGCCAATGATCTTTGCCACCCAAGATAATGATCTAAATATTTTGTAGCAACCCCATTAAATCTTTGCATCCATCCCTTTAAACGACTGCGGCGAATTTCAAGGTAGTTGTCGCCTAAAGTTTAAATTTATGCCGCCTTGTTTCTCTCAATATCCTCAGTTGTTTTCTCAGGATTAAGATAGACTTTCTCAATTCTATCCCAGTTTCTGATATCGCCTGACCAACGGTTAGGGTTCTTTGATTTTGCTTCTAAATAAACCTGTTTTCTGTCGTTGAGTATTTGTCTATCTTCACCACGATGACGTTGTCCTGGTGTGACAAATTTAATGGCACTATGAAGATGTTCTTCGTTATACCATTGCACGAATACTTGTACCCAGTTTCGTGCATCAGTTAAATCAGTAAAGGGGTTTTCAGGATATTCAGGTCTATATTTCAGTGTTCTGAAAAGAGATTCTGAATAAGGGTTATCATTACTGACTGATGGCCTGCTAAAGGATGGTACAACCCCCAATTGCTGCAACGTAGCTAACATGGTTGCTCCTTTCATGGGAATGCCATTATCTGAATGCAATGTAATCTGGTGACGTTCTATGTCTTCTCTGGTGCAAATATCAGTCATTAAATCAGCAGCCTGTGCACTGGATTCTTCTTCATATACCTGCCAGCCAACAATCTTTCTACTAAAAATATCCATGACTAAATACAAGTATAAAAATATCTCTTTCACTTGTGTCGGCAAATAAGTAATATCCCAGCTGTAGATCTGATTAGCAGCAGTTGCACATAATGCTTTTGGCTTTTTAACCTGGCCTGTTGGCTTTGATTTCTGTCTATGGTGTAATTGATTATGAGCTTTTAATACACGCTAAAATGTGGATTCTAATGCAAGATATCTTCCTTCATCTGCCAACTTCGGGACAATTTTATTAGGGGGCAAATCAGCATATTCAGGCTCATTGGCCACTTTGATTAATCGTTGACATTCCAGCTCCGTTAACTTGTTTGAAGGGTGACATGTCTATTAGACCATGTCATTGAGATAATTTTGTTATCATCATCAAGCTGGCGTATTAGCTTTCCGATCTCAGTTCGTTCATCTTTATCCAACTGGCTGATTTCATTCAGCAATATGCTCAATAGTTTCTTTTTCATAGGGTTTTACATCTTTTATACTATATTTGATTATAGTACAAAAAAAGAAAAGCAACACTTAATGTGAACAGAGCCTATATTTTCATTAAGAGACTAAATTGTATTTTGGTAAACTTTAAGCTTTTGACCTAGCTTTAATAGATTTCGATTATTAATTTTATTCCATTTCTTTAAGTTTTTAATAGAAACATTAAATTGTCTGGAAATTCGATAAAGTGAATCGCCTTTTTTAATTTTATAGGAGATAATTTGCTTCTTATTTAATGAAGAGTTGCTTATAGAATTTTTTGATGTAGGAATAAGAAGATATTTTCCCGCCCGAATACGACTGCTTTTTAATTGATTTATCTGCTTTAAACTATTAATTGAAATATGGTAGTGATGAGCTATCACACTGAGACTTTCACCAGAACGAATTTTATGATGATGTGTTTTTATTCGATCACTTTTGGAAAGTAGTGCCAGTTTATTTTCAAAGTTATCTATTTTACCAATGGGTAATAAAATGTGATGTGGTCCATTAGGATCCGTTGCCCATTGTTTAAATGCTGGGTTGTATGTTTTAAGCTCTGACATATTAATACCTGACACTTTAGCCAGTACGGATAAATCTATTTGAGATTGTATATTAACTAACTGCAAAAAAGGCGTATTATCAATAGGATGTAAATTAAGATTATGCTTTTTAGAGTGCTGTATTAATTTCGCAATGGCCAGTAACTTAGGAATATAACGACGGGTTTCTTTTGGTAAATCCAATGACCAATAATCGGTAGGCTTGCCTTTTTTCTTATTTTTCTTGATCGCCTTATTTACGTTTCCTGCGCCGGCATTGTATGCAGCAAGTGCCAACAGCCAGTCGCCATGATAGTATTTATTTAATTGAGTTAAATAGGTCAGTGCCGCATCAGTGGACATAAAAACATCACGTCTGCCGTCGTACCACCAGGTTTGTTTTAAGCCAAAATAACGACCGGTGGCAGGCATGAATTGCCATAGCCCGGCTGCTTTTCGTTTTGAATAGGCATCAGTTTTAAAAGCGCTTTCAATAATTGGTAATAAAGCAATCTCACCGGGTATTTTTCTTTTTTCTACTTCATCTGTTATCAGGTATAAGAAAGGAGTTGCACGTTTAGAAATTTGTTCAAAATAGTATTTATGTTTTTTATACAATTCAAGTTGTTTCTTAATTTGATGATTACTAATATCTGATATCTGATAAAGTGATGAAATACGTTGCCAGACATCATTGAAAGTTTTTTTGCTTGCTACATGAACGGTTGATTCTTTCTCTAATTCTGCTTCAGTCTGAGATTCTAAGATGAATCGAGTAGAGAGCATTGCTGTATTAGTTTCGGGTTCAACTAAAGGAGCTTCTACTTCTTCTGATTCGCTAAAACTTTGCGACAGTGATTCAAAACCTTCTTCAATAGTGGAACAGCCACTAACAAAAAGGATGATAAATAGAAAATATGGGAATACTAAATAAGTTTTAATCAAGTGTATCTTTCCAGTAACGTACCGTTTTAAAAACATCTGCTGGTGTATTTAACGGCTTATGGGCAAAGTCTTCTGCGGCTAGCCTGACTGAATCAAGGTCAAAGCGTAAAAAAGGATTGGTTTGTTTTTCCAGTTCTAAACTAGAAGGAATAGTTGGCTGTAGCTTATCGCGTAATTTTTGTGTTTGTTTGATTCTTTCTTGCAAATGAATATTATTTGGCTCAACAACTTGTGCAAACTTAAGATTATCCTGAGTATATTCATGAGCACAATAGATATTTGTTGTATTATCTAATGCTAATAATTTTGATAATGAATGATGCATCTGTTTTGGGGTGCCTTCAAAAATACGGCCACAACCTCCGGAAAATAGGGTATCACCTATAAATAAAAGTCCATGTCCTGAATAGGCAATATGTCCTGCGGTATGTCCGGGAACATCAAGAATTGAAAATATCAGCCCCATGGATTCAAAATTAATGGTATCGTCTTGTTTAAGTTTATGCGTGATTGCAGGAATATGTTCCTGAGCAGGTCCATAAACAGGTATTTGATATTTTTCAACTACGTCTGAAACACCTGCGCTATGATCTGCATGGTGATGAGTGATGAGAATTGCTTTAGGTTCGTAAGCAAAGTCTTCAATTGTTTCAATGACAGGTGTCTTATCACCAGGATCAATGATAATTATCTGTTTTTCAGCATGCTTTTCGGGCAAACCGTGAATAAACCAGATATAATTATCTGCAAAAGCAGAAACATAAGTGACTTTTACTGGATTCATAAGCCTTTATTGCTAATTTTTAAAGCATACATTATACATAAAAAAACAATAAAATGACTAAACCTTTAAAACAATATACTCCTGATTCAATTAAACATAATAATTTAGAAAGTTCAACACAGTTTAATAATCCATGGAAAATAGTAAAACAGTGGTATAGGACAGATTTGGGGCATGAGTTATTTAAAACAGAAAAAAATATTTTAGAAAAACAACTGGTTAATCTTTTTGGTTATAACATGGTTCAATTAGGTTGCTTAGATGTCCACAATGATAATTTGATAGCAAATTCAAAAATATCCAATCAATTTATTTTTGAATCGATTGCCAGTACAGACAAAATGAGTCAGAGCAGCAATGTTAATTGTTGTTTTGATGAACTACCCTTGCTTAACAATTCAATTGATCTGATGATATTGCCTCATACTCTGGAATTTGAAGAACATCCTCATCAAATTTTGCGTGAAGTAGAGCGGGTTTTAATGCCGGAAGGTAAATTGTTACTATTTACTTTTAATCCATTTAGTTTATGGGGCTTATGGCATAAGTACTGGCAAATAAAATCTCAGGTTAAAAGTGAGTATAGGGATAATATACCATTGCCTTCCTGTGGGCACTTAATCAGTCAAAGCCGTTTAAAAGACTGGTTACAATTATTAGGTTTTGAAATAGACACTATTCAGGGATATTTTTTTCGTCCTCCTTTACAAAATTTAGGTATTTTAAATCAATTAGAATTTATTGAGAAAGCTGGTAATGTTTCCCGACTGACTCCTGCAGGCGGATATATGATGGTTGTGACGAAAAGAGTCTCAACACTGACCCCCATACGCCAGCCCTGGAGATTATCAAGATCAGTAATAGGATCTAAAGTACCGGAACAGGCGGGTTCCGGCTTTAAATCTAATGATATGAATAATATAAAATAAGAGTATAAAAAAGAACATGATAAATAAGGTTTATATTTACACAGATGGTGCTTGTAGAGGGAACCCCGGCCCCGGAGGTTGGGGGGCATTAATGCGTTTTCAGGATACAGAAAAAGAATTTTTTGGTGGAGAAAATAATACCACAAATAATCGTATGGAAATGATGGCTTCTATACAGGCCTTATCACAATTATCTCGGCCCTGTGAGGTTATTTTAACCACAGATTCTCAATATGTACGTAAAGGTATAACCGAATGGATTATAAACTGGAAAAAACGTGGCTGGAAAACAGCTAATAAAAAACCGGTCAAAAATTCTGACTTGTGGAAACAATTAGATGAATTAGTACAAAAACATGAGGTGACCTGGCATTGGGTGAAAGGACATTCAGGCCATGCTGAAAATGAGAGAGCAGATGAATTAGCGAACAAGGGGATAGACTCACTATGAGACAAATTATTCTTGATACTGAGACTACAGGATTAGATCCGTCCGATGGCCATAGAATTATTGAAATTGGCTGTGTTGAAATGCTGGATCGAAAGTTAACCGGTAATACTTATCACCAATATATTAATCCTGATCGTATTGTCGATGATGGTGCGATTGAAATTCATGGTATTACCAATGAATACCTTTCAGACAAACCTTATTTTGCCAATATTTTTGATGAGTTTTTTGAATTTGTTAAGGGCAGTGAATTGATTATTCATAATGCACCCTTTGATGTGGGCTTTATCAATCATGAAATTGCCTTATTAGAAAAAAAACAGGGCATAAAAATTGAAAAAATTAATACTTCCTGTCAAATACTGGATACGCTTAAGTTAGCTCGTGAGAATCGTCCGGGACAAAAAAATAACCTTGATGCTTTATGTCGGTTTTATGAGATAAATAATAGCAATCGTCAATTGCATGGAGCATTACTGGATTCTGAATTACTAGCTGAAGTGTATCTGGCTATGACAGGAGGGCAGACAAGTCTATCTCTGAGTAATTCTATTAATGGCAGCGATGGAATTGAAAATATTCGACGTTTAGCGAGGGATAGAAAAGCAACTAAAGTATTAAAAGCAACACAGCAAGAGCTTGAAGAAAATGAAATATATCTTGATATGATGACAAATAAAACAGCTGGTGAGGTGCTATGGAGAACACCTCACGCCGCAGAGGTTTAGTTGGCAGCTTTGGCACTGTTAATGGCAACATCCATTAAATCAGCATTAAGCCATAGGTGTACCCAGATGCTGGCAATATAACCTAAAGCAATTGCCCATGACCACTTCATATGAGCAAAAAATGTATAAGTTCCTCTGGCTTGTCCCATTATGGCAACACCCGCAGCAGAGCCAATAGATAACATCGAACCACCTACTCCAGCAGTTAATGTGACTAATAACCATTGTCCCAGGGACATATCAGGGTACATTGTTAATACGGCAAACATAACTGGAATATTATCAACAATAGCAGATAGCACTCCAACAATAATATTGGCACCTGTCACACCTGTGCCTAAAATACCTGCACCTTCATACATCGCTTCTGAAATCATCGCAAGATAGCCTAAAATACCCAGACCACCCACACATAAGATAATCCCATAGAAAAACATTAATGTATCCCACTCTGAACGAGCTAAAATATGAAAAATATCATATTTATTAACATGGTGATGTTCTTTAGATTCAGGTGCATCAACATGGAGAGCTGAGTCATCTAAAGCAATTTCATCAGCTGTATGGCAATGTCTATGTTCTGTTTTCTTAAGATAATAAGCAAATAATTTAAGAACACCCAGTCCAGTCATCATACCTAGTACAGGAGGTAGATGGAGAAAATTGTGGAAACTGACTGCCATTGAAATGGTGAAAAGAAATAAGCCAATCATGATATAACCACCTCTTTTGACAGTAATATCAGCATCAATAGCCTCAGGTTTACCTTTAGGTAATGCAAATGACATGATTGCAGCAGGGACTAACCAATTGACCAGAGAAGGAATAAATAGGGCAAAGAATTGTTCAAATTGTACAATCCCTTTTTGCCAAACCATTAGGGTGGTAATATCTCCAAATGGACTAAAGGCTCCACCTGCATTGGCGGCAACAACAATATTAATACAGGCTAAAACAATAAATGGTGTATTTCCGGCACCAACAGCCATAGCAACTGCAGCCATTAATAAAGCGGTGGTTAAATTATCCGCAATAGGGGAGATAACAAATGCTAATGCACCAGTTATCCAGAAAACCATTTTCAATGAAAAGCCTTTGGATACTAGCCAGCCTCTTAATGCATCAAAGATATTACGCTCTTTCAGAGCATTAATATATGTCATAGCAGCTAATAAAAAAAGTAATAACTCAGCATATTCTTCAATATTATGCTTAACAGCAATTCCTGCGGCATGCGGTTCACCGATACTATTGTAGCCCATTCCGACTAAAACCCAGATAATACCGGCAGCCACCAAAACGGGTTTTGATTTTCTTAAATGTAAGAATTCTTCACCAATAACCAGGCTATAGGCGATAATGAACACAATTACAGAGATAATGCCATAAACTGAGGCTGTGAGATCAACGTTTGCACCATCGGCAGAGGCATAAGTACTCATAAAGGGAAAAGCAAAAAAAGTAACAATGAGGAATATGAAAATAGATTTAAAAGTATAATTACTTAAATGTTTTTGCATTTTTAATTCTCTTTCTGGTTATATAAGGTTTGATATATACCGCTGATCAATGAAGGTGCTTGATTTATAAAAATATAAGGATCATTATATACCTTATGAAAGAAATAAGGTTAACACCAGAACAAAAAGTTGATTTAGATGCACTTCATGATTCCAGTCGTGATAAGCGTGTTTGTGATCGAATTAAAGCAGTATTGCTTTGCTAAGAAGGTTGGTCATCCAAGATGATATCACAAGCTTTACAGTAACTATTCAGCGTAATTTTTTATTGAGGGTGTAATCCTAACTGTGTAACTGCCCCTTAAATATGAGGAGTGATCTGTTCCTCAAACTCGATTATAAACCGATTCAATGCTGGTTTCCAATTCCGAATGGGCATTGTCCATTTTTTAGAAGCTGCTTTTATAGCCAAATAAACCACTTTGAGTGCTGCATCGTCACTTGGAAATAGCCTCCTAGTCTTAACAGATTTACGTATAACGCTGTTTAAAGATTCTATTGCATTGGTCGTATAAATGACTTTACGAATATCTGCTGGATAATCAAAAATAATAATCAGATTAGTCCAGTTATTCTGCCATGAACGGCTAATTGGGGATATTTATCATCCCATTTTTCTGTAAACTTCTCAAGTTCCATACTGGCTTTCTTGCTCTGATATGGACTGATAAATTTGTTTTAAATCTTTAGTTACTGCCTTGTAGTCGTTCCAGGGTGTTACGTCCCGATTTATATAGATCTTAACTCCTTCAATCATTCCAAGATCCTTTAGAATTAAATCCAATAACATTTCTAAAATAAACCGAAATAAAAAAATCACAAAAAAAGGGCAAAATCATAGATAATTAGTGTCGTCTAAAACTCTAACTTATCAAAGGAAATTGCCCAGGCGTCCTATACTGT
>JAUJGA010000155.1:0-8462 GCA_042095675.1 Gammaproteobacteria bacterium
AAAGTCATCAATATGTCTGGTAATGCTTGTTTCATGTAAACGTAAAGCTTATGATATCATATTGGTTGACCAACCTTCTGAGCAAAGAAATACTGCTTTAATTCGATCACAAACACGCTTATCACGACTGGCATCATGAAGTGCATCTAAATCAACTTTTTGTTCTGGTGTTAACCTTATTTCTTTCATAAGGTATATAATGTTTCTTATATTTTTATAAATCAAGCACCTTCATTGATCATCGGTATATAAGAGAGTTAATGTGGCTGCATGTTGGAGACGACTGGGAGCTAAGAACTGGCATTGGTAAAGTCTTTTGGGGTATCAATTAATCCAATCATCTGGTGGATATTATTAATCATGATGATCAGGTAGATGATATAAATGGAGAACATAAATTAGGCCAGCCCATGATAAACCTCAGTCTTATCAGAGATTGAGGTATTGTTGATTTATTTATTCTTCCCAGTTTTAGGGAAAGAACTTTCCCGGGAGAAGACGGGCGTTTAAGAGGTATCCTTGCTGTTGATACTGATCATGCCGAATATGAATCCTCTGCTGAAGAAAAGCATGTTGATTTTGCTTTACGCTGGAGTCATAGTATTGGTGATTACGACATTGGCTTATCTTATTTTCAGGGTACCGATAGAGAACCGAATTATAAACTACAAATTAATTCTCATGGACACATCAAATTAATCCCGTACTATGACCAAATTAATCAATTTGGGGTAGATTTTCAAGCTACATTTGATGGCTGGTTATGGAAGATTGAAGCCATTAAACGCAAAGATGAATTTGATGATTTTACAGCTGACAGCGGAGGGTTTGAATACACCATCAGCGGTATTATGGATTCATCCAGTGATTTAGGCATCATTGCAGAATATTCATGGGATGAACGAGGCGATAGGGGCATAAACCAATTTCAAAATGATATGATGTTCGGCATTCGTCTATGCTTTAATGATGCCCAAAGTACAGAAATTCTGTCTATCTGGATGCAGTATCTGGATTATAGCTACTTACGCAATTTTCAAATTGAAGCCAATCGACGTATCGGGGAAAATTGGAAACTGCTATTAGACCTTAGATTTTTTAGCGAACATAAACTCAATCCTATTGGCCGGGATGATCATTTGCAAATAACCTTAGAACGATATTTTTAATGTCTGAAATAATAAAAACAAATGAGAAAACTTGCCCATTCTGTGGTAAGAATAATCAATGCATGGCAAAATCAAGCACATCATGCTGGTGCAATAAGATTAGTATTCCCACAGAACTTATTTCCTTTTTAGCAAAAGAAAAACAAGGTAAGTACTGTATTTGTCAGTCTTGTATTCATTTGTTTAAAAAAGACCCCAAAGCATTTGAGAAGTTTCAAGGATCATAGTATTCCACGCTCTGCCAGTGAAATAACTTCACCTTCTCCAATGACCAGATGATCTAATAAACGGATATCGACCAATGCTAATGCTTTATTCAATCTCTGAGTAATTTGTTCATCAGCATGACTAGGTTCTGCAATACCGGAAGGATGATTATGCGCCACAATCATAGCCGCTGCATTATATTCCAGTGCTTTTTTGACTACTTCTCTGGGATAAACTGATGCACCGTCAATCGTACCACGGAATAATTCTTCAAATTTTATCACCTGATGCCTATTATCCAGAAATATAGCAGCAAAAACCTCGTAAGAGTGGTCTCGAAGCTGGCTTTTCAAAAATTGACGGGTATCATGAGGACTGGTAATTGCACTTTGCTTTTCAATTGTTTCTTTGAGGTGACGGGAAGACATTTCTAAAACAGCTTGTAGCTGAACATATTTAGCAGGACCAACCCCCTTTATTTTAGAAAAATCTTCAAGGCTTGCATTAAAAAGGTTTCTCAGTGAAGAAAACTCATCTAATATTTTATAGGCAAGATCAATTGCGGATAAACCTTTTGTTCCAGTACGCAAAAAAATAGCTAATAGCTCTGCATCAGTCAGAGCATCAGCTCCTCTCTGTAATAATTTTTCTCTAGGTCGTTCGGCTTCCGGCCAGTCTATAATCGGCATTCCATGCTCCTTTAAATGGTTTATTGTAAGCACTCAGCCTATGGCTTAACAAAAAACAGTTGAGCCTTATGCTCACTCGTTTTTAGAACTTAGAAAACTCGCTATGCTCAGACAGTTCTAAGTACTAAAAATAAGCAACCATAAGACTTTCGTTAATTTAGACTAAGTAGTTATGATTTATTTAGGATTATAAAACAATTTTTATCATGGACATGAAGGGATTTTCTTACAAAGGGGTAAAATCTTTTCAAATAGACTAAAAATTATTGTAATAATATATTGCAGTAAGTACCCACTAATCGTTAGAATAGCACTATGTCAATCTTGAACAATAAAAAGATTATTTTAGCAGTCACTGGTGGTATTGCCGTTTACAAATCAGCTATATTGCTTAGATTACTGATAAAGCAGGGAGCAGAGGTTCGTGTCGTAATGACAGAATCAGCTAAGGAATTTGTCACACCTTTGACTTTTCAGGCTCTATCAGGAAATGTAGTTTGTAGTGAATTATTTGATCAGAATGCAGAAGCTGGGATGGGGCATATTGAATTAGCACAATGGGCAGATCAAATTATTATTGCACCGGCAACTGCTAATACCATAGCTAAAATTAGATACGGCATTGCAGATAATCTACTGACTACACTTTGTTTAACCACCCGAGCACCCCTATTAATTGCACCTGCTATGAATCAGAAAATGTGGCATCACACGACAACTCAAAAAAACATAAAAAAACTTTCAAGGCAAAGCTCTATTTTCCTTTGTGGACCAGCACAGGGTGAGCAGGCCTGTGGTGATACAGGCTTTGGTAGAATGGAAGAGCCTCAGACAATACTGGAATTTTGTCTTGACTGCTGGTGCGAAGATAATCAGCAATCTGTTGTGTTAAAAGGTAAAACTGTTCTTATTACTGCAGGGCCAACTATTGAAGATATTGACCCGGTACGTTATATCAGTAATCGAAGTAGTGGTAAAATGGGGTATGCGATTGCACAGGCAGCATCAGATTCAGGTGCACGAGTTATTTTAGTGAGCGGCCCTGTTAATATTGAAGCTCCTCAGGGCGTTGAACTTCATCCGGTTCGTAGTGCACAGAAGATGCATGAAAAAGTGTTTAGTTTAGTTGAACATGCTGATATATTTGTTGCTACAGCTGCTGTGGTAGATTATCGACCCATCACTAAGAATCATGAAAAAATAAAAAAAACAAATGATAGACTAAATATTGAATTTGTAAAAAACCCGGATATATTATCTGAAGTTTCAGATAGCGAAAACAAACCTTTTTGTGTGGGTTTTGCCGCAGAAACTAATCAGATGAAAACTTATGCTATTGATAAACTTAAACGTAAAAACCTGGATATGATAGTTGCTAACCAAGTAGGTGATGATCATGGTTTTGAAAAAGATGATAATGAGTTGTCTTTATATTGGTTCAAGGAAAATGATCTGCAAGAAAAAATACTACCTTTTTCCAGTAAAAAAAATTTGGCAATGCAATTAATCAAAGAAATCTCTTTTAATTTTAAGGATAATTAAAATATTATGAATGATGTCGATATAAAAATTTTAGATGAGAGAGTAGGTAAGGAATATCCATTACCAGAATATGCTACTCATGGCTCGGCTGGAATGGATTTAAGAGCTATTCTGGATGAGGATACTGAACTTTTACCTGGTGAGACTTTGTTGATTCCAACGGGACTGGCTATTCATATTGCAGATAATAATATGGCGGCTGTTATTTTACCACGCTCAGGACTGGGTCATAAGCATGGGATTGTGCTAGGAAACCTAGTAGGCTTAATTGATTCAGATTATCAGGGACAGCTGTTTGTTTCATGTTGGAACCGGGGAAATACAAGTTTTATTATTAAGCAGGGTGAGCGTGTTGCACAATTAGTTTTTGTGCCCGTGATACAGGCAAACTTCAATATTGTTGAATCATTTGATCAGAGTCAGCGTGGTGATGGTGGTTTTGGTCATACAGGTAGCCACTAAAAAGATAATTTTATGATAGAACTTAAAGATGTAAATAATTCCCCTGATATTAAAAATATTCAAGGCACCAAAGAATATAAGGAAACAAAAGAAAAAATACGTTCTATTTTTGAGGTTGAAGATAGCTATAAAAAGAAAGAGCGGACAGCGGATAAAAAAAAGATAATAGATATTAAATCTGAAAAGAGAAATTTTTTATGTTACACCATCACTGGTATTATATTTTTGGTATTGGGTTTAGGTTTATTTTATTTATCATATATATCTAAAATAGGTATTGAACAAAAATATCAACAACAACTCAATTCACTTGATAATAAAGAACTTAATAAATTAATGCAGCAAGCAAGTCAAAGTATTAAAAATAAATCACAGAATTTTATCACACGCCTTAATAATATAAAATCTATACCTTTTGAGTCTTCTAGTGACTTAGAAAGATTGAGAAAAAATCTTCAATCCTTGCTTAAGGATTCTGTTTCCATAGAGTTAGTTCCTGCGGATTATAATGATGATGATATTATTGATGATCCTAGTATGGGTTATACATTTTTATTCCTTTTAAATGAATTAAAAGGAATAAAAAATACAGCAACAGCTAACTTTACAATGATTGAGCTTTATAAGGGTAATTCAGAAGGGAAAAAACTGTTATGGGTTCATAAGTTGATGAATAATGAAAAGACGATTGCTTACCTGATAGCACGTTTATCTACAGATTTTATGAATAATCTGGTGACAAATTTTGATACTAAGGGTAGCTATTTTGAAATTATTGAACAACATGGAAATACTAGTTTTATTCTAGTAAAAAAAGGGAATAAATCTCTAAGCACACTGCCTATAATAGCTGTTAAACAATTAAAAAATACACCATGGAAATTTAAATACTGGAGTGACGAACAAAAAAATAGTATTCCCATAGAAACATTTTCAAACGCAATAATGTTATTTGTTTTTTCTATAATAGCAACTTTACTATCTATTATGTTATTTATTTTTATGATAAAAAAATATTATTTATTAAATCCTGTTGTACTAGTCTCTGAGCATACTAAGACAAAGAGTGATGATAGTTTTTTAAGTAAACTTGCAAATACTAAAACAGAAGATACGTTTATTCCAAAAGTATCAGAGAAAATGCTGAATATCGCAGATAATATTTTTGGAGCATATGATATAAGAGGTATTGTCGGTGATTATATTAATACTGAAACTTTGAGGAAAATATCACGAATAATTGCTATTGAAATGAAATCTAAAAAGCAAAATAAAATTTCTATTGCTTGTGATGCAAGGATGAGTAGTCCTCAATTAATAAAAGCTGTTATTGATAATATGTTAAAAGAGGGGATTAATGTTCTTGACTTAGGTATGGTTGTAAATACAGCCACTTTATATTATGCAGCTATAAAAAAATCTAATGGGAATGGTGTGATGATTACAGCGGGGCATAATCCTGATGATTATAATGGTCTTAAAATTATGCTTGCAGGTCGCGCCTATAGTGGTAATGATTTAGATTCAATTAGACAAAAATTTATATTAAGTGAGAAAGATACCAATGATGAGGAAATAGAGAAAAGTAAAGAAAGTATTGGTGAAAAGTCTGATTTAAATATTATAGAGGAATATATTAAGCAAATTTCAGAGAATATTGTTCTAAAAAGACCACTAAAAATAGTTGTTGATACAACTAATGCCTTAACTGCTAAGTTTGTTACGATATTATTTAATCATTTAAATTGTAATGTTTTTGTTGTAGAAAAATCTCAAGGTAGTGATTCACCTTCACGTACTTTTATTTCAAATAGTCCAGAGAATATGAAGGAGATTAGCAACAAAGTAGTAGCAGAAAAAGCTGATATTGGATTTTTATTTGATGATGACAGAATTGGTGTGGTGGCTTCGGACGGTCAGATTATATTAGCAGATAGAGTATTGATGTTATTAGCAAAAGATATTATTTCTAGAAATAAGGATGTGAAAATACTTTATGATATCAAATCAACAAAAAACTTAGCTAATTTGACTAAAAGTCTAGGAGGCCATGCTATTTTGTGTAGAAGTGGGTATTCATATATGCAGAATAAACTGGAAGAGACCTGTGCTCTATTAGGTGGTGAAATGAGTGGGCATATATTTATAAAAGAACGTTGGTATGCTTTTGATGATGCAATTTATGCAGCTGCTAGAATATTAGAAATACTTTCTATTGATTTAAGAAAGTCTGCCCCTGTTTTTTCTGAGTTACCTAATTCAATCAATACCCCTGAGATTCTTATAGAAAATAAAGATGCTACTGCAATCATTAAAAAAGTGAGTTTGGATAAGAAAAATTTTACAGATGGGGAAGTAATAACTATTGATGGCGTTCGTGTTGAATACTCTGATGGTTGGGGTGTTGTCAGAGTCTCTAATACATCTAAATATTTAAGCATTAGATTTGAAGCAGATAATAAAGTCGCTTTACAGAGAATTGCGAATGCATTTAAAGCTGCAATTTTATTGGCATCACCTGATTTAGAATTACCATTTTAGTGCTTCAGAAATTTTAATTTCTTTGAAGCACTAATCCTATGGGCTGTTGATCTTTCGTGATTAAAAAATAAGCAACATTGCAATCAAGTATAATGGTTTTACCACAAATCAACATACGAGAAGACCATGCCAAGAACAATGTTAACAGATGAATACTGGGAACAGCTATCACGATTAATGCTTTATAGTGGCCGAATTTAGAATAATGCAGAGCATAGAAGTACATTGGAAGGTATCATTTACCGAATGCGAGTCGGTTGTCCATGGAGAGATGTACCTGAATCTTTCGGCCATTGGAGTGCAATTTATAGACGATTTAACTTGTGGTCAAAGAAAGACATTATGCTCGAATTATTTAATGCTTTGAAAAAACTATCTGATATTGAATGGGAATTTATTGACGGTAGCATTATAAAAGCTCACCAACATAGCATGGGAGCTGCAAGTGATAGTGTCGCGACGATTGGAAAAAGCCGTGGTGGCAATACAACTAAAATATATATTGCTGTCGATAGTTATGGTTTGCCGATTGAATTTATTCTAACAGGAGGTGAAGTTCATGATAGTAAAGCAGCCCCTGATTTAATCGCCAAGTTACCCAGTTCAGACTACGTTATAGCGGATAAAGGTTATGATAGTGAATCAATAAGAAAAATTATTCGTAACAAAAAGGCCATACCAGTTATACCCAGAAAGAAGAATTCAAAAACAGGCAATTCAGATATGGATTGGTGTTTGTACAAGTACAGACATCTGGTTGAAAATGTATTTGCCCGACTAAAGCATTATCGGGCAATTGCTACACGGTACGATAAGTTGGAAAGGAATTATGCCAGTACATTAGCTTTGGCTTGTTGTTTAATCTGGTTACCAATGTGGGTTGGTTAAAATATGAACACGAAAGATCAACAGCCCTTAGAGTTTCCCCAACATACTTCATCTAAGAGTGCAGAGTTTGCTTAAAAAATGGGGTAAAAGCTTTATATGATGAACCTAAATTTAAGCTAATTTTTTTGCAATATATCCTTTTGGTGCACGTTGAAATACAACTTTTTTGAAGATCTCAGGAAATTCTACTGTTATAGTTGACTTAAATGCTTGATTTTCAAGTACCCATCGTTTCCACTGCTGAAGTTTAGGCAAGGTAGCTGGTTCTAAAATTTCTACAAATTGACTCAGGTGTTGTAAGCGTACAAAAATTGGTGCAAAACTCGTATCAAGCAGTGATAAAGCCTTAGGATTTGGTGAGATAGTTTTAGATTGTAATGCATTTTCTACCATCTGAAATTTGTCAATTAAAGCTTTAAGAGATTTTTTAAAAACATCTTCATCTGCTGCACCTAGTAAGCCTGAAAAAGCAACCTGGCAAGAGGATGCATATTCTATCCATGCTCTTGAGATTGCACGTTGAACTGGTTCCTGAGGTAACATATTATTATTGCCAACCTGATCTAAAAATTCATTGATTACAGCAGATTCAAAAATAGTTTGTGAATCATTGACCTGAATGACAGGAACTATTCCCAAAGGTGAAATTTTATAAAACCAAGCTGGTGTATCAGCAGGTGAAAGCCAATGGATATTATGCTCTACGCCATTAGATTGTGCCGTAATCTGAATACGCTGGCAAAATGGGCAAAAGTCATATAAATAAAGATCAAGTTTCATACTAATTTTCCTGGTAGTTTAATGGTTTTTAAATTTTCATATTACTAGGGGCTGTTGATCTTTCGTGTTCATATTTTAACCAACCCACATTGGTAACCAGATTAAACAACAAGCCAAAGCTAATGTACTGGCATAATTTCTTTCCAACTTATCGTACCGCGTAGCAATTGCCCGATAATGCTTT
>JAUJGA010000156.1:0-7776 GCA_042095675.1 Gammaproteobacteria bacterium
TCAAATTGAACACTCAAGACATCGCAGTGTACATGGTTTTATGCTCAATTTAATGGGTTCACTGATTGCTTATTGTCATAAAGAGGCTAAGCCTACAATAACTGTTAGCGTTAATGATATGAAAACATTGACTATTTGATTGTACATTAGTATTTTCTTATCCAGATCCGGGGTTAACTAGCATAATTATTAGTTAAATATGGTATTCTGATTATGTACTTGTCTTTACTTATAGGAGAGAGATTTATGTTGGCATTATCATCTAAGGAATTACTCTCTGAACTTCACCATGAAAATATCATTACCTGGTTTGATTTGGGTTTGTACATTGACCAATTACGCGATCAAATACCATCCTTTGAACACTTTAAAAATAATTTTAATGATTTTTTATCCCAATTGGAACAAGGTGTTGCATTTATAAGTTTTGATTTTGGAATTGATGGTGTCAGCATGGAAGTATGTAAATACGCCAAAGCCTTTGAACAAATCAAGCAGCAAACAAAAATTCATTTTATTGCCGGTACCTTTAAAAAAGGTCACCAAACCATTATAGAGGAACGCTGGTCTAAGCATGAAATATTATATAGTGATGGTTTTAACGGTTGTACGACCTATGTTGATTACTTTGAAACCAAACTGGCTAGAGGGAGTAAAGAATATAATAATTTGATTGCTGAACTCTGGCAGCAGACTTTAATTTTGTGTCAGCAACTAGGTGATATTATTGAACAGCAGCATATTCAATTATTGATTCCCTGTAATATCAATTCCAATCCAGGCAATGTTGCTTTGGCTCTGGCCTTAGTTATTGTTTCTGAAAAAATGAAAATTCCAGTATTAAATAATAGCCATGATTTTTACTGGGAAGATGGTCAGCGTGAGGAGCAAAGAAAATCTACAGGTGTTCGGGATCACTTTTTTACCAATGCACATTTGGGTGAAGTTTTTACACTTATTGAAATGCTATATCCATGGGATAGTTCACATTGGTTCCAAACGGTTTTAAGTTCTTCTCAAAAAAACAGTCTGATAGATAATTTTGGTATTAACCCTGGTAATATCGGCTTAATGCCCACCAGTGTTGACCTGGATTGTTATCGCCAGGTGGATGATCAGGAACGGATCAATATCTTAAAACGAATGGAGTTATTGTTGCGTGGGGATGCCCCTGCTTTACTGAGCAAGAATATTAAGGATTATCAAAATATTGATCAAAATTGGGTTGAAGATGTAGCTCCATTACTATTAGGTCATGAAGAGCATTTACCCCATACCCTACTGACTGGAAATTTACTGTTTTTACAGCCTACTCGTATTATTGCACGTAAACGTATTGAATTTGATTTTGATTTTATTCAATCATTATTAAAATTTTCCGAATTTAAAAAAATATTTGATAGAAACTCTGCGTTGACCATTACAATGTATGTTTCCGGTCCTTTGGCTTATCCTTTTAGTGCCCATTGCGCATATTTTAATAAATTAACGACAGCATTTGAATTATTGCTTGAATCCATTGATAGTGCATACCAAAAAAGAGTTTTTTTAGCATTTAATTTTGGTACAGAGAAAAATGAGCTGTTTGGCAAAAAATCTTATGATATTTTAAGAATACAGGAAATTTATGCGGTGGCCAGTATGGTTTTACTTCCCAGTAAGCAGGAAGGAAGGGGATTGCCTTTACTCGAAGCAGCTGCGGTAGAAATACCAATATTAACCAGTCGCTACGATCCTGAAGCTGTATTTCGGGAAGTGATAGGTGAACGTTTATCAGAAGATTTAAGGCTAAAAGTATTTGAGTATCCCAAAGATAAACAATTTTCAGCAGAGATGTTGACTAATATTACTGAACTCTTATTTAATCCCTATGGTCAACACACCACTCATAATGCGGATGTCATAAAAAAACGCTATAGTGTTGAAGTCCTTGCACAGACCATTAAAAATTTTTTATATTGTATCTGGTCTAATTGTGAATCAGATGCATTTGAATTTGATCTGTTGCAACAGACATTTCAAATAACTTCCCAACAAACTCGTTTAAATAAGTCATTTAAGCAGTTAGTCTTATGTGAAAACAGGAAATATATTGCGGGTATTTCAAGTATAGGATACATGTCCTACTTAAAGTCACTGATTGATCCCAGTGCATTTCGCATGGAGGAAAAAGAAGTTAAGGGTCGTGTAATGCAGTATGCGAATTATCTCATCAATACCTTTGTGAATGAATCAGGCACAGCAGGCATTGATGAAAGTGAGCAGCAGAAAAAGATCCTTAAATTTTATCAGCAGCTTAATTTAATATTTTATTATCAAAGTGGTGAAGATGTACTGGCCATTGATCATTCCTTAAGTTATAGGCATCGTAATAGAAAACATTTTCCATATCGGCAAATCACAGAATTAGAATTAGCTGGCATTGTGACATCTTTAATACGTCAAATTTTTAATGATGTGATCACACCTGGAATATCTCATTATCCGCATAATGTTTTTCAGGATTTTATTGGTGGTATCCATGAATGTGTCGGCTCCGTTAATATTGTTATTGATGATAGTCAGAGAATGGCAGGTGATCTTAAGGCAAATTTGCCATTTGCCTGGTTCCCGGGACCTAATTTTAATATAGAAAGTTTAATCTTTATCTGGCGTACCTTACGTTCCAGATTAGGGATTCCTATTGGTGAATTACTGGATCCGACAATTCTGGAAAATATTGATCATATTCAGCCTGTTTCAGTCTTTATTAACACCACCTCAGATGGTTATAGAGAAAATTATAAAACTGTTTGTGAATGGATAAAACACCAGGCTCCCAGTGAAATAACTGTCCTGTATTATGCTGGCCTGGTTAAGATTATTCCAACCCATTGTCTGTCAAGAGGCATTCATTTAGCACAGTTGGGAGAAGAAGCCTTAAAGGCATTGATAGAAATTAAAAATAATCATGGCTTTGTGGTCAGCATTGGGGAAAGTGCATTCTTATCATTGGATATGCTGGATATGCCTTCTTACCGCATTGGTAGAACACATTCAGCAGTGGGTGCCAGTTTTATGCATTTAAATATCCATGACAGCTATATCCAATGGGTTCCTGCGGGACTTAGGCCATGTCTGGCTTATCCCACGCCGATTCAGACACCGATTAAGTTTAGTCAGGCATTAAACAGTGAGGATTATGAACAATGTGTGGCTCTGCTGGGCGAGGCAGAGTTATTAAAGTTGTTAAGAGAAGATGCTGATTCTTTTGGAACACCGCTAAAACAGCTATTGACTCGAATTTTACAACGAAAAAATCAACATAGCAGCCAGCAAAAAATAGCGAATGCAGAGTATCTGGAATCCAGTATGATCACTGGTTTACATGATGATGGTGCTCCATGGTCAGGTGCCAGGGTAACCATTAAGCAATTAGATAAGCAGCAATGGCAATTTGATACATTACTGACACAGCAGACCAATGATACTGTATTGTCGCTTGTGCAACGATTTTTTAGCAAAACTGAAAGCAATAAACAAAATTATTGTTCTACTTACATTGCCTGGAATGGCGGTTATATACTCAATGCGGAACTGGTAGGGAAATTAGCTCTATCGGAAAAATACATTGGCTGTCCTTTAGGTCTGTTAATAAAAAATGGCCAACTACTCTCACTACCTTTATTTAATAAGCCAGCTTTAAGTTTTTTAGATTCAGGAAAAATTTCTATAATAGAAGCTCATTTAGAGCAGGGGTTTACGAGTTGTAAACATGGGGATGATCAGGTTTATCATTTTGAATCCTCTGGATATAATATACTCAATAAAAATGAGCTATGTTATTTTGATTTATTATATGAAAAAGTCAGCATTGCTAATCAAAATCATATTTTTTACTATCTATCAGGCGATACCATTATTAAAGTGATTGACGGTCCATCACAAAATGGAGCACAGGAGGTTATTTTAAATCCTGTCGGCATCACTTTGGCTTTTCCTGCAGCACAGGCGCCTGACTGGATTGAAGGGACTCAACTGAAATTAAGGATGACTGGCTGGGAGAATGTTGTTAATGCCATTGAAGCCGGGCCGCGCCTTATTCGTGATGGAGAACAATCTATTGAAATGCAGGCTGGAGGATGGAAAACACAAAAATCAATAGCCACTCAAGCGGCTCGTGTTGATTTTATGGATATGCGCGGTCCTAAAATAGCGGTGGGTATCAATGATGCCGGAGACTTAATGGTGGTCGCCATCAATGGACGTATTCGTGAAAGTGTCGGGACCACCCATATTGAATTAGCTAAAATATTATTACAACAGGGTGCAAAACAGGCTATGGGCTTTGATCCGGGAGGCAGTGTCACTTTGGTTGTTGATGATTTACAACTCAATATTACGCCCTATAATAAGAATTATGAGCTTCAGCCATTGTCTTTGCCGCCGCAAGCAAGATTTGTTGGTAATGCCATTATTGGATATTTAGGTATTTAATGAAATTCATATTAATATCTTATCCCAGCGATTAGACTGAAGTAGGTGAGGAGGAGGGTAGAAATGGATCAATATATTGAGCAGCGTCCCTGGGGTAGTTTTACTATTCTTGAAGATAAGGATAATTTTAAAACTAAACGCTTAGATGTGTTGCCTGGAAAAAGATTATCATTGCAGTCTCACCAACGGCGTTCTGAACATTGGATTGTTGTAACGGGTTCAGCTAAAATCACTATAGGTGATGAGATTAAAAACTATAGTAAAGGTGAGCATGTGTTTGTACCCAAAGAGTATAAACATCGTATTGAAAATATTGGCAGAACATTACTGATCATTGTTGAAGTACAATTAGGTGACTATTTTGGTGAAGATGATATTATTCGTTATGAGGATGATTTTGATCGCCATGTTTAAAGTAAATAAATACAGGAACTATTAATATGAGAATAGGCGTAATTATCGGTCGCTATCAGGATATTGATGGTGTTTCTCTTGAAACCGAAAAATGGGTTCATGTACTGAAAAAAATGGGACATTCCGTGTGCATCCTATCCGGCGGTTATCCTAATTATTATAGTGAATCTGTACATCATTGTAACTTGCCCAGCTTGTCCTTTTTCTCTCCTGAATGTGAATGGGAACAAAAACGAGCTTTTTTCTATCCGGATGAAGACCCCGATGAATTATTATCACATTTAGAAAGAACAACTGAACGTTTAACCAAAGAAATTTTTAAATGGGTAGTTAAGCATAAAATAGAAAGCATACTTGTTGAAAATGCATCAGCCTTGCCTTGTCATCTTTCTATGGGCATGGCAATTAAAAATATTATTGATTATGGTGCCGTACAGGTGGTGACTCATGATCACGATTTTTCCTGGGAAAGAAATAAACGCTATATCTCACCACATAAAGAAGTTATGGATATTGTTTCTGATACATTTCCACCCAAAAACAAGCAGGTTAAACATACTGTTATTAATGAATTCAGCCAAAGATATTTAAAGGAAAAGTTTGATCTGGATTCAATCGTGGTGCCTAATGTGATGGATTTTTCAGCTCACTATGCAAAAAAGGATAATTATAATAAATTTTTATTAAAACGTCTGAGACTGAATAAAAATGTTATTCCATTGTTTCAGATGACCCGGATAGTCAAAAGGAAGGGTATTTTAACCGCCCTTGACCTGGTTCACAGGCTGGAAGATCCGAATGTAAAACTGGTGATCAGCGGTACCTGGTTAGATGATGAGCGTTTAGGGTATTACAAAAAACTGCTGAATAAAATTCGTAAACATGGCATACAGGATAATGTTGTTTTTGCCAATCATTGTATTTCCCATCAACGTTCTAAGAGTCGTGAAGGAAAGAATATTTATTCTCTTTCTGATGCCTATGCCCATGCGACAGCCTGTACCTTTTTTAGTGATTATGAGGGTTTTGGTAATGCATTTGTTGAAGCAGCACTGGCGAAGCGACCTATCTTTGTCAATAATTATAAACCTGTTTATTGGCCAGATATCGGTAGTAAGGGATTTAAAACGGTGATGATTGAAAATGAAAAATTAACGGATGAAGCGGTGTCTGAAATTGATACCATTATTCATAATAAAAAATTGTGCAAAGAAATTGGAGAGCACAATTTTGCATTAGGAAAAAAATATTTTTCTTATGAAGTACTGGAAGAGTTATTAATAGAATTATTTACAGTTTAAATTCTTAGTCTATTTGTTTCTTTATTTGTTTAAAGGCTGAGACTAACTCATTAAGTGAATATTGGGGGTGTTGGTCCACCACATAGAGCATACTGAGTTCAGAAACGGCTAGATCAATTTCTCTAGTGACAAATGTTTGCACCATCCTGAAGTTGGGTGCTCTATTGTCATTAAAAAGTTTACTGATTAAAATATTATTAAAACTACTAATCTCTAATGCCCTATAGAGCTGCAAAACGATGAATTAAGCCTTTGACATGGATTCAATTTCATGTTTCTTATAATCTATATAATTTGCACAGGGACGTTTAATCATAGCCTGAAGTTCATGCAGTGAACATTATCTATAGTGTACATATAAGGCGACATAATCATCTTCTCAAAGTACATAATTAGCATCTCTTAATGCTGTCAGATAACAAGCCTGGTAGTCAATATTAATATTAGCATAGGCTTCATAGACACTAATAAGCTGTTCAGCTAAATTAGAAGTATGTGGGGCAATTCCCCAAACTTGTTTATGAATATGTGGAATACTGGCCCCAGCTGATGATTGTGTTCTTGTACCTAGAACCAGATTTCTGACGGTAGAATTAAAACCATATTGTATGCCTGTTGCTGCAAATCTATTTTATTTTACTTGCAGATAATCATGAGTAATTTTATTCAGCCCTAAAACTTGTTGATAACTTAGATGCTACCATGAGTGAACAGGATCATCTACAATAGCTATATAATGAAAGTTTGGTCCAAAGGGAAAATCATTGGCAATTAATGTAGGGCCATATTTTTTACTCAGCTGTCTTGTATCTTTAAATTGTTTATTGCAAAATCGGCAGTTACTTTGTTGCAAATTTATGGATGATAAAGAATTTTTGGAGATTGCATCCCTTACCTGTTGATATTTCTCCTGTCCCCAATTTTGTTGATGTTTTATTGACTTTTGCCAAAGAGTGTTCAATGAGTCTTCGTTTTGTAGGATTTTAGCCAGGGTTAAGCTTAACCAAAATAAGTGTATAGGCAGAGCAATTAACTCAGTTTTGCTCATATTACCTTCAATAATACCTGGCTTGGCATCTGGCTTCATTGAACGCACTTCACCTATTTGAATGCTATAGGGACGTATCGGATCATGTATAACATAAACATCATTTTTAATTTTCAAATAAGTCTGATTATTTTCAGTATATTCAGTCTCTTTAATATCTTTATTTGTTTCATCTAAAAGCAGACGATGTCTGTACTCGGCACCAGGTAAATTATTATTTACCCAGCCATATGTGCTGCTAAAATGCATTAGTAAAAAAGTACCGCTTGTACCGTTGGGACGAAAGGATAAAAATAAATCAGAACCAGGTACAGGAGCTTCAATAGAAATATTATGGCAACCTACAATTTCGCCAAAAATATGCGGAGAGATAATATGTTCATTCTTGCCTGAAAAAAAGAGGGTGTAATCCTAACTGTGTAACTGCCCCTTAAATATGAGGAGTTATCTGTTCCTCAAACTCGATTATAAACCGATTCAATGCTGGTTTCCAATTCCGAATGGGCATTGTCCATTTTTTAGAAGCTGCTTTTATAG
>JAUJGA010000157.1:0-4409 GCA_042095675.1 Gammaproteobacteria bacterium
CATCCATTAAATTCATTAGTTTCAAATCTTTACTATTTTGAGGCTCTTTAGGCTGATAGTAATAGCTGGAACGATTTATATTAATTAAATTACATTGTTTTTTGATGCTCAACAGAGGGTGCTCTTTTTCTATGCAACACCACTCTTCATCCATATTCAGTTGAACATCTTCAACTTTTTTGACAGCCAGTTTGCCTCCACCTGTAATTGGCATATTTGGCTATAAAGATGCTCTTTTTACTTTTCATGTTCAGCTTCTTTGTTTTCTAACTTTTTGGAAAAACTATCGGCTGCACACGCTAGTAACTGCTTTTTCCAATTATTGATCTGTGTACTATGAATTCCAAATTCTGAAGTAATTTCAGCAATACTTTTCTGACATTTGATGGCTTCAATGGCCATTTTTGCTTTAAATTCATTGCCGAATGATTTTCTCTTTTTACTCATTTTTAGGTTTCCCATTTGGTTAGGTCTTATATCTTAACCTATTGTCCAAATCTTGGGGTCCACTATATTATACATTATTTGCTACTTCAGTATGGTAATAAACAAGATTAGGCTACAATAGTTAATTGATACACATTAAAGCAGATACTCATGAACCTCTACCAACAAGCAAAAAACTGTTTTCTAAGCCCGGTACCTGAAGAAAAATTACAATTAAGTTTACAAATAGCCAGTGAGTGGGAAGCAGGCATACTTGACTGGCAGGAGGGCGAAACACCATTACAACTGGATCAACCTGGTAAACTGGACAAGCCCGTATTGGTGGAACTAAAAAAAATTAAAAAACGTGGTTTTAACTCCATACAACAACGTGCTTCATTAATTCATGCTCTGGCTCATATTGAATTAACCGCAGTGAATTTAGCCTGGGACAGTATTTATCGCTACCGGGGTCTACCGAAGAAATATTATGATGACTGGGTACAAACAGGTAAAGAAGAAAGCCAGCATTTTCAGCTATTACAACAAAGTCTGAATAATATGGGTTACAAGTATGGGGATTTTCCTGTACATAATGAATTATGGCAGATGGCTGTCACAACGGCAGATGATTTAATGGCCCGTATGGCGATTGTACATCGTGTTTTAGAAGCAAGAGCATTAGAAGTCATCCCTTTTTCTGTAGATAAATTTCGTGATCTTGGGGACAAACACACTGCTGATTCATTAATAATTATTGCCAATGATGAAATTGGCCATGTTAATGCAGGAGCACGCTGGTTCCGTTATCGCTGTGAACAGGAAAAAGTAAACTCTGATGAAATGTTTTTTAAACTCATCAAAAAATATCTTAAAGCCAGCCCCAAAGGCCCCTTTAATTATGATGCCCGACTTAAAGCAGGCTTTAGTCAAAACGAATTACAGGAACTGGAACGTTTGGACTTAGAGTTTAAACAGAATAAAATAAAGCAAAGAAAGAGCTCTGATTCTCATTCCAGCTGATCTTTTCTTTGTTTAAACTGAATAATTTTACGACGATCTTTTTTACTGGGACGTCGACTGGCATATTTTGGCATTCCCGCATAAATAGCTTTTCGTTCCTGACTTAGTTTATACCTTAAGTCAATACTTTCTGTGGTTTCTTCATATAAAGTTTGTGCAATACTCGCGGGACCACGTTTAGCAGATAGATGCTTAATAATAATGATTTGCTCAATGGATTCTTTTTTTATTCTAAGAGAATGCCCTACCTCCGCATGATGACTGGGCTTTACCCTTTGCTGATTTAAATGAACTTTACCACCTTTCACGGCTTCTGTTGCTAGAGAACGTGTTTTATAAAAACGTGCAGCCCAAAGCCATTTATCCAGGCGAACCCCTGCATCACTATTAGCACCCTTCATATTATTTTTCTTATTCATAATCTCGACTCACTACATATTTTTATGTTAATTGTAAAATAAATTCGCCTAATTGAAAAAAATACCTGAATTCAGCATAGTCTCTATTTTTATATATCGTACTTATAAGATATTTTTAAAGGTATTATTATGGCAAGACCTGTTCGTATTGAATATCCCGGTGCATCCTATTATATTTCATCTAAGGGTACCGAGGCGAATCCAGTTTTTAAAGGAATTAAAGATAGACAAGAATTTTTATCTATTTTACAAACAGTCAGCCAAAGAATGCACTGGACTATTTATGCTTATAATTTATTTAGTGATTCTTATCAAATATTGATAAAGACCAAAAAGGCTAACTTATCTAAGCGAATGAGACAACTCAATGGTATATACACACAACGTTATAATCTTAAATATCAGTCAAACGTCAATATTTTTCATGGCCGCTTTAAAGCAGTTTTAGTCGAAGATGAACATTTATTTGAAGCTGTAGTACAGCATATTCTTTCTTTACCTTTGCAACAGCATAAAACTAGAAATATAGGGAAATGGAGTAGCTATCAGGTTTCTACTGGTTTTATTGATCCTCCTTGCTTGCTCAATACAAAAGAGCTTTTAAGCCTCTATTCTAAACAGAAAAAAAGATCTCAAAAAATATTACTCAACGACTATGGACTGAAAGTCCTATTCAAGAATCATATTACCTGTATCACCATTTGAAGAATTACGGTGATGTTCCAAATATTCATTCACCATTTCGTCAGTAATATTTCCCGTTGACCATGCTCCATAACCTATTGTCCAAAAATGCCTTCCCCACTAACGCTTCTTTAGCTCTGGAAATTCGTCCTTTTAGTATCTTCACAAAATCACTTATCGATAATTTTGCAGGGTATTCAATATGCATGTGAATATGATCTTTACTAACAACACCTTTTAATATCTGAACATCATCAGAATCACAGATTTTCATCAGCAATTTTCGACACCTTATTTGTACATCACCTTGTAGCACTGGGTATCTGTATTTTGTCACCCAAACTAGATGAACCATTAATATACTTATGTTACGCCCATTTCTTCTATGTTTTTTCATAAATCATAGATTAACATTTGCCTTTTAAAATGTGTAGCAGCTAAAGCCTTGCACTAAAGTGCATAGTTTTGACTAGCGGACTGAAACAATAAATAAAATAGGAAATTATGATAAAAATTACAATTTAATGACACAAGTTCAAGGGCAGATATTACTGGGTAGTGAAAAATTTATAAATAAATGGAAAAAGCAACAGGCTTCAGGAAAAGTTATGGACAAGGCCAGGCAACGTAAGGAAAAGCCAGCCAAACCATTAAATGTCTTTGCCAAACGCTATAAAGATCCTAAAACTGCCATGGTCAATGCCTATAAAACGGGTAATTATACTCTGGGATAGGTAGCAGAAAACTTTAACGTACATTATAGTACCGTAAGTCGACTGGTAAAAAAAGCTGAATCTAGGCTTTAGAACTGTTGACAGCCGCTCCTAGTGAAGGCGTTTAAAAGTATATATACGTGAGGTTTGATCTTTAACTATAAATTGTCCGAACTCTTTGTAAAACTGAAAATGTAATTTTTTCTTACTAACAGGGAAATAGGCAACCAGACGATTCCCCTTAATAAACAAACGCCCCGATAATCTTCTTGTTTTACCATCTGTCCACAGAAAGTGACTATTTTTATATATGGCAATGACATCACCAGATAGAGACTGCCAGATACCATTCACACTATCAGCTTCAAACTTATTATTACTCATGGAGTTAGAGAATGAATTACTATTTTGATTAGAAAATTGAGGGTTCCAAAAATCATTCATAGCATTAAATTTATGGGCATTTTGTCCTATGGGAAAACTATCAGACAAAAAATTTCCTTGATTATTATTCATAAAATTATTCATTGGAAGACTATTAGCAGGTGACATTGGAAAGCTGTTCATACCTCCCAGACCACTGGCAAGACCAGGCATCATCGCCATTCCAGGAGAATAAGGTAGAGCACCTAAGCCAGGGACATAATTATTATTGCCCATTATATGACTCATCACCTTGATCATTTCTGTCATCATTTCAGCAAAGGGGGTGGTGTTATAATTATTGCCTGCCATTAATGGTTTCACCAGGCAACAACACAGTAAAATACTGGCACAAAAATACATCAGAGATATCTTCCATCCTCTATTTTTACAATTATTACCTCTAGTAAATTCTTTAATATTTAACATAAGTTGTTATTATAGCGACTTTTATTAAAATAGTTAATGTCTATTTCAATAAATTTGTGAAATTTTTTTTAGGATTAATATGACTAAACAAATAACAGTTAAGTCTTATGCTCACTTATTTTTAGAACTTAGACTCTTTATTACAATAAGTCACTACTGTGGACCCCATTGTCAAGACAACTCAATTAAAAAATAAGATATAAAATATCCATTATTATTTTTACTATCATGCAGCCAGTTTTAATTCTGGAGCAACTTCTTTCATCACACCATATATTTCTGCAGGTGTTTT
>JAUJGA010000158.1:0-9710 GCA_042095675.1 Gammaproteobacteria bacterium
TAAAGCATTATCGGGCAATTGCTACGCGGTACGATAAGTTGGAAAGAAATTATGCCAGTACATTAGCTTTGGCTTGTTGTTTAATCTGGTTACCAATGTGGGTTGGTTAAAATATGAACACGAAAGATCAACAGCCCCTAATAAATTTATTTATAATACTTGATCTGGATTTTGTCTATTTTTTATAAATACTATTTCTTAATTCAAACTTCTTGAAATTTTCTAATATAAGTCTTATTTAATACCTATCTATTATTCAAAGCGAAAGTTTTTATGTTAATTTTAAGTGAAGTGCTTATTCAGAATCATCAGTTAGAATCTTATGTTGATCTTGTAAAATATATTCAATCCCGGGCAAAAGAGGGAGAAATATTTTTTGATATCGACATCAAACCACCCTATTCTGATACACCTGATGAGTGGGAAACCGATTTAGAAGCAAAATTTACTAGTTAATTCTATTTGAGATTAATATGTTTTGGAATGAAGAACAAAAACAACAAACTTTTACTGCACCGGATAACATCATTGATGTTTCTTTTAAAGTCAAATGTAAGCAAATAAGGCTTGATCATGCCTGGCTACTGACCGATGCAGTCATAGATTTATTGCCCTGGTTAAAAAATGAACCTCGTGCATCTATTCAGCATATTTATATACCACAATCTGGTAATGGCTGGACCCGAGTAGATAATTTTGAAAATGAAGTGATTCAATTATCACGACGAACACGTTTAAAAATTCGTATTCCAAAATCAAAATTAGATGAGCTACTTTCTCTGACTGATAAAACCATCATTATTGACGAACAGCCTCTTAGCTTTGGCCAGACCGATCAATACCTGCTTAGTACCATGACAACCATTGTATCACGCCATGTTCATATTCCTGATACCGATGATGATGAAGAGGCATTTCTTCATCAGGCTCACCAGCAAATTAAATCCATGGGTGTTAATGTACAAAAAATGCTATGTGGTAAATCACATCAATTGATGACACTCGATGGTTATATAAAAACAAGAAGCCTGATGATTGCAGATATCACACCTGAAGAGTCTATTTTATTACAGGAAAAAGGCATTGGGGATCATTATCTTTATGGTTGTGGTCTTTTTATCCCGCAAAAAGGAATTACAGCTGTCAATAAGGATTAACAAATAATTTATATCAAACTATCTCTTTTGAGAGATACATTTTATTTTTAACTGTTATATCATCTTGGATTAGATTTTTTTATTAGCAAATATTATGGAGACAAGTATGGCGATCACTTTTGAAGGTAATGAAATTGAAGTCACTGCAAATGGGTATCTGGTCGATATCGCGGACTGGAGTGAAGGTCTTGCAGCACAAATGGCAGCTGAAGAAGATTTAGAGTTAACAGAAAAGCATTGGGATTTAATTAATTTCCTACGCGATCAATTCATCAATAATGGTGGTAAAGCACCTAATACACGTGCTTTGATAAAAGAAATGTGCTCTACCTGGGGTGAAAAAATTGGTTCTAAGGACTTATATACCTTGTTCCCCAATGATCCGAGCAAGCAAGGTGGACGTATTTCCGGACTGCCAGAGAGTAAACGTAAGGGCGGTTATTAAACTTTGATAGCCTGCACTACCCATTATAGATATAGTATATTCAATTTTTCTCATATATATTATGTCCAAGTTTTAACATATTGTACTATGGAGATTTTAATGAGCACTAAAGCAGAACTAATTCAGGATTTACTTCAAATGCAAAGAGATTTTATTACGTTTGAGCATGAGAATGGTATGCATCCTGATGATTACTATAATCCTGGTGCTGGACATCAGCTGGAAACTTATAAAAATGATTTCATGAATAAGGCTGTAGAAGTCCTTGATATGGCTCATGCTGAAAAAGATTCTGCCTGGAAGCGTTAAGCTAATAGCGAAAAGTCATAAAAGGTCGCTTATGCGACCTTTTTTTTGCCCTAAATCTTCTTGAAAATGTACTCTTTGCCCCTATCTATTAATACATGCCAATATCTTCTACCCCTTTATTTATCTCTGCTGCCCACAAATCATCCGGCAAAACCACCATTACCATTGGCCTATTATCAGCCTTAAAAAATAGTGGGCTAAAGGTACAACCATTTAAAAAAGGGCCTGATTATATTGATCCTCTCTGGCATGGTTGTGCGGCACAAACACCCTGTTATACATTAGACTTTAACACCATGTCCGATAATGAAATCCTGCAATTAGTTTCACGCAAGATGGCTCATTGTGATATTAGTATCATTGAAGGCAATAAAGGTTTATACGACGGATTGGATTTGGATGGCAGTAATAGTAATGCAGCCATTGCTAAACTAGTGGTGTCCCCTGTTATCCTGGTGCTGGATTCACGTGGTATGACCCGGGGTATTGCCCCCTTGATTTTAGGCTATCAATCTTTTGATCCGGATATCAATATTGCCGGAGTTATATTAAATCAATTAGGTGGATCTCGTCACGAAACCAAGCTGCGCTCTGTTATAGAACACTATACGGATGTGGCTGTTTTAGGTGCTGTGCATAAAAATAAAAGCCTGGAAATCATTGAACGTCACCTGGGCTTAATGCCCAGTAATGAAGAAGATGCTGCACAGAAAAAAGCTACTGACATTGGTAAAATCATATCTTCTCAGGTAGATCTGGACAAAATAGTTAGCATCAGTCAGTTTCCTTCACCAATACAGTTACATCCTTCTATTATAAATAATATTAAACCTCGAGAAGTTAAAAAAACATTACGTGTTGCTATTATTCGTGATAATGCCTTTGGTTTTTATTATCACGGTGATTTGGAGGCTCTACAAGCTGCAGGTGCTGAATTAATTGCCGTGAATTCTTTAAATGATTCACAGTTACCAGAAAATATTGATGGTCTCTTTATAGGGGGAGGATTTCCTGAAGAATACTTACAATACCTGCATAACAATCAATCTTTTAGACATTCCATCTATCAGGCTATTGAAAATGGCTTAGCTGTATATGCTGAATGTGGCGGGCTGATGTACCTCTGTCGGAATATTCTATGGAAAGATCAAAAGCAAGCGATGGTAGGTATTATTTCTGCAGATGCACAAATGGAAGAAACACCACAGGGAAGAGGATTAATTCGTTTTAGTGAAACTTCAAAGATGCCCTGGCCTTCTGATACAGAGAAGCAAAACTCAAGCAAGGATATTTCAGCACATGAATTTCACTATTCACACCTTGTTAATATCACTGAACCATTAGAATTTGCATATAAAATTCATCGTGGCAGTGGTATAGATGGTCAACATGATGGGATAATATACAAAAACCTTTTAGCTTGCTATGCTCATTTACAAGATACCAGTCAAAACCATTGGGCAAAACGTTTTATACAATTTATTCATAGGGTCAAAGCAAAGGCATGAGTGTACATCACAATAAATTTACTAAATAACTAGGATAACAATGATAAAATTAACCGAAGATGCTGCTGCACAAATTAAATCCAGCGGATCTAATTCTCCCTTAAGAATTGCCGTAACCCAGCATGCCAGTCACAATGGCTTCCAGTATTTAATGGGCTTTGATGAACAAAAAGAAAGTGATAGTCTTTATGAAGTTCGCGACGTCAAAATAATTATTGCCAATGATTTATTAGATATTCTTAATGGAATGGAAATTGATTATGTAGAAATAGAAGGTGAAGATAAGCAGTTTATCTTTAAAAACCCCAATGATCCGCACTTTAAATCACCAACAGAATAATCCCCATGGCTCTTGAACAAATAATAGATTATGTAGACAATGAAGACAAACTTAGTCGGCAACCCATACGCTTAAAATATAGTCGTCTTTTTTTTCCTATTATCAGTTTAGGATGCCTATTAATTGCCATATCTTTATTAAATTATATTAGTATTAAGCAATTTATTGACAGCCATAGTCTCTTACTATGGCTTAATTTTATTTTTTTACTATTTGGTTTATTTATTATCCTGAGGATTTCCTTTTTAATTCGACATGACCTAATCACTCCATTTATTCATTTGCGTAATTGGTCATTACTAATGAAAAATAAAGATTATACAGCACGCCTTCCAATGCCAAAAAAAGGAGAATTTGCCAAACTGGCGCTAGATATCAATGGTCTAAGTGACAAGCTTCAGCTACTATCCGCTGAATTCCAACAGGAAGTGGATAAACAAACACATAAAGTAGAAGAAAAAAATCACTCTCTTAATATTCTTTATGAAGTGGCTACTTCTATTAACCAGTCAAAAGATCTGAATGATCTATTGTCACGTTTTTTACAATTACTCATTAGCCTGACTCATGCTAAAGCCGGTACGGTACGTTTACTCGTTGAAGACCATCATGTTGGTGAACAGCAACTAAAAATGGTCGCCTCATTGGGACTCAATGCAGATTTTATCAAAGAAGAGCTTTATGTGCCGGTTAAACGCTGCCTATGTGGTACATCTTTAAGTCAGGGAACTGTAGAAATCGGTATCTCAGTAAGTAATTGCAGCAAACTATCCGGTACTGAGTTATTTATTGGTAATGATGCAGAAATTATTGCTGTGCCATTAGAACATCAGGGAACAAATCTGGGTATTTTTAACTTATTTATTGATAAGCCTAATGCTCATCAAATTGACGGATTATCAGAGTTATTAACCAGTATTGGTAAACATCTGGGCATGGCAATTGAAAAATCACGCCTTGATAAAGATTCTCGACAACATTCCATTATGAAAGAAAGAACTCTTTTAGCTCATGAATTACATGATTCTCTGGCGCAAACATTAGCCAGTTTACGCTTTCAGGTAACCATATTAGAAGAAAATATTCTTGAAAATATTACTATTGACCGAGAAGAAGTCACACGCTTACATGAAAGTATCGATGAAGCCTATCGAGAAGTACGTGGACTAATTACACACTTTAGAGCCCCTATGGACAAACAGGGCTTAATTCCAGCAATAGAAAAACTAATATCTGACTTTAAATCCAGTTGTGATATTTCAGTTTTCTTTCAGAATGAATGGTCAAATGACTTAAAATCTGAACAGGAATTTCAAGTCATTAGAATTGTCCAGGAAGCCCTCGCCAATGTACGAAAGCACAGTCAGGCTAGAACCATCAGAATCCTGGCTCGTAGTTCCAAAAATTTAAATCAAATATTAATTGAAGATGATGGTATCGGCCTAAAAAACCAAAAACTCAGTAATAGTTTAGGTGAACATATCGGTCTCAGTGTTATGGAAGAACGGGCAATTAGAATTGGTGGTAAAATAACAATTGATGCGGAGACTGGAGAGGGAACTCAAATTCTGTTAACATTCCCGAATCAGATTATCATTGAAAAATCTGTTAAGTTTTTTCCCTAAACCTTAATAAATCAGTTAATGATAATTAATTTTAACCTAGAATAACAAATAAGATAAATATATGCGCGTATTATTAATAGATGATCACACACTATTTCGTGCCGGCCTGCAGGGTTTACTCGAGCGAATGGGTATTGAAGTAGTAGCTAGTGCCGGTAGTGGTCAGGAAGGCTTAAAAATAGTCAGTGAAAAAAAACCTGATGTGATATTACTGGATATGCGTATGCCTGATATGGATGGCATCGAAGTATTAAAAAGCCTGCGCGAACAAGGCGAAAAAATGCCTATTGCCATTTTAACGACAGTTGATGATGAAAGTGATTTAATTGAAGCATTACAATGTGGTGCACAAGGCTTTTTACTTAAAGGAATGCAGCCAGATGAATTAGTCACTGCACTACAAGACATCCATGCAGGTAAAACAGTGGTTGCACCTGATCTCACGCCTATTTTGGCCAAAGTCGTTCAGGGACATTCTTTACCCGAACCAGAACCTAGTCCATTTTCTGAATTAACACCAAGAGAGACTGAAATTTTAGATTTACTGGCCGAAGGACAAAGTAATAAGGTGATTGCACGTAACCTTGAAATTTCTGATGGTACGGTAAAATTACATGTTAAAGCAATTTTGCGAAAATTAAATATACATTCCCGAGTAGAAGCTGCTGTTATGGCCGTACAACATGGCCTTCTCAAAAAAAATCTCTCTAAAAAATAAACTGTCTTAAAAAACATATTAAGATTAGGATCATATAATACTTATGACAAAGTGTAAATCAATAGAAGACTTAACTAATTTACCACCATTAGGAATGGACTCTGCGTCTCTTACGGAGAGCTTTAAGGAACATTATAGCCATACCCTGGGTAGAGACAAAAGCTGTGAATCAACACATTATCCCTATAAAGCACTAGCTTTTACTTTACGTGACCGATTGATGGAACGCTGGAAAAATACCCGCTATGCCTATGAAGATAGTGATTGTAAGCGTACTTATTACCTATCCCTTGAGTTTTTAATGGGAAGAGCACTCAGTAATGCCACACTGAATCTGGATTTAAATGAAGCCGTCAGAGAATCATTTTATAATATGGGATTAAAGCTGGAAGAACTGGTTGAAACTGAGCAAGATGCAGGTTTGGGTAATGGTGGTTTAGGCCGCTTGGCAGCTTGTTTTTTAGATAGTTGTGCAACTTTACAACTTCCTGTTAAAGGTTATGGATTACGCTATGAATATGGCATGTTCAAACAACGAATTAAAGATGGATGGCAGGTTGAAGATACCGATCACTGGCTACTGGACGGCAATCCATGGGAGTTAGAACGCCCCGAATATACGCAACGTATCAAGTTTGGTGGACATACAGAGTATTATCACAACCTTGAAGGTGAAGCTAAAATTCACTGGGTAGCTACTCGTGATGTTTTAGCTGTACCCTATGATACACCTATTCCAGGTTTTAAAAATGGCACAGTCAATACTTTACGCCTATGGAAAGCCGCTGCAACTGATGAATTTGATCTGGATGAATTTAATTGCGGTAGTTATACAGAAGCAGTTGCAGACAAAAACTCAGCTGAACACATCACTATGGTTTTATACCCTAATGATGCCAGTGAAAATGGTAAAGAATTACGCCTGCGCCAGCAATACTTTTTAACATCTGCCAGCTTGCAGGATGTGATTCGTGAATGGCTAGTGAAACATGATGATTTCAGTAACTTTGCTGAAAAAAATTGCTTCCAGCTCAATGATACACATCCGACTATTTCTATTGCTGAATTTATGCGCTTATTGATGGATGAACATAATTTAAGCTGGGATGATGCATGGGCAATTACTGCTAAAACGATGGCTTATACCAACCATACTTTATTGCCTGAGGCATTAGAAAAGTGGTCTGTACCCTTATTTGAATCTTTACTACCTCGCTTACTGCAAATTATTTATGAAATCAATGCCCGTTTTCTAAAACAAGTTGCTATGCACTGGCCTGGTGATACCAATCGTCTGCAACAGATGTCTATTATTGAAGACGGTCCTGTAGCTCATGTGCGTATGGCTTATCTGGCTATTGTCGGTAGCTTTTCAGTTAATGGTGTTGCAGCCCTGCATACAGAGTTATTAGAAAAAGGTCTGTTTTATAATTTTTATCAACTATGGCCAAAGAAATTTAATAATAAAACTAATGGTGTCACACCAAGACGCTGGTTAGTAGGATGTAATCCTAAATTACGTGAATTAATTACAGCAATTATTGGAGACAAATGGATTACTGATTTAGCTGAATTAAAGAAATTAGAAACTCATTTAGATGACAATGAGTTTCGCACACAGTGGAAAAAAATTAGAAAAAACAGCAAGACCAAACTGGCTGAATTAGTAAAAACACAATGTCAGGTTGATTTTAATAACACTGCTCTATTTGATGTACAGGTCAAGCGTATTCATGAATATAAAAGACAATTACTAAATATTTTACATGTGATTCATTTATATAATCGTATCAAGACAGGTGATACCAGGAACTGGGCAAACCGCTGTGTTTTAATTGGTGGTAAAGCAGCACCCGGTTATGTTATGGCAAAATTGATTATTAAATTAATTAATAGTGTCGCAGAAGTGGTGAATAACGATCCTGATGTCGGCCCACGTCTTAAAGTTGCTTTCTTTCCTAATTATAATGTCTCTGCTATGGAAGTGATTTGCCCGGGCACCGATCTTTCCGAGCAAATATCAACCGCAGGAAAAGAAGCCTCCGGTACTGGTAATATGAAGTTTATGATGAATGGTGCACTCACTATTGGAACCTTGGATGGGGCAAACATTGAGATTAGAGAAGAGCTTGGCAATAAAAACTTTTTCTTATTTGGCTTAACTGCTGATGAAGTGGAGCAATCTCGAGGACAATACGATCCGAACTATATAATTAATCATGATAAGGACTTGTCTAATGTCCTGGATATTATTAATTCTGATTACTTTAATCCCTTTGAGCCTAATTTGTTTATTGATATTGTCAACTCCATCAGAGATCCACATGATCCCTGGATGACAGCCGCTGACTTCCAATCCTATATTAAAGCCCAGGAACAGGTATCAAAAGTCTGGAAAAATAAAGAACGCTGGACCAGTATGAGTATTATGAATACTCTCTGCAGCGGTAAGTTTTCAACTGATAGGACGATGCATGATTATAATAGGGATATCTGGAAATTGGACCCTATAAAAGCTTATCCCATTAAGTAAGATATTTATTATCCTCCGCTTATCTTAGGGGGAGGATAAGACTTTAGACTTAAGTATATTTTTTCATGTCTTTTCTTCTATTTCCTGCCTGTACTACCACCCCTTCCAGCATATCCATTCCAGTAATTTCTATTGTTTCATAGAGTTCATTAAGTGGTTGCAGATAATACTTATCATTATGAATCATGAATTGTCTGAAAATGAATTCACCCTCTACTTTACCAATAACATAAGCACCACTTTTAACCACAGCCTCAGGATCAATGATTAAAACCGTATCATGTTTAAACTCCGGATCCATACTATCCCCAATGGCTTTCAATGCAAAGACTTCTCTTGCACTACAACTTCCCTCAATGGGAGGAATTTGACTTATAGGTCTTTCAGACATTTGTAACTCACTATATTTGTATATTAGAGCATTATAATAAATCAAAAAGATAGATTCATCAAGTCACAAATTTTAACAGCTGATCTCGTTATTTCTTAAAATAATTGCAATCATAAAGTAAAAGTTACTTGATTACCCATAAAGCTCCGCCATCTTCAGGAACTTTCCATTCATTGGTGGCGTTTTCATCGCCACGCATAAAAACCTTGGCCTCATGTCTTTTAAGTTAAAGCGTCTATTAAATCGATAACAAAATTCTGCAAGATACCGAGGCAAATGTTTTGAGTTAATGGAGTGATATCTACCCTTCATAGAGTTTTTGATATTACCTATCATAGTGTTAACCCAGATAAACTCAGTTTTATCGACACTGGTTGCACCACCACCCGTGACTAATGGAACATGCTACAGTCAGCTTCTTTAACAGCAAGAAAGCAATTTAAACCATCCGAATAAACAGTGCTTCCAGGTGTTAAGTGAGCCTGTGCACATCGTTTTATTTCACTGGACTTAAACACTTTGAGCAAATTTAAGTTCATTGCAATCGGCGAATTTCAAGGTAGTTGTCGCCTAAAGTTTAAATTTATGCCGCCTTGTTTCTCTCAATATCCTCAGTTGTTTTCTCAGGATTAAGATAGACTTTCTCAATTCTATCCCAGTTTCTGATATCGCCTGACCAACGGT
>JAUJGA010000159.1:0-6613 GCA_042095675.1 Gammaproteobacteria bacterium
AAGGCAGAGCAATGGATAACATTATGATTGAACGCCTCTGGCGGAGTGTGAAATATGAGGAAATTTACCTCAAGGATTATCAAAGTATTGATGAACTGAAAAGCTCATTAAAGAAATATTTTGAGTTCTACAATCACGAAATGCCACATAGCACTCACGGTGGAAAAACACCTGCAGAAATATATGCTGTGATGAAAGAAGTTGCTCCAGAATTAAAACTGGCTGCATGATAGTAAAAATAATAATGGATATTTTATATCTTATTTTTTAATTGAGTTGTCTTGACAATGGGGTCCACAGTAGTATCGTCTGATAAACATTCAGTGCTGCAGCATTCATCGCCCTGAAGGCAGAAAGTGGATAAAGTGCTAACTTAACCCCCACAGAATGCAATTCTTCAGTCGTAAATAAAGGGGTTGCACCAAACTCGGTGATATTGGCTAAAACCGGAACTTCGACAGCTTCAACAAAAGTACGATACTGTTCCAGAGTATTCATTGCCTCAGGAAAAATCATATCGGCACCCGCTTCTACACAAGCAACCGCACGTTCAATTGCTGTATCCATACCATCAACAGCTAACGCATCAGTACGTGCCATAATAACCAATTCATTAGCGCGAGCATCAACCGCAGCTTTGATTCTATCCACCATTTCTTGTTGGGAGACAATTTCTTTTCCTGGGCGATGACCACAACGTTTGGTTTGCACCTGATCTTCTATATGCACACCAGCCGCACCAGCGCTACTCATTTCTTTAACTGTACGACTTATATTAAACGCACTTCCCCATCCCGTATCAATATCCACCAGAAGAGGCAAGTCAGAAGCTGCCGTTATTCTACGCACGTCGGTTAAAACATTATCAACAGAAGTCATACCCAGATCAGGCAACCCATAAGATGCGTTTGCAACACCGGCACCTGATAAGTAAATGGCTTTCTTTGGCACCACTTTTTTCAGCCATCATCGCTGTATACGCATTAATGGTTCCCATCACTTGAAGAGGTGCTGCCGCGGCGACGACATTTCTGAGAATTTCACCTGGGGTAAAGCTATTATCTGCACTTGGTTTCATATTGAACCTCTCATATTTAGGTTAATGATTCGTAACTACTCAGTCCAAATTAACAAAAGTCTTATGGTTGCTTGTTTTTAGTACTTAGAACTGTCTGCACCCAAAAGCAGGCATAGCAAACGTAGTGACTTATTGTAATAAAGAGTCTAAGTTCTAAAAATAAGTGAACATAAGGCTCAACTGTTATTTTTTAGTCATTATGCTGAGTAATTACTAATAATTAATGAATAAGACAATGTAAAGCTGTAACTCTTGTTATTATCTACAGAGATAGTATCTTTATGATATAAAAAATAAGTTTTTCAGTTTAATGATTAACGAAATTTGTTCAGGATTATCAGGTTCTTCAGTCTCTAATAAAAAAGAGAAAAGAACTGGATCTTCCAGAAGTAATAAATCTCTGAAAGCGTATTGCTCACTCTGAGAAGCAGAATCATAATGTTCTTCGAGATACTTACCAAGGATAATATCCAGCTCCTTAATACCCCGTCTGCAATGCCATTTCATCTGTGATAATTCATTCATATCGTCATTACACTAATTAAATACAAACATTACATTTTGCGTTTAATCATAAGATGTTTGATTTCTGTGATTGATTTTGCCGGATTTAAACTCTTTGGGCAGACATTGGTACAATTCATAATAGTGTGGCAACGATACAATTTAAAAGGGTCTTCCAGTTGATCCAGCCTCTCACCTGTTACTTCATCTCGTGAATCCGCAATCCAGCGATAAGCATTGAGCAGTGCTGCTGGTCCCAGAAATCGGTCACTATTCCACCAATAACTGGGACAACTGGTTGAACAGCAGGCACACAAAATACATTCATACAAACCATCGAGTTTTTTTCGTTCATCAATAGATTGCAGACGTTCTTTATCAGGAGAAAATGCTGCATCCGTTTTCATCCAGGGTTCAACAGAAGCATATTGAGCATAAAAATTCGTTAAATCAGACACCAGATCTTTAATAACCGGTTGATGCGGCAGTGGATACACCTTAACATCACCATCAATTTCATCAATAGGCTTAGTACATGCGAGGGTATTTTGACCACCGATATTCATAGAACATGAGCCACAGATACCTTCACGACATGAACGTCTTAATGCCACACTGGAGTCAATTTCATTCTTAATTTTTAATAATGCGTCCAATACCATCGGTCCACAACTATCCATATCAACTTCATAGGTATCTATACAGGGATTGTCTTTCGTGGCAGGATCATAGCGATAGATAATAAACTTTTTTATATTGCTTACACCATCCGCTGCTTTATAAGTTTTTCCCTGCGTGACTATAGAGTTAGCAGGAAGTTTGAATTCAGTCATTTAAGTTACTCCTAGTAAACTCGTTTTTTCGGTGGAACAACTTCACAGTCATTTGATAAGGTATACATATGAACCGGCCGATAATCAAAACTAACGGTACCTTTCTGATCAACCCATGCTAAGGTGTGTTTCATCCACTTATTATCATCTCGCTCTGGAAAATCTTCACGTGCATGGCCACCACGGCTTTCTTCACGATTAAGTGCTCCGGCAATAATTGCCTGTGCCTGTACCAGCAGATTTTCCAGTTCCAGAGTTTCAAGCAAATCGGTATTCCACTGCATACCACGATCGTTCACCCCTACATCAGCAAAACTATCAAATACGTTCTGCATTTCTTCAATACCTTTCTGCATACTCTCTCCGGTACGGAAAACAGCAGCATACTTCTGCATGGTGCGCTGCATTTTATCACGGATACTGGCCGTGGAAAGTTCACCTGAAGAATAGCGAATTTGATCAAAATGCTCGAGTAATGCATTAAAAATTTCATCCGGCAAGGTCTTATGCGGTGTCTTTGGCGTAATTAATTTTTCGGCCTGAATGGCTGCAGAACGACCAAAGACAATAATGTCCAATAAAGAGTTCGAACCTAAGCGATTAGCACCATGAACAGAAACACAGGCACATTCTCCAATGGCCATCAAACCAGGTACAATGGTGTCCGGTTCATCACCCTCAAGTGTCACCACTTCACCTTTATAGTTTGTTGGAATACCGCCCATATTGTAATGCACTGTAGGGAGGACAGGCATAGGTTCTTTCGTCACATCAACGCCTGAAAAAATCCGTGAACTTTCAACAATACCCGGTAATCTCTCATTAATCACCTCAGGACCAAGATGCATAAGATTGAGGTGTAGATGATCTTTTTCCTGCCCAACACCACGACCTGCATTAATTTCCATAGTCATCGCACGAGAGACCACATCCCGTGATGCCAGATCTTTAGCATTTGGGGCATAATTTTCCATAAAGCGCTCACCTTCAGAATTCGTCAGGTAGCCCCCTTCTCCCCTTACCCCCTCAGTGATCAGAACACCTGCACCATAAACACCTGTTGGATGAAATTGAACAAACTCCATATCCTGTAGTGGCAAGCCGGCACGCAAGACCATCGCACTGCCGTCACCGGTACAGGTATGGGCTGAGGTTGCTGAGAAAAAAACTCTACCACTACCGCCAGTTGCCAATACCACTTGATGAGCTCTGAAACAATGCAGTTCACCTGAAGTCAGATCCCATGCCATTATCCCCCTGCACACACCATCATCCATAATGAGATCGGTTGCAAAATACTCAATAAAAAATTCAGCCTTATGTTTTAATGATTGTTGGTACAAGGTATGCAAAATGGCATGTCCTGTACGATCAGCCGCAGCACATGTACGCTGTGCAATGCCTTCACCAAAATTGGTCGTCATTCCTCCAAAAGGTCGCTGATAAATTTTTCCATCTTCCGTACGCGAAAAAGGCACACCAAAATGTTCCAGTTCAATCACTGCAGGAACCGCTTCCCGGCACATATACTCAATAGCATCCTGATCACCTAACCAGTCTGAACCTTTGATAGTGTCATACATATGCCACTTCCAGTTGTCTTCTCCCATATTTGCAAGGGATGCAGCCAGCCCACCCTGTGCAGCAACGGTATGACTTCGAGTTGGAAATACTTTAGTAATACAGGCTGTACTCAAACCTTCTGTGGCCATGCCCAATGTAGCTCGTAATCCAGCACCTCCAGCCCCCACAATAACAACATCATATTCATGATTAATCACTTTATAGTCATTTAAGCTGTTCTTTGCCTCTTTATCTGTTGTCATTTTACTGACCCCCAAGCGTAATTTTTATAATGGAGTAGACGCCAAAAGCCATTAGAAAGTAGCTTAAAAGTCGAGTGATGAAAATCACTGTGATACGCAGAGATTGTTTAGCAATATAATCTTCAAAGATTATCTGAAGCCCCAACTGAGCATGAATAAATGATACGATGACAATCAGAATCATCATGACACTATTTAAAGATGATTGTAACCAGCTGACAAGTACCGGATAACTAAGCTGCGGCAAAAAAGCAATATTCATGCAAAGCCAGATAACTAACGGAACTAAAGCTAAGGCCGTCATTCGCTGAACCAGAAAATCATAAGAAGCATCAGGTGAGACACCCAAGTTTTTTGCTTTAGCTAATGGTGAACGTAAGTCTTTCATTTCAGCTCCTATACGGTTAACCAGGTCAATAAGGTGAGAACAACAGAAGCAGTAATGACAATTATACTTGATTTTTTCGCCTCTATTAATTCAAAACCTTTACCTATATCCCAGAACAAGTGGCGAATACCATTACATAAATGATAGTAAAGAGAGAATGTAAATCCAGTCAAAACCAGTTTACCAAACCAACTAGATAATAATTCATGCATATTTTGCCAGCTTTCAGCACCATTTGCAGCTGCAGCCAGCACCCATACCATTAAAATGATTCCAATGTATAAAGCGGCTCCCGTTGCTCGATGCAAAATAGAAAGCTTTGCAGTTAATGGTAAATTATAAACCTGTAGATGCGGCGACATTGGCCTGTTATCTTTCCATGACATTTTCTTCCCCCTCTCAAAAATCAATACAACGCCCATTTTTTTCCCAATCACCATATCGTGTTGGATCTAATGGTTCATGAAATTCTTTATTAGTTTGTTTTAATTGACTCGTTTCAGCCTTATTTTTCTCAACATTCATATCAACCACTTTAAAATCATCATCCTCATCTTCATTCAAAATAACTTCCTCCAACTTTATTAATTGTTTGATACAAATTGTTACACAGCCAGATATTTTTTAGACTGCATTTCGTAAAGTCTACTCACAGTTCGTTGAAATTCAAATTTCAACTTATCTGAATTATAAATTTCTCCCGGTTCAACAGCAGCTGATACAACCAAATTGACTTGTGAATCATAAAGCGCATCAATTAAATTAATAAAACGACGAGCGGCATCATCCATAGAACTATCCATGACAGGTATATCTGAAATTATTACAGTATGAAAAAAAATAGCAATCTCAGTGTAATCTCTGGCAGAACGTGGTGATAAGCATATTTCATTAAAATCAAACCAGACAACACCACTCGACCATACTTTTACAGGAATGTGGCGCTTGTTGATAAGAATATCATTACTGTCATGATGTAATTTGATACCTGATGATTGACGGAAGTAATTTTCAAATATTGCTCAGTAAATTGGCCACTGGAAATATGATATTGTCCATTTCGTTCAAGGGCTCTTAAGCGATAATCAAACTCCCCCCAATTTTCATAACAGTTGTATATTGTTCCAACAACTTTATGGCTGGTAAAAAACGTTCTCTTTGAATCCCTCCCTTATACAGCTCATTATGAGGGATGTTGGACGTAGTAATCAGAACAACCCCTTACTCAAAAAGTCTGCCTAAAAGCATCGCATCCGTAATATCATTGACATGCATCTCATCCAGACAAAGTACATTAGCTTTATCTGATATATTTTTTGCGACCAGTTGAAGTGGCTCGGAAACCCCATTTAATGCATGTAATTCTTCATGCACTAGCTGCATAAAGCGATAAAAATGAAAGAGCAGTTTTTTGTTGCCGGGAAGCATTTTATAAAAGCAGTCAATCAGATGGGTTTTGCCCCGACCAACGTCGCCCCACAAATACAAACCTTTATTATAGTCGGCAGTGTTCATTTGTGAAAATAATTTACCAAAATGAAAGGTATTTTTCCTGGTGGTTGAAACAAGTACTTCATTAAAAATATGCTGTAACTGCAAGACCACTTTTTTTATAAGGATCAGGATATAGCTCTCCGGAATCAATACTTGATTGATAACAATCCAGAAGATATCTTCCAGAGTCTATCTCTGATGATGTCAATGAGTACTTTTCAGGTAACCCCATTCTATTTTTCCAAGATGGTTATTGCACAAAAATTTATGCGTATAAAAAATTATATTTCTATAATACGCATATAGAAATGAAATAACTCCATGTAAAACTTAATACTATCTATTAATAATTGGATCTTCTCCGCTTTGATGAGTGAAGAAAGATGCTAATACTCACAAAATCTGTTGCAATATAAAGCTTCTGACAGTTTTATAAGCAAAAGGTAATATGAGTATAAACATCTCACCCTCTATTTTGGGTTTAACAGGA
>JAUJGA010000160.1:0-2456 GCA_042095675.1 Gammaproteobacteria bacterium
CTATAAAAGCAAGAGAAAAACCAACAAAAAAGGTTGTTGATGAAAACGTAAGCCAGGCAGGCCAAAGAAAGGTGAAGTAGTCGCGAATAAAACAAGACGTATAGTAAACCAGATTTCAGGTATGTCATTAAAAGAAATGCAAAATTACTTACCTAAAGCCTGTGATGTGGGTTCAAAGAAAAATAGTAAGGGTAACACCAGTCATTGGATAGGTTACAATTTACATATTGATGCAGCAGATGGTGGTATTCCTATTAGCTGTTTATTAACATCAGCATCAATGCATGACAGTCAAGCGTCAATACCCTTGGCAGAAATGAGTCACAATAGAGTAAACAGCCTGTATGATTTAATGGATGCAGCTTATGACGTACCAGAAATCCATGAGCATAGTAAAAAATTGAGACATATATCAATAATTGACAAAAATGCTCGACGTAACAAAGAGTTAAAACTTCAACTGAAAGATGAATTGAAAGCTTGTCGTTATGCTAGTTATAAAACAGCCAAGGCAGTACGATACAATGAACGCTCAACCGTAGAAATAGTTAATGGTCGGCTCAAAGATGAATTTAATGAACGAATGCTCAGAGTACGATGTCCAAAGAAAGTCATGTGCTATTTAATGTTTGGAACATTGGCTTTAACTGCCGATCAATTACTAAAATTTGTCACATAGACTTAAAAAATAGTTTTATAAGATTTCTAGTTTTAAAGGGCTTACCTATGCGAGTCTAATGGATAATTTTGTAGGTATGATGAAAAAATACGGTTAAAACTGTACAAGTATCATAAAAAAATCGGTCACTCCGTGACAGGAGTATTTTTAGCTTTTAGCCTCTGGAGTTTTGCAAGAGGCTCAATAGTTAGATATTTATCATGACTAGAAACTTTAAACAAACTATTTTTATCATTTTAGGCAGCTTCTTTTTTCTTCTGGGGAGTATAGGTATTTTAGTGCCGATATTACCCACCACCCCTTTTGTGACATGCTCTAATAGACATGTCACTCTTGAATGGTCGCTATCTGGAAACAAGACAAAAAATATATTAATCCATCAATGGCAGCAAAAATTGTATCGGAGCTTTATGGGTAATCAAGTAAAGTAATGAATTAATTATACCACTGTGTAATGGCATCAATGCTTTGGCGGGTTTTTTTATTGGGTTCATCTTCCCTATAGCCGAATGCTATCATGCAGGCAACACCGTATTCTGTTGTATCAACATCAAACTTTTTTGCCATGAGTAGCTGCATTTCTTTTGCTTTAAAACCTTCCATCGGCAGGCTGTCAATTCCTATCATTGCTGATGCTGTGAGCATATTGGCCAGAGCGATATAGGCTTGTTTTGTGGACCAGTCAAAAACAGCTCGTTCATTTTCAAACAGATTAAAATCACTCTTTTGGAAGGTTTCATAAAAACCACGGCGCATTTCAATTACCTCATCAGGGAGATGATGTATATCACGCATCATATGATAAATATAGTCGCTATCAAAGCGTAAAGATTTTTGTTTACGTGCCAGAATGATAACAAAGTGGCTGGCTGTGGGGATAGCACCTTGGGCGCCCCAAGCAACGGACTTTAACTTATCTCTTAAATCCTGATTTTGTACTACCAGAAATTTCCAGGGTTCAAAACCAAATGAACTGGGACTAAGACGGGCTGTTTCCAGAATAAAGTCAAAGTCTGCTGCTGGTATCTTTTTATCTGCATCAAATATTTTGCAGGCATGCCTGAAATTATAGGCGTCTAAAATCTTTGATTTTTCTATCATGGTGAATTCTTTATGATTTTTGCTACTAAGAATGTGATAGAAAGTATATGGGATGGGTCTGAATATAGCAAGGTGCAGCATTGTCCAATGTGAAATGAGTCTGAACAAAAGGTTTCATTCTAACGTGAAATGAGTCTGAAGTAGCGTAATTTATTTAAAAATCGTTCATGATCAACCAATGAAAACGATCATAAAATTAGAAGAATTAGAAATAATTGATCATTTGGATCAATTTCTCAATGGAACTCAAGCGGTAATATTTGAGACTGTTGCTGTTAAAAAAGAACGATACGGGTGAATACAACATGAGTTGATTTAGATGCACTTCATGATGTCAGTCGTGATAAGCATGTTTGTGATCGAATTAAAGCAGTATTGCTTTGCTCAGAAGGTTGGTCAACCAAGATGATATCACAAGCTTTACGTTTACATGAAACAAGCATTACCAGACATATTAATGAATGGCTCTGTTCACATTAAGTATTGCTTTTCTTTTTTTTGTACTATAATCAAATATAGTATAAAAGAGGTAAAATCCTATGAAAAAGAAACTATTGAGCATATTGCTGAATGAAATCAGCCAGTTGGATAAAGATGAGCGAACTGAGATCGGAAAGCTAATACGCCAGCTTTATAATGATAACAAAATTATCTCAATGATTGAATCATCACTTGA
>JAUJGA010000161.1:0-5737 GCA_042095675.1 Gammaproteobacteria bacterium
TATTTTTTATATCAAGCCAGCCTTGTAATAAACACCTAAATATTTCCTGTCCTTCTTTATCTATGTATTTTTCAATATCACCATGCTCTTTATCATGATAATTTTTGGATTGTAATTTATTTATTACTTGTTTAATTTGTACTTCTGCATCAGAAAAGAATGAAAAATCTTGAGAATTTGTATATGCTATGTTCATAAGAGAGTGCTTTTTATGGGTTATTGTTTTAGGAAATTCATATGTACCATAAATTGCATTCTCTTTCACTATATAATTTATTTGTATTATTGATTTTATTGATCTTTTTCCTTGATTTCGTCGCTCAAAAGATCTACACCCTTGTTAAATTGAGCTAATCTCAGTCATTTTCATGTTTACTACGATAAAGACAATAGTCACATTTATTTTCATCTAACATAGACAACTCATGCTCTATTTTTTTTAATGCATGATTGCGACAATCCACCTCATCAATTTCCCAACAGTGTTTTTCATCCAGTCGGGCCATGCAATTTTCTTTATCGCAGTGGAAAAATTGATAACATTTTTCTATGGCTTGTTTTTTCATAAAAATGTCACTAGATTTGTTAGGTTATTGGATTATTTAATATTATCACTTTTAGCTTGTTATTGTCTGTAGGAATAATCTTACAAAAGAGCAAATAGTTTTTAAATTAAAACCCTAGATCTTCCCACATATCATCCACTTTTTTAACGATATTTTCATCCTTGACAATGGCTCTTCCCCATTCTCTATTTGTCTCCTCTGGCCACTTATTTGTTGCATCCATACCAATTTTTGAACCCAGGCCGGAGACTGGAGAGGCAAAGTCTAAATAATCAATGGGTGTATTTTCAACTAATAAAGTATCACGGGCTGGATCCATACGGGTCGTCATTGCCCAGATGACATCATTCCAATCTCTGACATTGACATCATCATCACAGACAATAATAAATTTGGTATACATAAACTGTCTTAAAAAGGACCAGATACCAAACATAACCCGCTTGGCATGACCGGCATATTGTTTTTTAATACTGACCACAGCCATACGATAGGAACAACCTTCCGGAGGTAGGTAAAAATCTACAATCTCCGGAAATTGTTTTTGTAAAATAGGAACAAAAACCTCATTGAGTGCTACACCTAATACTGCAGGTTCATCAGGTGGACGTCCTGTATAAGTACTATGGTAAATGGGATCTTTACGCATGGTTATTTTTTCTATGGTGAACACCGGGAAGTTATCCACTTCATTGTAATATCCTGTGTGATCCCCAAAGGGCCCCTCAGGTGCTTCATCTCCCGGCTGTAAATAACCTTCTAAAACAATTTCACTGCTGGCAGGAACCAGTAGATTATTACTAATAGATTTTACCAGTTCTGTTTTTGAACCACGCAATAAACCTGCAAAAGCATACTCGGATAAACTATCCGGGACAGGAGTAACTGCAGCGAGAATTGTTGCAGGATCAGTACCTAATGCAACTGAAATGGGAAAAGCTTCACCAGGATGTTGTTCCTGCCATTCACGATAGTCCAGAGCACCACCACGATGTGCCAGCCAACGCATAATGACTTTATTTTTTGCAATGACCTGCTGACGATAAATACCTATATTCTGCCGATCTTTATTAGGTCCTTTAGTGACAACTAAGCCCCAGGTAATTAAGGGGCCAGCATCTTCAGGCCAACAAGTTTGAATGGGTAATTTATTAAGGTCTACCTGATCCCCTTCCCAGATGCTTTTCTGACAAGCAGCTTTTTTTACTACCTTGGGAGACATATCTAAAACTTTACGATAAATTGGTAAAGTTTTCATGGCAGATTTAAATCCTTTTGGAGGTTCAGGCTCTTTCAAAAATGCTAATAGTTTTCCAATGTCTCGCAGTGCAGAAACCTGATCCTCTCCCATACCTAATGCAACACGTTTTGGTGTACCAAAAAGGTTGGTTAATACCGGCATTGAATAACCAGTAGGATTCTCAAATAATAGGGCAGGACCTTCAGCACGTAAAACCCGATCTGATATTTCAGTCATTTCCAAGTTAGGATCAACTTCATGAGTGATACGTTTCAGTTCACCCATTTCTTCCAGTTTATCAATAAACTCACGTAAATCATTATATTTCATTTTAATCCTTATTATCCTAGATTCAGCTGATACCAGAGTGTCTGAGTAATGCATCAATTTTGGGTTTACGTCCCCTAAAGCGTACAAATAAATCCATGGGTTCTTCTGTACCACCTGTTTCAAGAATATGGCGTAAGAAGTTTTCGCCACATTCAGAATTAAAAATGCCTTTTTCTTCAAAAAGAGAGAAAGCATCAGCAGATAAGACTTCCGCCCATTTATAACTATAATAACCGGCCGCATAGCCACCGGAAAAAATATGTGAAAATGAGTGCTGAAAACGATTAGTTTCCGGGGGAATAAAAACAGAGACTTCATGTCTGATGTTATTTAATACTTGTTGTACCTGAGGTGTGTCATTACGTTGATAATTAATATGTAAATTAAAATCAAATAATGCAAATTCCAGTTGTCGTAGCATTTGCATGCCTGACTGAAAGTTTTTAGCTGCCTGCATTTTTTCAAAGAGATCATCAGGCAGGCATTCTCCTGTTTGATAATGTCGTGCAATTAATGCAAGGGATTCTTTTTCCCAGCACCAGTTTTCCATAAACTGACTGGGTAGTTCCACAGCATCCCAGGGAACACCATTAATACCAGAGACACCTGTATAATCAATAGTTGTCAGCATATGCTGTAAACCATGACCAAATTCATGAAATAAAGTAATCACTTCATTATGTGTAAATAAGGCTGGTTGCTCAGCAATAGGTGGTGTTAGATTACAGATGAGATAAGCCACCGGAATCTGTACCAGTCCTTTTTGGGCATGGCGAACGATACATTCATCCATCCATGCACCACCACGTTTATGAGGCCTGGCATAAAGATCCAGATAAAATTGCCCACGTAAGTTGCCATGTTTATCTTTAACTTCATAGAAACGTACATCAGGATGCCATGTTTCAATGCCGGCAACAGCAGTGATGCTAATGCCATAGAGTTTATTAACAGTAGAAAATAGTCCTTCAAGAACTTGATTCTCCGGAAAATATGGTTTCAGAATTTCCTGGGAAAGATTGTATTGGTGCTCACGTAATTTTTCAGCGACAAATTTTAGATCCCAGGCATAGAGCTCATCAATATTTAAGTGCTTTTGAGAAAATTGCTTTAACTCTTTAATATCTTTTTCAGCCACTTTCTTTGATTGTTGTGCTAATTGTTGTAGAAAATCAATCACCTCATCCACAGAGCCAGCCATTTTGGTTGTCAAAGAATAATCTGCCCAATGCTTAAAGCCTAATAATTGAGACAGCTCCTGACGCAATGCCAGGATTTCCTCCATATTTTGTGTGTTATCCCATTGGCCGGCATTAGGTCCCTGATCAGAGGCTCGGGTAGAATATGCGGTATAAAACTTTTCACGTAATTCACGTTTTTCACTATAGGTCATAATGGCAAAGTAACTAGAAAATTCCAGGTTAAACACCCAACCATCTTGATTTTCTCTTACTGCAGTTTGTTTTGCCAGTGCTAATGCAGACTCCGGTAAGCCAGCTAGTTGTGTTTTATCAACAATTGTTTTACTCCAGCCATTAGTGGCATCCAGAACATTATTTTCATAACTGGATTTTAATTTTGAAAGCTGTTGTTTGACTTTTTTAAAGCGTTGTTTATCTGAATCATTCAAATCAATACCTGAGAGATGAAAATTACGTAGGTTATTTTCAATGATTTTCTTTTGTGGATGTGATAATGAAGTATGTTGAGGACTTTTAGCAATTGATTTAATTGCTTCAAAAAGCTTCGTATTCTGACCTAATTCGGTATGATATTCACTGAGTAAGGGCAGGCAGTACTCATGTGCAGCTCGTATCTCATCAGAATTTTTGACAGAATTTAGATGACTTATAGGTGACCATGCACGACTTAATCGATCATCCATTTCCTGCATTGGCTGTAACAAATTATCCCAGCTATAGAGTTTATTTTTATCTGCAAGCAATTTGGTCATCTGAGCACGGTTTTCTGCTAATAAATATTTAATAGCAGGGATGATATGGCTTACTTTAATCTGACCAAAGCGAGGTAGACCATTAAAATCTAATAAAGGATTATTTGATAAATCTGTCATTTACTATTCCTGTTTACTTTAGAAGTACTTACAATATTGCTCTTAGCTTCCCCTTCTAAAAAAGGGGAACCTAAAAGCATTAAATTTGTTAGTTTTGCAAGTATCTATATAGATGTAATATTTATGAACGGCTCTGTTTAATACTGCTATGTGTTTCATAAACAGCTGCACTAATGACCATTAAGCCTCCTGCAATGGTTGTCAAATCTGGTTGTTCAGATAAAAATATAGCGGCAAATAAAGTACTATAAACCACTTGAATACAGCCAATTAATCCCACGGTTTTTGCTTTAAGATGTAATAGACTATTTGCAAACAAAGTATGTGGTAATGCTGTAAACAAAGTGCCTAATAGCAAAAACTGTAGCCATTGTTGTGAGTTAACCTCGATAATAATTGAACCTGAAAAGGGTAAGACTAATATTATAATAAATAATGTCTGATAAAATAAGGCATGTCTTGCCGGATAACGTTTAAAATATCGCCCATGAATAATATTACGCATAGCAAATAAAAATGCAGAGAGTACGCCCCAAAATACACCTTGAGTGGTCTGATTATTGATACTGAATTCAGGCACTAAAAAATATATACCGATTAAGACAACAAGAGCACTGATCATATCTTTTGTATGAGGCCGCTCTCCATGAAAAAAAGGTTCTAGAAAAACAGTGATCACTGGATAAGTATAAAGTGCAATAACACCTATGGCAACTGATGATACCTGCATGGCATGAAAATAGGTTATCCAGTGAGTACCGAGGAAAAGTCCCAGGATAAAAGCAATAAAGTAGTCATGCAGGTTATTAAGCCGTAGACTTTCTTTAAGCCAGAGGATATAGATTGCAATTGACATAGCCGCAAAAATACTACGTAGCAATGTGATTTCAATGGCATTAATACTAATTAATTTTGAAAAAAGAGCGGTTAATCCGAAGATTAATACTGAGGCATGAATAGAAAGCAGTCCTTCTCTATGCTTGTTCATAAAAATCCTTACTTGAGGAAAATGCTTGAGGGGAAATAATTAAGTTTGATTATCCATAAAGCTTAATGCTATTGCTTAAGCCTCCCAATTTGTTTTTTCTCTTAGCTTCCCCCTTTTTCAAAGGGGGATTGAGGTGGTTGTTTTTTAAAACTAAACCCTCCCAGCATCCCTTTATAAAAAGGGAGGAGATAATCAAAAGTACGTGATAAATACATAATAGGGGTATTTGATATAATAACAATAGTAGATACAATAAGTTTCTCTATATCCAATTTAGCTTAAGGTACAATATATGGCAATTATAAGATAAGGCAAAAGAACTCAATATTGAGCTACATTACTTACCACCTTACAGTCCAAATTCAAATCCAATAGAGCGGTTTTGGAAAGTAATAAATGAACATGTGAGAAATAATAAATATTTTTCTACAGCACAAGAATTTCGACAGACAATTGATGATTTTTTTGACAAAAAACTCCCTCAGATTGGTGATAGTTTAGGAAGTAGAATTAATGATAATTTTCAAGTGCTAATTTCT
>JAUJGA010000162.1:0-6043 GCA_042095675.1 Gammaproteobacteria bacterium
AGTTGTTCAAATCGAGTATCATTAAAAACAATGTATGCAGCACGTTCATAGAGCTTTTTAATGGTGTGTCCACAGGGTGTATCATAGAGTTCATCCATTTTAGCCATCAGGCCGATATCATCACGGGTATATTTTGTTTGGAACTTTTCGACACAGACATGGCGATGTTTTATATGTCCAGTGTCCCGATATTGTCCAATCAAGCGTGTTATCTGCTGCCTGGAATAGCTAGAAACTTTAAATAGATAACGAACAACAACCCCTTTATTGGCCTTGCTCAGGCTTAGATAATCAAAGCGAACCAACTCATGTTGTATACCACCCGTATCGTTCTTTTTGGCTCTGTTCACATTAAGTGTTGTTTTTATTTTTTTGTACTATAACCAAATATAGTATAAAAGAGGTAAAATCCTATGAAGAAGAAACTATTGAGCATATTGCTGAATGAAATCAGTCAGTTGGATAAAGATGAGCGAACTGAGATCGGAAAGCTAATACGCCAGCTTTATGATGATAACAAAATTATCTCAATGATTGAATCATCACTTGATGAAAAAAACCACTGCCCACATTGTGGTGGAGAAAAATACATAAAGTACTGGTTCGCACATGGGTTGCAACGCTATCATTGCAGAGCTTGTAGAAAGACGTTCAATACATTAACAGGAACACCTTGGGCACGTTTGCGGCGCAAGGATAACTGGCTTGAGTACTTAGGCACTATTTGTAATTCACAGACGATCAGATCAACTGCCAAACAGGTAGGAGTTAGCATTCCAACTTCCTTTAGATGAAGGCATCGTTTCCTTGATTTAATCAGTGAAAACTGACCAGAGACACTCACTGGGATCATCGAGGTAGATGAAACTTATTTTCTGTATTCAGAAAAGGGAAATAAAATAATATCAGAGACACGCCCTGCAAGGCTGCATGGTGGTAAAGCTAAGCATAGATGGCTCAAAAGTGGTATTCCAGATAAAAAAAAAGCGCTTATCATATTTAGAACATCAATTATTATCACAGTCGTTTGAAGAGATGGATGCAAAGATTTAATGGGGTTGCTATAAAATATTTCCTGATTACTTACAAAGCTCAGCCATATTAGAAAATATAATATTTGTAAAAACAATATGTTATAGATGAAAATTTTGAATAATAAGAAATTATATACAATCTTAGAGAAAAAATGACCTGTTTGTATTAGTGCAATAAATCAGCTTTACCGTAGTATTGGCTTCGGTAGATATATTACCTCCAAGAGGTAGCTGAGCTTTGTGGGTAATCAAGATTATTTATGACTTTTGCATTGCTCGCTGTTCCAATGCCTGCACTCTATCTTCGATGGGAGGATGGGATGAAAATAATGCCATAAAGTCACCTTTATCATTAATGCCAAAGGCGGCCATTTGTTCTGGTAATGCCGTGGGTTCTACCTGTCCAAGTCTTTTCAAAGCATTGATCATATTCTGATGTCCGGCAAGATCAGCACCGCCGGTATCGGCAATAAACTCCCTCTTTCTTGAAAAGTACATCACTATAACAGATGCAAGAATAGATAAAATAACCTGTGCAGCCATGGTTGTTACAAAATAGCCAATACCGTGTCCCTGTTCATTTTTTAGAATCATTCGATCAACCACATGTCCCACAATGCGTGATAAAAATACCACAAAGGTATTTACCACGCCTTGAATCAGTGCCAAGGTTACCATGTCTCCATTGGCAATATGGCTCATCTCATGTCCGACAACGGCTTCAATTTCGCTCTGTGTCATATTACTCAATAAACCTTGAGATACTGCCATTAGTGCATTGTTTTTACTAGCCCCGGTAGCAAAAGCATTCATTGAAGAGTCTGGAAAAATTGCAACTTCAGGCATTTTTATACCCACTATCTGTGCTTGTTTTTCAACAGTACTGATCAACCATTTCTCAACATTGCTCACGGGATTGTTTATTACCACCGCACCTGTCATACGTTTTGCCATCCACTTTGACATTAGCAGTGAAATAAATGAGCCGCCAAAGCCAATAACTCCGGAAAGTATTACCAATGCCTGTATATTAAGGTCAGAGCCATTAGCTGCCAAAATAGTATCAACACCCAGTATCCGCAAAGTAATACTCAGTACAACCATAATAGCGAAATTAGTCATAAGAAATAATAGAATTCGTTTCATTAATTTACCTTTTTATATATTAGAAATTAAGTAATTGTCTTTGTTAAGCTTGGTCGCTAGACAATCTGGATCATAAACAAATTAGAGCCTTTATAAAAGTCGATTATTATTTGTATATACATCGTATAAATCGAAACTAGAGATATTTAGCTATAAATGATAGCGATGATCATTCTTTAAAATGGAACTTCGGTAGGCTGATATCCAACCAGATAGCAAATAGTCGTGCAACAAAAATACTGAGGCCGGCAATTATGGCTGATATAGTCACATCTATCTGTAAATGTAATAAACTGATAAATAAAAGTGAACCTCCCCATGAAACTGTTGCATAAAGCGGGCTTTTAAATACTATGTGTTTTTCATTGCATAATAAATCACGGAAAATACCACCCATAGTTTCAGTCATTACTCCCATAAAGCTGGCGATGAACCAGGGTGCCTCAGCCATTAATGAAGCCAGTGTTCCGGCTATGGCAAAGGTGGCTAAACCTGCTGCATCGGGGATAAAAAATAACCTTTGGGAAATAATAACTAAACGTGCAGTAATAAACATAACAATGGCACTGATTATTGATGCAATAAAAAATATCTGATCGTCAATCCAAAAAACATTAACGTCCAATAGCATATCACGTAGAGAGCCTCAATCCAGCCCTGTGGCTACAGCAATAATGATAACACCGAATAAATCAAACTTCTGAAAGCCAGCCTTTAAAACTCCTGAAGTTGAGGAAACAATAACGGTAAACAGGGTTATCAAGTAGAGGATGCTTAGCAGTGATGGGTCTGGATTCAAATTCATAGTGCAATGTTAACTTAGTTATAATAAGTTTAGTAGTGTCATTTGCTTAAAAAATAATCCATATAAAACTTAACACGCATGGGGATTGAAATGCTTTTCGGTGGTGATGGCATAGGTGATGCGTTTTTAACTGCTTGTTCAGATGCTTTCTTTAAAAGACTTCTTTTGCCACTGACTGAAAGGTTTTTAATTTTTCCACCCTTCATTAAAGTAAAAGAAACCAGGATTTTTCCTTCTATATGACGCTTTCGGGCTACGCGAGGATAATTTTTGTGAACGTCAATATGACGCATGAGCAGTGCATGATAAGAGAAACGTGTTTGTTCAATCAGTAAGGCATCTGATTTTGAGACAATAGGGGATGGTTTTGCCAATTTCTGAGCTTTTGGCTTGCTAGTTTGTGTGACTGTTTTTTTCTTTTTTGCATGCTTAGGTTTTTTCTTAAGTGGTTTCTTCTTCACAGGCTTAGGCTTTTTCTTCTTTTTTGATTTGGGTTTAGGTTTAACTTTAGTCTTGGGTTTCTCCTTCACAGGCTCGAGTGGAATGACTTCTTCTATTTTTTGAGGCTCAGTTTCAGGTTTTGTAATTTCAGGTTCAATAACTGCTACCGGGGGTGGTGCTAAAGTTGCAAATTTAACATGAGTAATAGTCTCCTGAATGATGATTGCAGGTGCTGCATTGAGTTGCTGTTGCCTCATTATAAAAACACTGCAGACGGAGAGAGCTAATAATGAGGATATAAACCAGATAAAATAATCATGGTCGAGTAATGAATGTGAGTTCAGTGGATGATTCATACTGAATACTATTGTGTAATGTCTGGCTTAGGTTGTTTAGTGCTAGAACTTTCCTGAGTCGTAACAATATCGACACCTACTGCTCCTGCTTTTCGTGCGGCATCAAAGGCACTGATGGCAATTTCTAAATCAACTTGTTTATCACCTCGAATTCTAACTACTTTTTCATCCTGATTTTTAAGTTTTTCCACTAAAATAATAACTAAAGCTTCTTCAGTGACAATTTCACTGTCGATGCTTAGTTCACCCTCTTCATTTATAATCACTTCAATCTGTTTTGGCTCATCCAAGGGATCACTACTCTCAGCCTCAGGCAGGTCAATATTAATTACTTCATCTTTGACAAAGTGCGAGGTCAGCATAAAAAACACCAATAAAAGGAAAACAATATCAATGAGTGGTGTCAGATTGGGGATATGACTGGTGCGGCGCCTTCCTTCAAACTGCATGAACAACACCATCACGGTGATGAGTCACAGCATTGGATTCATCAGTGGAATTTTCAATATGAGGTAGGTGTTCCAATAGTAAAGAAGCATAATGACGCATACTATGTGCACGCTTATCTGCAGCAGACTCTAATAAATGCAATAATAATAATACAGGAATAGCAACCGAAAGACCCACACCAGTCGTTAACATGGCTTCCCATATTCCACCTGCCAGTGCCTGTGCATCAACCTGTCCACCAGCCTGTTCAATAACCATAAATGCTTTAATCATACCAATGATTGTACCTAATAGTCCTAAAAGTGGTGCTGTATTGCCAAGAAAGGATAGTGTGCGAAAGCCTTTTTCCATTTGGTTTAATTCTAAGCTACCCAGACGAATGGCCACTCTATTGAGATCATGTATCCCCTCATTCCATGCTGATACTATACCTTGTAATACGCGAGCCTCTGGTCCATGAATAGAACTTATCACGTTAGCGGGCTGTCCCTGTTGAAAGGAACCAAGCAAATGATTTTCAAAACCTTTATCTGGCTTACCCATAAAGGTAAAACGTATCATCCTCTCAAATAAAATGGTTAATGCAATAAAGGCATAAGCTGCCAAAAGCCATACTATAATGCCACCCTTGTCGAAAATATCTGTTACGATCATAAAGATTAAAACCCTAAGAAAAAAATAAGAGGAGTATTTTATAGGAAAAAAAATAAAATTACCTTGATATTGAGCAGATTGTATTGCCCTATCTTGGGATCTGCCAAAATAATTATTTTTATACTTGCATAAAATTAATTGTAGTACATATAATTGTATATACATATACTTTTTATGGAGAACTAATACCATACTCTTTTAAGGATTCACTTGGATTTCAGATTAATAAAACGGCTAATGTCATGCGCGGCCGCTTTAATTGTTTTTTAAAATCCTATGGTCTTACTGCTGAACAATATGTGATTTTAAAAGCGATTAATAAAAATCCCAGGGTGACACCATCATAATTAGCAGAGATATTAGGTAAGGATAAAACCACTATTACCCGTATGATAGAAACACTGGTTAAAAATGACTTTGTGCAACGACATCGGAGTACTTCTGATCGGCGCAGTCATACTCTGATTTATAGCCCAAAAGCCACGACTATAATGGCAGACATTATACCTATTACAGATGAAGTGATTGGGAAAATGAGAAAAAAGTCTACAGATCAAGATTTAGAATGTTTTTTGTCTGTTTTATCAGAACTACGTTCGATTTATTGTCTGGAGGATTTATAATGTTGAAGTTAATGAGTATTTTAGGTTTAATTTTAGTATTAAATCCACTATGGGCCAGTCAGGAACAGGCATCTTTGGTAGAAACTGCCCCCATTAGTAACGATTCACTGGCCTATTATCAAACTTTTATCGGTACTTTATAGAGCCTCTTGCAAAACTCCAGAGGCTAAATGTTAAAAATACTCCTGTCACGGAGTGACCGATTTTTTTATGATACTTGTACAGTTTTAACCGTATTTTCTCATCATACTTACAAGATTATCCATTAGACTCCTATAGGTAAGCCATTTGAAACTAGAAATCTTATAAAACTAAAACTATTTTTTAAGTCTATGAGACAAACTTTACTAATTGATCGGCAGTTAAAGCCAATATTCCAAACATTAGATGACACATGACTTTCTTTGGACATCGTACTCTGACCATTCGTCCATTAAATTCATCTTTGAGCCGACCATTAACTCTTTCTACGGTTGAGCGTTCATTGTATCGTACGGCCTTGGCTGTTTTATAACCATCATAACGACAAGCTTT
>JAUJGA010000163.1:0-11893 GCA_042095675.1 Gammaproteobacteria bacterium
GAGGTCGATTGAAACGAAGTAAATCTCGTAATTTATTAGAGCGATTGATTAAGTATGATGAGGATACACTGCGTTTTATGGAAAATTCAGAAGTGCCATTTAGTAATAATCAAGGTGAACGAGATATTAGAATGACCAAGGTACAACAAAAAATATCAGTGGCTTTCCGTAGTCTGGATGGTGCTAAAATGTTTTATCGTATTCGAGGTTATTTATCGACTTGTAACAGGGAGTCACATCTGGCTATGCTATGGATTTACTCTTTAAGGGAAAACTGCCTGATTTTATCAGTTAGTTTTATATGAAAAAAAATTACGCTGAATAGTTACATATTATTTTTATTTGTCCTCAATATAAAGAGAAACATACAACTATGTCAAACAATTGGATCAATTTCCTGGAAGATTCCGGTGCTTCTTACAATGAACAACAAGAAGCTTGCTTTAATCAATCAATCAATAGCTCATCAGGAGACTTATATCTCAGTGACTTATCATACCTAGGACTGATTCAAGTCACAGGTGATGATAAAAATACCTTCCTGCAAGGCCAACTGACAAATGATATTAACCTGGTTAATGATTCTACATCTCAACTTAGTGGTCTTTGTACACCCAAGGGACGCTTACGTGCCCTATTCTCAATATTTAATCATCAACAACAGCTGCATTTACAATTACCTCAAACACTCATTGAAGCAAATCTTAAACGCCTGAAAATGTTTGTCATGATGAGCAAAGTTGAATTAACCGATGTGAGTAATGAGACTATTAGAATTGGTATCTATGGTACCTCCGCAGAGAAAGCACTTAAAGAATATGGCTTTGATATTCCCATTGCAGATAAGAATAGCACACAATTTAAAGAGATGACTCTGATTCGTCTTGCAGATACTTCAGCCAGTACAGCAACTCGTTTTGAATGTATCGCATCTTGTGAAGAGATGAAAAAACTATGGCAGGCATTAAGTCCTAAGGCTCAATTACTGGACAGCTCACACTGGAGACTATTGGACATTCAATCCGGCATTCCCAATGTATTTAGCCAGACCAATGAAAGCTTTATTCCACAAATGCTTAATCTACAAGCCTTACATGCTATCAATTTTAAAAAAGGCTGTTATACAGGACAGGAAGTTGTTGCAAGAATGCAATACCTGGGTAAATTAAAACGACAGATGTATATTGCACATTGTGATACAGCAGAAAATGCGGAGCCCGGGCAATTGTTATTTTCAGCCAGCAGTAAAAGTGGTCAGGGTGCAGGTCATATTGTGGATGCCCAGCCTGATTTTGACGTGGGAATAGGCATTACTGCAGTTATAACTATTGAAGCGATTGAGAATAATGATATTTTTCTTGATGAAGCGATGACCATACCACTGATAATTCAAGAACTACCCTATTCTTTTGATGATGAAGAATAATGTGCTAAGTGTTAGGATTACACACTATTCTAAGCTTAAAATTTTCTGATTTTTTGCTTTAACTTAACACTTAGTACTTAAAACTTAAAACTTTTTTACTCAGTCGGCCTCATATGTGGAAATAATAAAACATCACGTATCGATGGAGAGTCTGTTAACAACATCACCAGGCGATCAATTCCAATACCTTCTCCTGCTGTAGGCGGCATACCATGTTCTAAAGCAATGATATAGTCATCATCAAAGTGCATGGCTTCATCATCCCCTGCTTCTTTATCTTCTACCTGTTTTCTGAACCGCTCTGCTTGATCTTCTGGATCATTTAACTCTGAAAAACCATTGGCTAGTTCACGTCCGCCTACAAAAAATTCAAATCTATCGGTGACAAAAGGATCATCATTACTACGGCGTGCCAAAGGCGAAACCTCTGTAGGATATGCAGTAATAAAAGTCGGCTCCATTAAAAGGTCTTCAACAGTTTTCTCAAATATCTCAATTTGAACCTTACCTAAACCATAAGACTCTTTCAATGGAATAGACAAAGATTCTGCTACTTTACGAGCTTCATCAATACTTTCTAATTGTGATACCTGAAGTTCAGGATTAAAATGCAAAATAGATTCTTTCACTGACATACGGGCAAAAGGCTTACCAAAATCAATGCTGGTACCCTGATATTCAAAAACCGGATTACCCAAGACATCTTCTGCCAATCCACGTAACATTTCTTCAGTCAAATTCATCAAATCATGATAATCAGCATAGGCCTGATAAAATTCAATCATAGTAAACTCAGGATTATGACGAGTAGACAGCCCCTCATTTCTAAAATTTCGATTGATTTCAAAAACCCGCTCAAAACCACCGACAACCAGTCTTTTTAAATACAATTCAGGTGCGATGCGTAAAAATAACTCCATATCCAAAGCATTATGATAGGTAGTAAAAGGACGTGCTGTAGCACCCCCTGGAATTACCTGCATCATTGGTGTTTCAACTTCCATATAATTTTTTTCAATCATAAAATTACGAATATAATTGACAATTTTTGAGCGCAGCACAAATGTCTTACGTGTATCATCATTGGTAATCAAATCAATATAACGTTGTCTATAACGAGTTTCCTGATCCGATAAACCTTTAAACTTTTCAGGTAGCGGACGTAAAGACTTGGTCAATAATTCAATATTATTAACCTTAATAGAAAGTTCACCCTTTTGGGTTTTAAACATCACACCCTGAGCACCGATAATATCGCCAATATCCCATTTTTTAAACTGTTCATTATAAAAGCCTTCTGGCAAAGAATCTCTTTGCACATAAACCTGAATAGAACCCGACATATCCTTAATAGTAGCAAAACTGGCCTTACCCATCACTCGCTGCAGCATCATACGACCTGCAATCACCACCTTAAAATTCTTTTCAGCTAACTCTTCTTTACTATACTGCTCATATTGCTCATGCAAATCCTCAGCCAGAGAGTCACGCCTAAAGTGATTAGGAAAAGCATTCCCATTTTCTCTCAACTTTGATAGTTTTTCACGACGTTGAACAATTAATTTATTTTCATCGACAACATCTGTTTGAATATTTTCTTCTGACATCTCTTTCTCACTAAATTATTTGGCAACCCGTGCTTTGGAATGATGAGTTATGTTTTTTAAACTTAGAAACTCATACGGTGATAGTAGTATGGTTACAGTATGCTTCTCTCAGGGGTATTGAAAAACATAGGCAGTACCGGCATCCTGCCTCTTCACTGCATTTTTGCCGTCCTTGGCAATCATGCTTTTCTTTAAGCGTTACATGGATGTACTTGAGCGCCCCTGAGAGGAGTATGCTGCAACTATAATACGGATTAACATCTACAAATCTGACTTCAATGAAGCCTCAATAAACTGATTTAAGTCTCCATCTAATACCGCTTGTGTATTACTGGACTCAACGCCTGTTCTTAAATCTTTAATTCTGGATTGATCCAGAACATATGAGCGAATCTGACTACCCCAGCCAATATCCGACTTATTATCTTCTGCTACCTTCTTATCAGCATTACGTTTTTGAACCTCTAATTCATATAATTTTGCCTTCAGCATTTTCATGGCTGCCGCTTTATTCTTATGCTGAGAACGATCGTTCTGACATTGCACTACTGTATTGGTAGGTAAATGAGTCAAACGAATCGCTGACTCGGTTTTATTTACATGCTGCCCACCTGCACCACTGGCACGATAAGTATCAATACGTAAGTCCGATGGGTTGATATCAATATCAATATCATCATTAACTTCAGGATAAGCAAAAACAGAGGCAAAAGAAGTATGACGACGACTATCAGAATCAAATGGTGATTTTCTCACTAGGCGATGTACACCTGTTTCCGTACGTAACCAACCGAAAGCATATTCACCGCTAAACTTAATCGTAGCACCTTTAATACCGGCGACATCACCATCAGAGATCTCTAAAACTTCAGTTTTAAATCCTTCTTTCTCACCCCAGCGTAAATACATCCTTAAAATCATACTAGCCCAATCCTGAGCTTCAGTACCACCAGAGCCTGATTGAATATCAACAAAGGCATTATTGGCATCCATTTCACCGGAAAACATACGACGAAATTCTAATTCTGCTATTTCTTTATCCAGCACATCCAATTCAGAAATAATATCTTCAACAGCCGCCTCATCATCTTCTTCAAGAGCCATCTCCAGAAGTTCACGGATATCACTTAAACCACTAAACATTGTTTCCAGACCAAAAACGACTTTTTCCAAAGCCACTTTCTTTTTTCCTAAGGCCTGTGCATTATCTGGATTATCCCAGACAGTAGGTGATTCCAGTTCTAAATTAACTTCTTCTAATTGTTCTTTTTGCACATCAAAGTCAAAGATACCCCCTAAGCAATTCAGAACGCTTGTTCAGATCAGAAATTCTAGACTTTAAACCGGTGAATTCAATCATTAAAACTTTTTACTCATGGTTAAAATTATTTAGAAAGTTGGTTATTTTACACCACTAATGGAATCATTTCTCAGGCAAACATAAATTAATTGAAAAAAAGCACTTATTTAAGGATCACGAGCCAAATGAACATACATTCAACTATTCAACAATCATATCCACAACATGTAATTGAATAGAAAAATTACCACGATAATAATTTTCTTTTAATTGATAAACAACATGTACAATATCATCTTCCTGAATTGGTATAGGATCTGTCTTATTGTCCATAGCTCTAAACCAAACTGAGCGGAAAGTATGAGACTCTGTAGCTAATTGAATCATTAAATGAATCCCTTCAGCACCTATCACTCTGATATTTTGAACTAAAAAATCACCCTCAAATATCGGTGCTTCAAATTCACGCCCATAAGGTTCTAATAACTTTAACTCTGAGATAGTCTGAAAACTCAGTTCATCTTCATCAAGTTCACCATCTGAGAAAATTTGTGGCCTTAGCTGCTCGCCAGTGTTAATTTGATTTTTTAATAATTGTTTTTCAATCGCCTTATCAAACAACTCGCTAAATTCATCTACGGCCTGAGCCTTGAGCTTTAAACCCGCAGCACCTTTATGACCACCAAATCCAAGAATTAAATCATCAGATTCATTAGCCACATCTTCAATAGCCTGACGAATATGAATAATAGAAATTGTTCTTGCCGAACCCGTGAGTTTATTTTCATCCTTAGTGCGACTTAAAACAATGACAGGCCGGCCGTATTTTTCAATTAAACGCGAGGCAACGATTCCCTGAACTCCGGCATGAAAGTCTTTATGATAAATAACCAAAGACCAGGATAACTTTTCTAATTGCTGCTCTGCTAATTGATAAGCAACTTGCAGCATTTCCTTTTCTGTTTCTTTACGAGTCTGGTTATCTAGATCCAGTTCTTTTAAATGCTGACCAGCCTGATATAAATTATCCGCACATAAAAAATGTAAAGCCATATTCGGATCTGACATACGACTACGAGCATTAATACGAGGACCAATCTGAAACCCCAAGTCTTCAGCTGTAAATACCTGAAAATCCCTTTCCAATAATTTTTTTGTAGCTTGCCAGCAAGGTCTTAGTAATTGATTCATTACTTTTAAACCCGCATTCACAACAGCACGATTAATAGGACTTGATAGAGAAACCGCATCCGCCACAGTTCCCAGACTAACAAAGTCCAATAAACCAGATAATTTAGCAGACTTCTCGGACAAAACTTTTGTAGAGATTAACTGAGTACGTAAATGACTCATTAATAACCAACTCACCATACAACCGGCGATAGTATTATCAGGATAATCACAGTCATCACGGGTAGGATTAATCACCGCAAATGCAGATAAAGGAATACCTTCCTGTGGAATTGCATGATGATCCGTCACAACGACATCAATCCCCTGCTCCTTCAATTGTTTTATTTGTCCCTCATCAGAAGATCCACAATCAGCAGTAATAATTAAATCCGGTAGCAGTTCCTGGGCCAAGATTTTATTCACCAACCCCTGACTAATCCCATAACCATCATCAATCCTATGACCAATCAAATGCTGTATCTGAGCCTCATCAACCCCAAAGAAATCCCTTAAAGCATGAAACATAATCGCATGAGAAGTGATACCATCCACATCATAATCGGTTAATAAAGCAATCACCTGTTTATCTTCAATCGCCTGAGCAATACGTTTAACCCCAATATCACAATCTTTCAACAAACTTGGTGGAGCAATATTTTTCAAAGAATTATGAACAATACTTTGCAAATACTGCACATTCTGAGACTCATTTTGAACCATCCTATGAGCCACAATACGTGCCTGCACAGTAGACAAAGAAAGACTGGAGGATAATGCCTCGATATCAGTATTAGCATTACGTTGGATGATTTCAGGTTTAATTTTTTGGTTCATCTTTTTAATCTTTAGATATTCAGCTGTTGTTCTTACGCCCCCAGAGAGGCAAATGATACTAGTAGTGATTTGTGTGGTGTCATTGCATTTTCGGGGTTTTTCGAGGCATGGATGCCGAGGTTGAGCGAGTCATGGGCAGCACCGGCATCCTGCCTCAATCTGCATTCACACCGTCCATGGTGTTCATGACCTTGAGCGTCCCCGAAAAAGTAATGATATCTCACCAAGCACGGATTACAACCACCATCATTTCCGAACGTTATTTTATTATTTTGATTCCACCCATATAAGGCACCAAAACCTCTGGTACTTTAATCGAGCCATCAGCCTGTTGAAAGTTCTCCATAATAGCCACCAATGTCCGCCCTACAGCTAAACCCGAACCATTAATCGTATGCACCAATTCTGGCTTGCCACTTTCTTTATTTCTATAGCGAGCCAGCATTCTGCGTGCCTGAAAAGCACCAAATAAGCTACACGAAGAAATTTCTCTATAGGTTTTCTGTGCAGGAACCCAGACCTCTATATCATAAGTTTTACAAGCTGAGAAACCTATATCACCAGTACAAAGAGCCACCACACGATAAGGAAGTTTTAACAACTGCAGAATTTTTTCCGCATGACCTAATAATTCATCCAAAGCATTCATGGAATCTTCCGGCTTAGAAACCTGTACTAATTCTACTTTTTCAAATTGGTGTTGACGAATAAAACCTCGAACATCCTTTCCATAAGCACCGGCTTCTGAGCGAAAACATGGTGTATGAGCAGTCAGCCTTAAGGGTAGCTCATTTTCATCAAGAATTGAATAACTCACCATATTAGTCACTGGCACTTCAGCTGTAGGGATTAAGTGCAATTGCTTATTATCTGCAATATCTTCCTCACTTGCCTCAATAGCAAATAAGTCCTCTTTAAATTTGGGTAACTGCCCGGTACCTCTTAAAGCATCTGGACGCACCAGATAAGGTACATAATTTTCACTATAACCATGTTCTTCAGTATGAGTATTTAGCATCAATTGTATCAAAGCACGATGTAGACGAGCTAAAGGACCTTTTAAAGTCGTAAAACGAGCACCAGATAGTTTGGCACCAGTTTCAAAATCCATCAATCCACCCTTGGCATTCCAACCAGTACCCAGCTCAACACCTAAATCAACATGATCTTTAATATCAAAATCAAATGAGGCTAACTCTCCCCATTTTCTTACTTCAACGTTTTCATCTTCATTTTTACCATCAGGGGTAGATTCATGAGGTATATTTGGAATACTCATCAATACAGCATTGGTTTCATTTAATAAGTCTTTAAGTCGTGTCTCCATAGAATTTAACTCATCACCAATAGAAGCCACAGCCGCTAAAATGTCAGATGCATCTTCGCCATTTTTCTTGGCTATACCAATTTCTTTAGACTTAGATTTTCTAAAAGCCTGTAACTCCTGGGTTTTAGCTTGTATCACCTTACGTTCTGACTCAAGTTCCGCCAGTTGTTCTGTATCCAGTGTAAAACCACGACGAGCCAGTTGGATGGCTACTTCGTCTAAATTATTGCGTAAATATTTTGCATCTAACATAATGTTTTTCGTACCTTAGTTCTTAATTTTTAAATTTAGTCCAAATGCTCAAATGAGAGATCCACATACCAGCTGATGATATGAGCATTTTCAATTTTCTGATGAATAAAGCTTATTAACTCTGCAGATTTATCACTCTTATGATAAAACTCAATAACAATAGGCAAATTACTCGATAAATCTAATAATTATGTTTGATGAATATGTCCATGCCGACCAAAACCAGCGATATTTCTAAAAATAGTCGTACCAATCACATCACCACGTTTATGCAAATGATCTAACATATCAGCAACATGTCCCTTACTATCATCAGTGTAAACTCTAACTAGTTTTACTTTTTCACACGCAAGTTTTTGTTCTTTTATTATATTAGACATAATTAATCCATTAAACAGCCTTAGCTAAAACCATACCACTCCAGGTGGCAATTAGGCAGAGTAAAACACTAAGTAAAATATTAGCCACAGCTTTCACTAAATATCCTTGCTCTAATAAAGTCAAAGTTTCTAACGAGAAGGCAGAAAAAGTAGTGAATGCCCCAAGAAAACCAATAAGAGTAAAAGCCCTGACTTCAGAGCCCAGAGTAAGTTTCTCTGTCAATAACACAAAGGCAATACCGATAAGGAAAGAACCAATGACATTAACACTTAAAGTACCATAGGGAAAGCCACGTCCCAACCAGCCATATATAGCATTAGACATAGCATAACGCATCACAGCACCCAATGAACCTCCTGCAGCTATTGCAACTAACTCACCCAAGATTTACTCCTTATAAAGCCTCGCACCTTCGTCATTCCTGCATTCTCTCACATTCGTCATTCCTGCAGTTTCTTAGCAGGAATCTCAACCAAAAAAACTAGATCCACGATAAGAAAACTCGAGAATGACGTGCGTAGTAATAGATCCCCGATAAGAGAACTCGGGTATGACTAGCCTTGAAACAGATGACAATGTAATAGATTTATAGTGAAAGTTGCTCCCACAAATCCAGCCATTTAGAATTGTTTTTCTCAATTATAGAGATTTTCCACTCTCGCTTCCATTTTTTAATTTGTTTTTCCTTTAAAATTGTAGATTCCATTGTTTCATGGACTTCAAAATAGACTAAAATATAAGCATTATATTTTTTCGTAAAACCTGACATCTGATTGTTTTTATGTTGCCATATTCTTTGAATTAAATTACTTGTGACAACAACATACAAAACCCCATTCTTTTTACTAGCCAGTAATATACACACAAGGTTCTTTTTTCATTGATTACTGATTATTAAATGTCATTCTAATAAAATCAACGATACCTCGAGGATGACGTATCCCCCGTCATTCCTTTAGTCTCTCAGCAGGAATCTGCAACACAAAGATTCCCGATAAGAGAACTCGGGGATGACGAGGTGGCAAGATTTCAGGTATGAGTTCCTATAAATCACTCACAATTTTCATCAAGTTTTTTTAAATAATCTATTTTTTCTTTAAGTTTTATTTCTAAACCTCTTGGTTCAGGATAATAAAACCGTGTCTCTTTAATTTCATCCGGCAAATAACTTTGACCAGCAGAATAAGCTTCCGGTTCATTATGAGAATAACGATAATCCTGACCATATTTCATAGCTTTCAACAATTGTGTCGGTGCATTTCGTAGATGTCTCGGCACATCAAGAGAGCCTGACTCCTTAGCACAATCCATGGCCTGATTAAATGCGCTATAAACCGCATTACTTTTTGGTGCTAAGGCACAATAGATAGCTGCCTGAGCAATAGCGCGATTACCTTCTTTAGGGCCCAACCTTTCAAAGGCATCCCATGCATTTAAAGCAATCTGCATGGCTCTGGGATCTGCATTACCAATATCTTCTGAGGCTATAGCCAATAATCGTCTGGCAATAATTAATGGGTCACACCCTGCATCAATCATTCTGGACATCCAATACAATGCACCATCAGTAGATGAACCTCTTATCGACTTATGAAAAGCTGAAATTTGTTCATAAAAAATATCACCGCCTTTATCAAAACGACGGCTGCTGTCAGAAGTAACCTGCGTAATCACCTCAGTTGAAATAACATTCTTTCCACCTCCAGGCTCAGCAAGATCAATCGCAATTTCAAGTAAATTTAACAATTTACGTGCATCACCATCAGCACTTAAAATAAGATAATTTTTATCTTCCTCTGTTATAAATAGATTTTTATCACCTAAGCCTTGTTCTTGATCACTTAAAGCAAAATCTAATAAAACAGATAATTCATCCTGACTAAGCGTTTTCAAACAATAAACACGAGCACGTGATAACAATGCATTATTCAATTCAAAGGAAGGATTTTCAGTAGTAGCACCTACAAATACAAAAGTTCCATCTTCGATATAGGGTAAAAAGGCATCTTGCTGTGATTTATTAAAACGATGTACCTCATCGACAAACAAAACTGTTTTTTGTTGAAAAACCTGATAATGCTGCTGAGCCTGTTCAATAGACTGGCGAATTTCCTTTACACCAGAAAGAACAGCAGAAATTGAAAGAAATTGAGCCTTGGCATAATAAGCAATAATTCTAGCCAAAGTCGTTTTACCAACGCCAGGAGGTCCCCAAAAAATCATTGAATGTGGATTACCACTTTCCAAAGCCACCCTTAGAGGCTTACCCTTCCCTAATAAATGAGTCTGGCCATAGTAAGCATCCAATGAAGCTGGACGCATTCTATCAGCAAGTGGTTTATTTGATTTATTATCGCTAGCACTAAATAAATCTTCTTCCTTATTGGGCATCCGCAGTTCCGATCACATCAACGCCTTCAGGTGCTACAAAATTAAACTGACGATTGGCAAAAGATTTATTCAATTGAATATTAGAAAAAGTTAACTCAGTAAGCTGACCAAAATTATCATACATTTTCATTTCTTTTAGCTTATGCTCATTAAAGCCTAATAACACACGTTCAAATGTTGTATCTTCCTTTTTTGCTTTCAATTGTACCCATTGCAATGACTGTCGTTGAACTTGTGATAGAGGCATTAGTTTGACATTATTTACATCATAATATTGATATACATTACTATTACTACTAAGTAATAAGGCTGGTGAATCTCCAAGCCCTTCATCTAAAGATTTAATACTTACCTGTTCCAGTTCAACATCATATATCCATAAATTCTTACTATTAGAAATGTATTTTTGTTCTGCGGGACTACGATATTCAAAAATAAACTTATCAGGTCGGCTAAAAATTAATTCCCCTTTAGAAGTTTCAATAACTTTACCTTTGGAATCAGTGATAGTCTGCTTAAAATCAGCTTGCATGCTTTGAGTACGATCATAGAACTGCTCTAGGGTAGAATTAATTATTGTCTTAGCATAAACACTTGAATGTATAATAAAAATAAACAAATAAAGACTAATCTTTATTTTCATAATTGTATCACCTCATAATCAACCATATATTTAATCAGAATATCTTGTATTATTATACACAACACAAAGCAACTTCATAAAAAAAATAGTATAATGTTACATTATTGTAATAATGTTTAGTTAAACTTTTGAGTAAGCTGAATTCGTATAATAAGTGCATGACCTCTGATAGTAGCTGAGCAAACACCCTGTAAATCAAACAAGACTCAGGGTTACAATGCCAGGTTACGACACCAACAGCAGAGGCTACAAATGAGCTATAAACACCTGAGTCTTGAAGAAAGACATTATATCGAAATATCACTAATAAACGAAGAGAGTCATGAAGTAATTGCAGAATCACTTGATCGTTCACAGAGTTCAATTACAAGAGAAATTGCACGTAATACAGGCTTGAGAGGATATCGGCATAAACAAGCCCATAAAAAGACCATAGAGCGCCATCAGAACAAATTAAAAGCCGTAAAAATCAAAAATGAAGTCAAGGACACAATCAGTGATTTACTTATAAAGTACTGGATTCCAGAACAAGTATCTGGCTGGCTAAAAAAAGAAGACA
>JAUJGA010000164.1:0-1686 GCA_042095675.1 Gammaproteobacteria bacterium
GGTGCTTTCCAGGCTTGTCGTAAGAAGTTTGGTTCCAAAAAATTTATGTGGGAAAAGTTCAGGGGAGTGATCACATTTTTTGTGATGGATTCTTGGGAGCACTTAATGGACTTTTTATTATACCGAGATGATTATGAGTAAATTAGACCTGTAAAAATAAGCAAATAAACACATTACAGGGAAAATACGCTAATAGAGCGTAGCATGTCCCGTGCCTGATGTTTGAAGAAAAATTACAGAATTTTTTTAAAATCCATCAGGCAAGCAAAAAATGCTATTTTTAACTTAATTTATAGTAATAAGTAGTTTCACAGATTTTTGCTGCAAGGAAAAAGTGAGCCTTGTATTTGTTCCCATTTTTGTGCTAAAGTGTCTCTTAACATACTAATACTCCAAGATTTTTTTGTTTTTGTTCGCAAACATATTATAACAAATTTGGCTTGGATTTTATTCAAAAATTAGCAATTCAGCTAAGAAACTCTATTAAATTGTTAGTTTTGCAAGTATCTCTTATAGTTTTAAATAATTCACTTAAACTGTTTAGAAAATTTATTGATAAAATCATCTAAATCAGATATTTCCAAATGGTTAATACCAGCAGCGGCCTTGCGACCTCCTCCACCGGGGAACTGACGACATAGTTCATCTGCCCCTGTTTTGTTATTCAAAGGTGCCCTGACGCTGACAAGGTATCCACCTGATTTATTATGACTTAATACCGCATGTGCTCTATCTGGATACTGATTAACCAGTTCATTACTATAGATACCACTTATTCTCCTTGCCCAGGGAGCATCAGGTAGAATAAAAACTGCAATTTTATCTGTTTCATACTCAGATTTTAAGTCAGCAACAAAGGCATTATCTTCTTTATAGCCAGATTTTAGTTGTTCAAAATTTGAGCTCTTATCTGCAATAAAATCAAATGGCGTCTGATAAGGTAGAAGATTTTGATATAATTGATCGGGAGCAAAATGTAAATCACTAATATCTGCACCATAGCCATTATAATTAATATAGGTACCCAGTTCATTCAACTGAGCAACCTGAGTTTCAGAAAGTTGCTGTTGTTTGGCTAAATTATTAGCCGAAAACTTTAAATTATCCCCAAAAGCACCGCTAATAGCCCATAAATATTTTTGATTATCTAAGTATTGGTTCATCAGCAAGCTGGTACAAATATTTGCATCTGTATCAATCACAGCCTGCAACTTATCATTGTCAGGTATCTCACCACAAAAATGATGATCAACATAAAAAACATCTACACCTGATTGTAGATTTCTTAATAAGCCTATTCTGTTTTTATCCAGAGAAATATCTAAAACTGTCAGCTTATCACCTGTTTCAGCATTCACACTTTCAAGTAAATTGATATCTCTTTTTATTCCCGTTACTAATGTAGACTCAAGAGACTTTACTTGTCTGAGCTGCAATAAAGCACAGATACCATCAGCATCACCATTAAAAACATCAATGTTTTTCATAAATTATTATTTTGATTTATAAGCACACGAAGATTTGTAGTATAACATACAATATTTTTACAAGCTGAATTCGTATAATAAGTGCATGACCTCTGATAGTAGCTGAGCAAACACCCTGTAAATTAAACAAGACTCAGGGTTACAATGCCAGGTTACGACACCAACAGCAGAGGCTACAAATGAGCTATAAACACCTGAG
>JAUJGA010000165.1:0-41405 GCA_042095675.1 Gammaproteobacteria bacterium
GACAGCAATTAAAATATTTAGATATACGTCGAATGGCGCGTGAGTACGAATCTATGGTGCTCTTTGCCTTACCCTGAAGTGCCAGTAATTTTACATGGCGCTGATAAAGCTCGTAGCAATTGATGTTTTCTGGATTGATCATGGTATAATTTCCTTAAAATATTACCAGAAATTGGGTTTGGAAATTATACCTGCTTGGGTGAAGTCATGCTTTTCTGCCGCAAAGAGGCTTCGTCCAACAATGGTTGTTAGACGAATGATAAACTGATTTTTTCTTGGAAGATAATTCATGTGAATAAACCTTCTAGTACTTTATGCTAATTTAATAAGACAAAGTCTTAAATAGTTGGATTGTTATCTATAAATGTTGTTTAGCTAAGCACATAATATTTACTAAGAGGAGGAATAGTATTTGTACTTATTTTTAATCATATCATTATGAAGCACTCCTGTCTGTACTTAAGGTCACCTTTATTATGAATATATCAGATCAAGTTTGTGTCGCTACACATCAACTTTACTTTATTTCCAGTTATATTTATGGTTGTAAAATTATCTGCCTTTTCAAACGTAATACTAATCATTGTTTAACTCTATTTGTTTTAATTCATCCCGATAAACTGCAGTAAGTGCAATAGTTAATGATCCCACAGTCAATCCCTGCATATAAGCCAGCCCTGGATTTAGGATCAGGTTGATGGTCAAAGCAGTTAGAAGAATGAGTAATGACCAAATTAGAGGGTTGGTCTTATGATAATGGTAATAATAAAACCAGTTGATACGTACTAAGCGTCTGAGCAGATAAAAATCATAAAAAATATATAAAAATAAACCAATCAATCCGTACTTAAAAGTAATGCCGATTAAACCTAGATCGGAGGGAAAGAATTTATGACCAAAAATATCCTGATAGGTCATACTATATCCGCTGGACTGACCATAACCAAACAAAGGATATTGTTTAATAGTATCCCAGGCCATTGAATAGGATGCGGCACGCACACTGGCACCATCAGAATTCATAAAAGAATCAATTAATACCCCTCCTAAAGCTATCAGAAAAAATAGACCCACAGGCCACACAATAAAAAGAACATTCATTCGATTTGGGCGAGAGAATAATATAGGATAACAAAAAACAGCAAGAGCAAGTGTGGCCATCTGTGAACGAGCCTTAATTAAAAACCAGATGTAAACTACAAGACATAGAACCAGAATCCATCCTAGCCGCTTTAAAGCAGAAATATTCTGAAACAACATCATCATGCCATACACAGTCAATAGAAGTAAGGCAAAAGTTGGAGGTTTTAGCCGGTAACCGCGCCATTCATCAAAGGTCACCAGATAAGACATGTACCCCGTAGAAAAATAAGCAGAAGGTAAGTCAATACGAAAATAGTTAACCACATAATTTAATAAAACAATGATCAAACTGAAAATAAATATTTTTTCCAGACGCTCTAAAGGGTATCCTAGGTGATAAATAAAGTAGAGTGCAGGTGCCAGAAAAACAATTAAAAATTCTCGTGCTGCGAATAAACTGGGCATAATAGCAGTGCCTGCATTGACTGAAAAAATCAGGGCAGAAGAGCCCATAATATAGGTGATGAGTAGTGGCGCACTCCAGAACCACCAACGCCATTTTATATTTTTTTTATTAATAGCAAGCTCTATTGATGCATAGAAGAACAGCAGCAGAGTGAGGGCAATACCCACTTCCTGAAGGCGATTATTAAGAAAGTATTTGCCTCCCTGAAAGCCCACAAAAAAAATAAAAACCAGAGCAAAATCAATGAGTTCCTTTATTCCCAATCGCATAGGTTTACTTTTTATGAAATGCCGGCCAGGGTACTTGTGAACCAGTGATGGACTCAAGCAACTTAATATCAGGCATGAAGTGCTGAGCCATTTTTTCTTTAGCCTGCTCAGAAGGTCCGGATTGTTTGTCATTTTTTCTGACATTCATCTGTTCATACCAGTAATTAAGATAACCTCGTGTGCGTGAGGGAACTCTATTCCAAAAAAATCGAAATAAATGATTGGCCTTTATTGCTTCCTTCCAGGCGCTTGGAACGAATAAACGACTTCCGCCTTTATGATAGATTTTTCCTAAATTGGCAGGTGTAAATTTATCCTGTAAGCCAAGAAAGTCAGTAACTTTATTAATGCTACCTTGTGGATCTTTCATTAATTCATCCATATATAAAACCAGTAATTGCTCTTTTTTAAAGTATTCACGATACCGTTGCAAGATACGTCCATACTCACTCCAGACACAATAAAAATGTGTATCTTGATTTGGCTCATTACCTTCACTACCATCGTAACCAGAGCTATGTTCTGGAGGAGGTGCTTGTCTGTATTTTTGTAAATGATCTTTGCCAAGCAGTTCATCAACAACCTGATCAAAATCTCTATCATCCAATTCACGACGTTGTGACATGATGTAATGAGAATAGCTGCGGTCAATGGGATTTCTTAATATGGCAATTAATTTAGCACCAGGATTTTGTTTAGCAATACGTTTTGCTGCTCCTGGATCACCCATATATTGTGGGCTGGCTGTGCCCCATAATTTTTCTTCCGCTGCATTATAAAAATAATGATCAATAAAGGATGACCAGCCTTTATTAAACAGTTTTGTATTACTGAAAAAAGGGGCTTCTTTGTCAGTGGGCATAACAATGTCAGGGTGTTCAGAAAGATATTTAAACATTGAAGTGGTGGCTGATTTTTGTGCACCAATAATAATAAAATCAAGTTGTTTCATAATAAAAACCTTTTAGCTTAAAATTGATGCCATTTTTAGTTGGCGTATAAAATAGAGAGAAAGCAGTAGTGATAAAATGTTTTTAAAGGCAATGCCCAGTGCATAAGCGGTTGTGATCCCGATAATTCCATATTCATTGCCCAGTATAATCATCAATGGCAGCATGATGATAAAAGACAGTAAAATAGCACCAAGTTCACTCTTTTCTTGATGAATCATAATCAAAAAATACCCCACCAGCCCTGTTGCTGAGTTAACTAACTGAGCGATGGCTAGAATAAGCAGTATATTTTTTGCCTGTAAAAATTCTTCACCAAAAAATGACAAAATAAAATCTGGAAAAACCATAAATAGAATAAAAAAGGGCAGGTAAGCTGCCAGGGAATAACACTGAGAATGATGTAGTTCCTGTTTGAGTTTCTGAATGTTATTTTCTTTATAGTGGTTGACAAAGCGAGGACCAAATAAAGCGGAGAGACTCACCAGAATGGTGGTTGATAACATGACCAGTCGAAAAGCAATACCAAACAAACCAATTTCTTCAGTACTGCTAATATAAGGTAAAATAAATACGGGCAAGTTAACAAACCAGATATTTAAAATCATGCTAAACCAGATAAAAAGTAGTGAACGAGATAAAAAAGACTTGAGTTTGGGTGGTTGAGTGGATTCAAAAACTTTATCCATTGCTTGAATATTCTTCTTAATGGTCTTTGTCCAGTTAACATATAATAAAATTAAGACCAGCAATAAGGTTGATAGGTGTATGACTAAGAGTGTTTGTATAGTGATCTGAAGTGAGAAAGCCAGTAGCACAGACAGACTTAATATTATTCCTAATGGTAAGTATGCAGACTCTGCAAGAATACCTGAATTGGTTAAACCAATGGCTTTTAATGCCTCTGACAGAATACGAATCAATACAAATAGGATAGAAGCAATGGCAGCATATTGTAGTATGTAATCACCCTCAACATTGCTCAGAAAAATGTCTGATACTAATGATGGACTGATAATGAATGGAGCAGTAATCATCAAACAGGATATAATGGCTATCAATAAAAACCTGTTGACTACCAGTAAAATTAACTGCATTTGATTCTTCTTATGATACTTCGAGATCTGTCTCATGGTATACATTGGCAAGCCCAGACTTGAGATATCTGCTAACATGACCATCCAGGTTGAATAGATATGATAGATCCCCATACCACGTGCACCCAATAACTGGGCAATGATGAGATTGACAATAAATTGCAGTGATACACCAAGACCACGATTCAATAGTGCAAAAATGACACGGTGGGTCTTGTGTGAGAAGAACACAGAATGAAGCTTTTTATTAAGTGTGAGTGTTTGATTATTATTGTTCATGTTTTTGTTTCTCATACTGACTGATTGATACACTAATGCGCTGAAAAACAATACGGCCAATAATAAAGACAATGCTAAGAATGAAGACTCCAGAAAATGTCAGTATGGCAATTTTCTTTTTTGCCGGACTGACCTTGTAAAGCGGAGCAATCGCGGGATCCAGTACTTCGACTGCATATTGTTCTTTATTGCTGGCTAACATTTTTATCACCAGCTGGGCTTCAATTAAGCGATATAGTGACTTTTGCATTTCTAAAAAATCAGTTTGTTCTAGTGTCTTGCGTAGAAAAGAAATTTTACGATCAGCCTCTTTAATATTTGATGTACGGCGGTAGTGATTAAATTCACGTACGAATAAATTAGCGATATCTGCTGCAAGCTGAGGTTCGCCTAATTTTATTTTGATAATCATCAAGTTATTTTCATCATTGCGATTAACACTGCATATTTGTTCTTTAAAAATTTCAGAAGCTAATGTCATATCCGGCACGAAATTATCTTTCCATTGTTTTTTGTTTTTATCCCAGCGTTTAGAAAAAATGATGGGTAATAAATTATTATCTTCAATGAATTTTTTTGTAAATACTCTAGAGCGCATCCTTGCAATGACTCGATCTTGATGGTTGTCGTTGACGGCATTGGTAATGAAATCCTGTTCCACCAATGTCACTGCTTCAGGTGCACGACGATTGTCTGGTGAAATACCACCCAACTCTTTGACTTCCACCAGAGCCAGGCGTGAAAATGATTCATACTTCACTGGCATAAAAAAACTCAGGGCATATGCAATGGATGCACAAGCAATAGAAATAAAAAATATTTTATATTTGTTATTTAATATGTTTGTTACATATTCGAGAAGCTCGATTTCATCATCAATTATCTCGGCAATCTGATCATAATTATTATTCATGCTTTTGTCTCAAAGTATTCTTATACGTATTTTTATAGTATTGCGGCAATACCCGCTGCAGATAAAGTAAGGCGAAAGACAATTTGTGTCCACGACTGCAAGCTTTCTGTATTATTACTGCGATCCACATCAATGGGGACATAGATACTGGCACCTGGCTGTATTGGAATGTTTTTCCATGAAGCAAACCAGCCTTCTTTACGAACGGATAAGACTTCGCCATTTGCCTGAACCACATAGGCATGTGATTCCTTGCCCAAATCAGTCACACCACCACTGAGATCAATATAATCTTCACTGCCTTTTGTTTTGTTATAGGTATGAGAGGTTGAGTGATACACTTCACCAAAGACAGAAACTTCATAAGCCAATTGTGGTACGATTAACTGATCCCCATTTTCAAGTAGCACATCCGCTTCTTCGTCACAAACCAGTATCTTTTTCATATCAATGACCATACGTCCGGTGGCTTTGGCTCGTTTTAATTTTTTAATGACTGAATTAATTTCATGCATTTCTTCATCAGCCGGCATTTTCTCATCATTTTTTAATGAAGGTGATAAATGTAACTTGACTAATAAATCATCATAATCATTGTGAATTTTATCCAGAGATTGTTGTTGTTTTTCTCTGACACTCTCACGGTTAAATACTGCACCATAAAGATAGGCTTTATTGGTCAGTCCACCAGCACGTTGGATTACGTTGCAGAGTGTTTCATTGTTATCAATGGGATAAGTACCTGGGAATTTCACTTCACCTGCCAGCTCAACAATACGTTTACCTTGCCACTGAGGTTTTTTGTGAATTGTCAGATGATCATGAGGATGAAGGATCAGATTTGATTTCACATTACCTTTCAATAGGTCATTCAGTTCAACATACTGGTGTTCAGCAATCTGATACTGACCATCTATGAGCTTATAGCGTGTTAATTCAGCCTCCATTCCATAGGAAGATTCATTTAAATCCCCAGCTGCTTTTAGTAGTTGAGCAATACGCATACCTGGCTCAAGAGGATAATCTCCTTGGTGATCAATCTTTCCTGAAATTGAAACAACTGGTGCCATTGATCCATATGCGGTTTCTGATTTAAGTTGTTTTATATGTGCCTTAATCAGCTGTGCACGATTAACTTTTGAATTGAACAGATAAACAGTATCTTCAGGATGAATGACTGGATTCCACTCTGAAACAGGTTTGTTTCTGGCTTTATTTAAATCTATAGAAAACATTTCCAGTTTATTATCGGGGTATTTTTTTCTAGCAATTAAGGCATAGTTTTTATCAGTACCAATTTTGACACCACCAGCAACATCGATGGTATCCAGTAAACGTGCCGCATATTGAAGAGGAAAGGTTCCCGTGTTTCTGACAAAGCCTTTAATTGTGAAAACCATGGGTGGATATTCGGGCGTGCTTTGAATTTGCATGTTCTGAACAATGTGTGCTAATTGTTTTTCTCTGTTTTGTGACAGATCAAATAAAATAATCTCATCCCGACGATGTAACTTAATGTCAGCGGAAGATCCAGGTCTGCTAAGGGCTTTTTTCAAACCAATATAATGTACTTCAATACGACGTTCCTTGCGTAACTCTCTTTTTAAAAGAGCAAACTCAGTATCAACATTTTGTCGCAGTTGTTCAGCAGATTGTAAAATATGAGAGAGACGCATATTCTCTTTATACTCATACCCACCAGGTTGAATCACATGTCCACTTAATAAAACAATATCATCAATTTGTTTTTTGACTGGAAAAATACGGATTAGATCCCCTGATTTAACTTTCAGGTTGTTGATGTTTTTTGTGGATTTTGAAAGGCTAATCAAAGTGTGATATTGCCCTTTTTTAATACGCTCAATATGGGAAGAGTCAAGCGATGCTGTGGGGAGTAATCCACCAGCGAGTTTAATCACATCAAAAAAATAGGTTTGACCTTTAAATTCATAGATGGCTGGGCGTTGAACTTCACCACCCACACCTATTGTTTTACCAATAGCAGGTACAAATATTACATCACCATGTGCTAATCTGATATTGGATTGAGTATTGCCATACAGTAGGACATTATAGAGATCGAACGATGACACGACTTTGCCGTTCCTTTTCAGCTGGATATTTCTTAAACTACCAGTACGTTTAACTCCGCCACTGACTAATAGAGCATTCATCAGATCAGTTAAGCCACCCACAGTATAACTACCTGGTTTAAGTACATCACCGACGATCATAATATTGATGGTACGAAGTTCACCCATGGTAATGGCTGCTTTAGTACCAAAAATTTGTTTTTCAAAACGACTTTTCAGGTTTTCTTTTACTTCTGAAAAGGTGAGGCCAGATACCAAAATTGGCCCCATACCTGGTGCCAGTATATTGCCATCACGGGTCACAACTAATTTATATTCAACATTCGTTTTTCCATACAGTTGTGTCACAATGGTATCGCCAGGACCAACCATATAATCAAGTGGTACAGGGATATTAGTGACTGGAGAAAATGTCATAGGTACTTGGCTGAATAAATCATAGCCAAACTGCTCCAGAGATGGCTGAATGATTTGTTTTTGCACTTTGTCTTCCAAAGAAATAGTGTTCAGCTTTTCAGCTATATTTTTTTCTATTTCTGATGGTTCATTATCTAAGCCATTGTAAATATTGACACGCTGAAAAGTCGGTGGAGTATAAGGCACTTCATCCTGCCCCGTAGCAGCTGCTTTATGATAAATCTTTTGCTGTTCAAAAGAGAGAGAATCTAGAAGAGGTTTTGGTTCACCGCCATTGGCATTAAAGCTCACTATAAGTAGTGAGAATAGTATGGTGATTAATTGCTTTAAAACAGTTGCTGTATTTGTTTTCATTTTATTATCTTCCACTGTAAACTCTCTATTTAATCAAGTATCTTGGATTACTGGTTTTACTGTTTCTTGGACATCCAATCCAATTGATCGGTGTTCCTTGTGGTGTATTTGGACATTGATCCCTATAGTTATAAATACCATCATTATCTATATCTTTTGGTATTGTAAGAAATATTTTTTCGACAAAGTCAGCCATTTTGTTGGCACTGGCTAAACTTTCGGTGTTTGATGAACTGCCACAATTTTCTGGCCTGATAAGACGTTTGTTTTTATGGATATTGTTCACACCAATCATGTGCAGGCAAATATTGTTTCCCAATTTCAAAAAGAGTTGTTCAGATTGTTTTAGAGTGGTATCCGTTATTTGATTCCAGTCTGTGAGTGTAATAATTGTTGAATGAATCTCTGAGTTTTCTAATTGTTTTGCATAATACTCTAAGGCTGATGAAAGAAAATTATGGTTTGAGATAGTTCTGTTTAACAAATCTTGCAAGTCATCTTTATAAATAATCTCTTGTTGATAAAGTAAATTTTTCGGCATTGTGGCCATTAAATTTTCCAGAGTTTTGTTAATCAGCTTTTTTTTGTCTGATTTATCCTCAACGAGGATAATGATGTTACCAGTCTTTTGCTGATACTGCTTTTTTTCCTTTTTTAGTGCAATATTCACAGACTTGAAAGGCAATTCAGCAGTTTTGTAACGATAATCATCACTGCGTTGCATGGGTGAAATTGCTCCGGGCTTAGAAGCACATCCAGAAACAATAATAGTGACAATTACTAATATTATTGTTCTGATTACACTGGCTGATAATCTCGTATTATTTATTTTCATTATTTTTTCTTTTAAGTATTATTGGTCTGTTATTTTGTCTGGGCATTGATTAACAGTTTTTTATAATCATTTGTATCAATTGATAAATTTGATTGAATTAATACAGAGGTATAAACCTGAGGAATGTTCTCTAAAAAATGACTCAATTCATCTATGTTCTTGATGGGGTGATGCCATGAGCAATAACAAAGTTCATGTGCATCCTTATAATGCCCCGACTGCCCAGCCATCACATGTTCAGCAAAAATTCCATAGAGAATATATTCTGAAAAATCCAGAGTATTGGCCAGTGCATGTTTCCACGGTTTTTTTGAGTTTTTTTCTATTTGTTGAGTTAATTTCTGTAAAGTATCACGACGCCAGCAAACTAATTGACTGATATAATCACGGGTCAATTGACCGGTATTTTTAAGTCCGGATAATTGAGCTGCATGTTCATGCCAGGCTTGTTTACGCTTATCTGAGTAGTCATCTATTTTTCGCGGCATACTACACAACCTGACTTTATCCCCTTGTATAATGGAGGATGCACTAAAAGGACGTATAAAAGTGACATCAGAATCTGCAAAGAGATAGGCATCAGAATCGACGAATTCATGCACAGATAGTTTGACTATTTGTTGTAATATCCATCCACGAACTGGCAGACCCTTGAGGTTGAGCCACCATTTTTTTGTAAATGGCATTTTTATAAGCCAGGAGGGGAGTATGGTTTCTTTAACGACAATATCAGTTTTATCACTTTCAAGTGTTTTGAAAAGTTCATAATCAGACTTATCAACAATAATAATATGCTTTTTATAGTCACTGACATATTTATCGATACTTTCGCATAGCATTTTGCATCGCTCAAAATCAGGTGCATAACTGGGTGTAATCAGTGAAACTTCCATTATATTCTCCGCTAATAAATAGTTTGTATTGTTAAAATACTGGTCATATTTATTACTAGAGCAAGAGGTATGCCTGATTTGTTTTTTTATGAATGAAATTATTTATATGCATCAGGCAAAGCATAAACTAATTGATTGAATTTAAGACATATTTTTATAAAAAAGATGTCTTAAATAGCCGAAATAATATTTAAAACAAGTGATTACATATATTGGGTTGTTTTTCAGAAAGGGGGAAGTAATGTTTTAGTTCTACGGTATTTACATAGAATGTTTATTAAAAGTTACTTTTATCATTTTTCTATAAAATGATAAAAGTTTCTTATTTTTGCATAATGATTTGCAATTTGAAAATGCTAAGCAATATCAGACATCAAGAGATTTATTCGAATACAATAATCAATTTATATTTCAGGTGAAGGTATAATACGATGATTTACAAATATCTGTAAAGATTGTTTTAGGTGTAATGTATTGATAAATAAGACAATTATGTTGTTGTATTTAACTAAAGACTAATAATTTCAAAAGATTAGATAAGAAAGTTGCGTCCCCTAGGGAAACACCATAGCGATATTAATGAAAGCTGCTTAATATTACTTGTCCCTGTTTGTCATTATTAATCAATCACTTGCAATTGATTGTTCATTTAATAGTCATTACTCTAAATGTATGATTCAGGTTGCCTAGCGGCGTCCTGAAGACATTCAGGTGACCTGAAGGTTGCCTGAAAAAATGCATTTTAGGTGATTTGAATGACAAAAATAATCAAAGATCTTCGTACTTTTAAATTTTCAAAAACAAAACTTGATAAAGTTTCATATTCTGATTCAGATAAAGATATTGTTTATCATGATACTGACTCTTATGGTCTAAAGTTAAGGGTGACAAAAAATCAAAAAACTTTTTATTTTATTCGTAAACTAAATGGTAAAACCATAAAAGTAAAAATTGGGCTATTTTCTCATAGCTATACGGATGCAAAAACTCGTGAACTAATAACGGTTGAAAATGCTAGAAAAATAAATTCTCAAATTAAAACTAAAATTGAAAAAGGTGAAGAATTTAGCCGTAAAGATAATACTCTAACAGAAGTTGAAAGTTTTAGTGTAGATGATGCAATGGAACAATTTATTGAATTATTTAAAATTGATATAAAAATAGGGCTAAGGGTTGAACAAAGTTTAGTCAGGATTGTCCAGGATTATAATAATCATATAAAAAAACATTTAGGTAGTAAACAATTTGCTACTGTAAAAAAGACTGAAATTAAAAAAGTACTCTTTAATATCAAAAAGAAATCATTTAATGTCTACAATAAATGCCTAACTTTGCTAAAAAGTTTATATTATAAAATTATTGATTTTAATGAGTTATCTATTGAAAATCCAGTCTGCTCTGAGAGTTTAAAAAAAGTTCCGTCAACCAAGCGTACCCGATTTTTACAGCCTTCTGAAATAAAAAAATTCTTTGAAGCCGTTTTAGAAGAAGATTTAATTTATCAGGATATTATCTTATGTCTGTTGTTTACAGCACAGAGAAAATTAAATGTATTGTCGATGAGGTGGTCATCACTGGATTTAAAAAATGGCTTGTGGCATTTAACAAAAAAAGAGGTTAAGGGAAAAAATGCCATTGCCGTGCCGCTCAATAAAATATTGGTTTCCAGGTTAGCTGATAGATATCATCACTGTGATAAAAATTCAAATTACGTTTTCCCCAGCTCAAGATCGAAAACAGGTCATATTTCTGAAAAAACAGGGAAAGGCTCTTTTTGGTCAAGAATCCGCATCAGGGCGGGTTTATGGCATGAGGATAAGGATACTCGGGTTGTTTTGCATGATCTGAGGAAAAGCCTTGCATCTTATCAGGCAATCAATAATAGTAGCCTACAAATTATTGCAGATACCCTGGGCCAAAAAGATTTAAAACAAACTCAGATTTATGCCAGACTACAAACCAAAGTGGTGGGAGAGAGTATGAATAGTGCGATTGATTCAATCATTTCCAATGTAGAAGGTGATCAGAGTTTAATGAGTGCCATGCAATTTGAACGAACTGAAAAAACTCAATCTACATTAAGTTCGCTATTTAAAAAAATAATTAGCCTTGATGTCATCAGAAATAATTCAGAATTTAGCGATGATGTGTCTCAATTGTTTAAAAAAATAACAGAAAAAGATTTGATCTTAACTTAGACAAATCAAATAGAATTGGAAATAGAAGGGGAGTTTTAACAATTTCTCTTCTATTTTCAATTGATATTATTACTTCATTCTTAAAATAGTTACAAAATTTAATGCTAATATGGAAATTTAAAATCAGGAAAATTAATTGGAAAATAAAATATCAAATATAAGCAAACTGGTAGTTAATAATGATTAGAGTAATATTATTTTTAGTTCTGGTGTTAAAAAAGGATTAATAAGTAAAGTATTACTACAGTTATGTTCAGGAATTATTAATGGATTTATAAATTATTTTTGGAGTTTTTATATAGGTATTTTGTAAGAAAATTATGTGTATCTGTATTGATAGCACGTGATGAAGAGTTGTTTGGCTGAAATTCAGACAAGTATTCATCTTACCCTTCAATCACCTTATATGCATGTCATCATAGAGAATGATGGGGCGAGATGAAAAGAGAAAGTGCAATAATTTGATAGAAGAAGTAAAAAATGCTGATGTTGCTAAAATTAAACTTAATGGTAATTTTGGATTTTTGTACTTTGCCGCATAATTAGCACCTTCTTATTTAATCATTAATACATAGCGGTAATTATATGAACAGGACAATATATGGATTTGATATGAAATTCAAATCTTGATCAGTTCTTAATCAAGTAAAAAATGACCTATTTCAGTAATTGAAGACAGCTCTTACTTGCAGGCTTAATTTCCGGTTAGCGGCCATTTCAAAACTGTGTCTAATTTGTTATTATCAACTTTTCATCAATATGTAAACATAAACTGAACGGAAGTTCGTTACTCTAAGCACTCATTCACTTTAACCATCAAGAATTTGTATTTTTCTCTATGGTGGCCATACAAAATATAAACTCAAAATTTGCTAATTTCCATAAGGTAGAGCTATTAAACTTTTCTGCCACTGATAAGTTAGAAAAGTTACTGATTTTTGTGTTTCCCTTTATCAATCCCATGATACAGAACACCCTGACAAGAAAATCATGTACTTTTGTTGTATAAAATGGTTCCTAATTCTTTGAGGGTTGTTGTGACAATTTCATTATCCTGGCACTGCACAACCTTAAAAGATTTCTCCATCTATAGATAACACGAGCGGTGAATGAATACTTTAGTGCTCAGGATAATTATGATCTTCCTTATAAAACTTTTAAAAAAGTATCACTACTCGAGCTTGGCTTTAGATTGAGGGGGTTACTTCAAGCTATTTAAGCCCTCCTAAGCTCCATTTTAAAAAAGGAGGGACTAAAATCAAAAAAAAATTAATTGATTTTAATCAATAAAACATCAATTGAATAAATGTTTAAATTGACCGATGCTTTTTATTTGAACAATTTGTTCAAATTGAATTTGTTTTTCCTGATTTTCTGAACAAGTTAGCCATAAATTCCTGAAAAAGAATACTATATTAAGGTGTTTTTCTATTAAATAAAAAATAAGTCTTTGAAAAAAAAGAAAAAAACATGATGGGTATAATTTTTGCAAATAAGATGATTGTTTAATTAGTTAGTTTAGAAGTGGGTTCATTGGAATTCAGTGTAAAAATAATTTTTAATGAACTTACTATATTCATCATAATGATCTTAGTGGAGGAAACCTATGGGTATCCGAGCAACAAAAAAACGACTACTCGTTTCAGTTGCAATGGGTTTGGGGTTAGTAGTGACTATGAATGCGCAAGCAGCGTCACAATATCCTGATATCGGCCCACTGCCAGCTGTAAAAATTAATAAGGCAAAAGCGGAACTGGGCAAACGCCTGTTCTTTGACCCACGTCTTTCAGGTGATGCTGCAATCTCTTGCGCCACTTGTCACAACCCTGAAAAAGGTTATGCAGATGGTATGGCATTATCTGCGGGTTATCCTGGGAATAAGCATTTCAGAAACAGCCCAACAGTAATTAACGCAGTACATAAAAATCGCTGGAACTGGGACGGTCGTCTTGGTACTAATCTTAATGATGTAACTCGTGGCATGCTCACTGAAGATTATATTATGAATATGGATATGCGTATTATGCAGGAACGTGTTAAACAGGATCCTGAATACGTTAAAATGTTTAAAGCTGCTGGTTATGGCGAGCCTTCTAATGGTTCTGTTCGTAAAGCTATTCCAGAATATCTGAAAACATTGACTTCTAAAAATGTGCCTTTTGACAGTGGCAAAATGTCAGCCTCTGCAAAACGCGGAAAGTCTTTATTTAAAGGAAAAGCTGCTTGTATTCAGTGTCATAATGGCGCTAATTTCACAGATGGTAAGGCATATAATACTGGTGTTGCAGAAAACTGGGATGTATTTATGGATACCGATCGTCACCAGGCATTTCTTGCCTACAATATGTTTATGGGTGTAGAGAATTACAATAGCCTAAAACGTGATGCCGGAGCTCATATCCATCAGCATAATGCAGATAAATCAGATATGGGTACATTCTTAACGCCTTCACTACGTGAACTGACTCATACTGCACCTTATATGCATAACGGTATGGTTAAGTCCTTGGAAGATGTAGTTGCGTTCTATAATAATGGTGGTGGTGAAGATTCCAATAAAGACAGCCGTATCAAGAAGCTTGGTCTGAGTGGTTCAGAACAGCAGGATTTGGTTGCATTTTTGAAATCCTTATCAGGTGATCATTTAACAGGCGACAAGTATGTGTGGTCTGAAGCCTATCCTGATGAATATGAAGCCATTGAAAACTGGCGTCAAGTCAAAAACTAGCGTCCAGGAGATTAATGTATGAAAAAAACAATGAAAACTCTAATAGGAACAGGTACTCTTTTAGCAGGTGCAGTTTCATTAGCGATGCTTTCAGGTTGTGAAAGTACAACTGCGAAAGATGAAGGCTTTAAAGGTCAATTGAATGCAGTTTCTCAAACTGCAGTAGCAGCCAATAATGCGGCTTCAGGTCATGCGCCTTTGGCAGTATTACCTGCTATGCCGCCAATTCCTGCGGATAATAAGCAAAGTGATGCGAAAGTGGAACTTGGTAAGTTATTATTCTTTGATCCAAGACTAGGTGGAGATGCTTCTATTTCCTGTGCCAGTTGTCATGATCCTGAACAGGGTTGGGCATGGGCTGAAGATTTCTCACGTGGTTATCCGGGCACAGTTCACTGGCGTAATAGTCAGTCAATTATGAACTCAGGTCATTATCCGGGTTCTTTCTGGGCAAATTCAGTGACTTCTTTAGAAGCACAGGCGCCATCAGCAGCAAAAGGTGGTGTAGCGGGTAATGGTGAAAATGACATCATGACTGCACGTCTGGCACTGATTCCTGAATATCGTCAGCGTTTTAAAGAAGTTTTTGGTGATGATTATCCAAGAATTAAAAATGCCTGGCGAGCAATTGCAGCTTTTGAACGTACTATTAACCAGACAAGTAGTCCGATTGATAGTTATTTAAGTGGTGATAAGACTGCTTTGAGTGCTGAGCAAGTACGTGGTAAGGCATTATTTGAAGGTAAGGCCGGTTGTATCCAATGTCATAATGGTGCATTAGCATCTGATATGGAAATGTACAATATCGGTGTTCCACCTGCAAAACGTTGGGAAGAAGATGGTTTAGCACAGATTACCTTCCGTTTTGAACTCTACGCCAAGGGTTCAAATGAGAAACTTTATCGTTCTGCTAAGGCTGATCCCGGTGCTTACTTCCGTGGTAAGAACAAGTGGAATTTAGGTAAGTTCCGTACTCCATCATTACGTTATACAATGTATACAGCGCCTTATATGCATAATGGTGCATTCTATACATTAGAGGAAGTGGTTGACTTCTATAATGCTGGCGGTTTTGATGAAGAAGGTCGTACAACAGGCTGGCCAAAAACCAAGTCCAAGTTGATCAAACCCCTGGGGCTGACTGATGATGAAAAAGGTGATTTGATTGCATTTATTGAATCATTCTCAGGTGATGAAATTCTAATGGCTAAGCCAACACTACCTGAATATGCGCCCATGTTTACTTTAGATGAACTTAAGGAAGCAAAAAAATGAGCGAAATAACTAATATAGGCCAAGAGCCGATAAAAAAAGATGACTCAGCAGAAGCACATGGTAAGTGCATGCTGAATCGTCGTAAGTTTTTAATGTACAGTGGCGGTACGGCAGCAGCGGCAAGCACAGTTTCTATTACTTTGTTTGCAGGTACTGCACAGGCTGAAACTCGCCAGGCTCGAGTACAGGGTTATCCCCGTAAACTCGTGGCTAAATTGAGTGAGTTGAAAGATCATACGCCGGTTGATTTTAATTACCCGGATGATGGTCCGAACTCTCAGGCAATGATAGTTAAAATGGGTAATGTGCAAGCGGGCGGAGGTGTTGGTGGCAAACGAGATGTAGTTGCGTTCAGCTATATGTGTACTCACCAGGGCGGTCCTCTGCAAAATACCTATAAGCATGTCGGCGATCAACGTGTCATGGGACAATGTCCTCTGCACTTGTCAACATATGACTTAAGACGCCATGGTATTATTGTTTCCGGTCAGGCTTATCAAAGTCTGCCTCAGGTTCTACTGGAAGTAGACGGAGACAATGTATATGCCGTTGGTATAATGGGACTGTTATTTGGTCGTCAAGATAATTTGAGCGCATAGGAGAAAATAATGAGTATAGATTATTATCAAGCAAAAGATCATGCGCCATTACCACCTAAGAATGCAGACGTTTTAACGACTGCTTGTGATTATTGTATTGTTGCATGTGGCTATAAAGTATATCGTTGGCCGGTAGGCGCGAAAAATGGCGGTATGAAAGCCTCTGAAAATGCCTTTGGTGTCGATTTTCCATCTAATATGTTACAAACATGGGTTGCTCCTACGCAGCACAATATTTGTACACATAATGGTAAAAAGCATAATGTTGTTATTGTGCCTGATAAGGATACCACTGTGGTTAACACTAATGGTGATTCCTCCATTCGTGGTGGTTTGCTAGCACAGAAATGTTATAACCCTGACAGCAAAACAAAGGACCGTTTAAAAACACCTTTAGTTCGTGTTAATGGTGTTTTAACACCAATGTCCTGGGATGATGCTATTGATATTGCTGCATCTGTTGGCTCTCATGTGCTGGAAAAACATGGTGAAGCAGCCTATGGTGTGAAGACTTATTCATACCAGTATATTGAAAATACATATGCAATTACCAAATATGCTTTGCGTCATGTCAATACACCGAACTTTACCTTCCACGATACACCGGCTGATGTGACATCAACGCCTGGTTTCCGTGATGCAGGTTTTGATAATTTCGGTCCAAGTTATGATGACTGGGGTTCAGCTGAAACTCTGATGATTTGTGGTACTGACCCATATGAAACTAAGTCGGTTCTATTTACCCAGCATATTATGCCTGGTATCGCCAATGGTATGAAAGTAATTGCTCTGAATCCTCGTGATACAGCTGGTATTGCTTATATCAAGAAGATGGGTGGTTTACATCTTGATGTATTCCCTGGTTCAGATAACTTAGTTTTAGGTGCGATTGCACGTATTATTATGAAAAATGGCTGGGAAGATTCTGACTGGATCAAACAGTGGGTTAATAACAAGTGGGAATCTAACTCTGGTTTCGGTCAGGGTACTCGTAATACTCCATGGCAGTGGCGTACTACCTGGGGTAAGTTCCAGACTAAGGGTTATGAGGACTACAAGAAGTGGAACTTAGGCCAGAAGGAATATGATCCTGCTTATGCCGCCAAGAAAGCTGGTGTAGATGTTAAGAAATTATACACAGCAGCTGAATGGTTAGCCAAGCCGGTTAATGGCAAGCGTCCTAAGACATCAATTGGTATTGAGAAAGGCTTCTATTGGTCTAACAACACTGGTAACACCAATGCAATTAGTTCTTTAGCAACTATTTGTGGTGCTGGTGGTCGTCCGGGTCAGGTTGTTGGTCGCTTTGGTGGTCACCAGCGTGGTGGTCAGAAAGGTGGTGGTTATCCACGTAATAAGTCTGCTCAGAAAGTACCTGGACGTCGTCGTCAGGCTCTGGATACAGATAGATGGATGTATTCTGGTCATACTCGTTTTGCACATGTGATTGGTACTACCTGGATTCAGTCTATGACTGGTTCGCAGGGCTTAGCCAAAAAGTTTGAAGAACTTGTGGTTAAAAATCCTAATCAAGTACGTTCCAACAATAAAGCAGAAATTATTGCGACATTGAAAAAACGTGCAGATTCAGGTGGTATGGTGGTGATTAACCAGGATATTTACCTGCGTGATCCTATTGGTGCCAAGTTTGCCGACGTAGTATTCCCTGCAGCAACATGGGGTGAAGTTGACTTTATGCGTGCTAATGGCGAACGTCGTTTACGTTTATATCAGGCATTTAATGATGCACCGGGTGAAGCAAAACCAGACTGGGAAATTATTTCTCTATTGGCTCGCAAAATGGGCTTTGATGGTTTTGACTGGAAATCATCTAATGAGGTTGCTGAAGAAGCATCACGCTTTAGCCGTAAGGGACGTAAGAGTTTCCATATGGTGAAAGTGGCGGCGCATATCGAAGGCAAGTCTCTGCACCAGAAAATGCGTGAATTTGGTACAGATGGTATTCAGGGACCAACCATGTACAACTACAAAACAGGTATGTTGTATGGCACCAAGCGTCTTCATGACACCACTGTTGGTGAGAAGCAATTTACTGCCATGGGACTCTCTAATGGTCCAGTGAAAGAGAATCGCTACGGTAAGAAGATGACTCACTTTAACTCACAAACAGGTAAGATTAACCTGCAGAAACACCCATGGAGCCTATTTGGTGACTTATGGGAATGGTTATCTCCAAAAGGTGATGAGTTATGGATGAGTAATGGTCGTGTCAATGAAGTCTGGCAGTCAGGTTTTGATGATGTCGAGCGACGTGAATATATTACTCAACGCTGGCCTGGAAACTGGGTTGAAATTAACCCGGCTGATGCTAAGAAGCGTGGTATTGAATCCGGTGATATGGTGATGATGTATTCTAACCGTGTGCCTGTATTCAAAGACACTGTCCTGGGTGTTCATGGTAAAGACTTCCAGTTCTCTGAACTGATGAAGAATGGCCATATCAAACTGGATAAAGGTTCTATCACAGCAATTGCTATTGTTACACCAGCTACTAAAAAGGGTGCAATGTATGGTAACTTCCTGGATATGAAACAGCCTAACAACTCTCTGACAATTCGTGTTCCTGATAATATTTCAGGTAACTATAATTATAAGATGGCGGTAGGTAAAGTGAAGAAGATCGGTGAGTCTGAGTTTAAGAATGACTTCCGTGGTATGTCCTTCGCTCCACGTAATATTACTTAATATATTGCTTAAGCCGAGTCTTTACACGACTCGGCTGTGGTAAATAAAAAGGTAACACAAAAGCCTGATACACTGTAAAAAGTGTATCAGGTTTTTTTAGGGGAAAAAGAAATTTTAATTCTGTACTGATTTTTCTAGGATAATAAGGGTTTGAATAACTGTCTTGTAATGAAGTTGTGATGATTGAATAATATTATAATTTGACTTCCAAGTATAAGAAGAGTTGATGCGAGTCAATGCATTGTTGTAGGTTGGTTAACTAAACTGTATCTATAGAAAGAGTTATGCTGTTAAAAATATATGACATTGTTGTAGCTGGATTAGTGTTACTTTCAACTAATAACAGTAAAAGCAGAAAATAGTCAAAAAAGAGAGCATGTCTCTCAATAGGAGTAGCAATGAGCCAGGAAAACTCACCTTTTATGGTTAAAAACAGTGATCAATATCAGAGTTGGCGCAGTACCAAATTAGAAAATTATCCAACAGGTATTGGAGACATAATTATTGAGGTAGTTGATCCCAAAAATCTTACAACTGCTGAATATGATGCGATGTATGCCGCTATAGATAGTGCCAATATGGAGATTTACGTCTCAAAAGATACCAGTGAAGATAAAGATATTCCGCGAAGAATGGCCGAACAATTTGATTTAAAGCGCCTGAATAACAATTTTATGGCCGATAGTGATGGTATAACTGAGTTGCGTATTAACAATGAAGGCAAACATCCAAAGTATATTCCCTTTACTAATCGGCCAATCAATTGGCATACAGACGGCTATTACAATAGTGAGCAGATCCATGGTCTACTGGTGCATTGTGTGCGATCAGCTGAAAATGCTGGTGATAGTGAGTTATTTGATTATGAAATGGCATACTTGCTGTTGCGGGACAAGTCGGAAGAGTATATAGAAGCATTTATGCAACCGGATGCCATGACTATTCCAGAGGGGGTTGATAATAAAGGTAATCCTCGCGGAAAATCAATAGGACCAGTTTTTTCTATAAATGATGATGGTACATTGCATATGCGTTATACCGTGCGCAAACATAATATTGTCTGGAAAGATGATGAGGTAACTAAAAAAGCTACCGCAGCTCTTTTAGGTATTTTAAATTCAGATAATCAATATGTATTTAAAGGTAGGTTAGAAGCAGGTATGGGGCTGGTTAGTCGTAACATAATCCATAAACGAACAGGTTTTGATAGTGCTGAGAGTTCAGAGAGGCTCTTCTACCGTGCACGCTATTTTGATGGTATACCCCAAAGGGTATAATGGAATGGAGTATTTATGAGTTTTGCAAGTATCTCCTTGAATTAACACTTATTATTTCATAGCATTACGAATGGTTTCAAGTATTTTTTTTGATGGGCTTGCATGATCTAAAATAGCTACTAATTTTCCGTTTTTTCCCACAATATAAGTTTCTGATGTATGGTCTATTCCATACATAAGAGCTGAATTGGAGAAGGGGACTTTTTCATAAAAAGCACCATATTGAGCAACGACAGGATCCAAATCATCCGGTGCAGCACTGAGACCTATCATCTGCTCATCAAAGTATTTGACGTAACTCCCCAGAACTTCCTGTGTATCACGTCCAGGATCCACGCTGATAAAGATACTTTGGAATTTTTTCTTTTCCTCAGGGCTAAGCTGGGCAATCGCACTGGATAAAAAACTAAGATTCGTAGGACATACATCGGGGCATTTGGTATAGCCAAAATAAATTGCTACTACCTTACCTTTAAAGTCTGATAAAGAAACCCATCCGAGCTCACCACTTGAAGTGGTTCCAATGAGAGAAAATTCTCCACCACGATCTTTAATACTTGTTTGTTCTATAGTATTTGGATTAGTGATGACTTTATCCTGTGAAAAAGCGCTATTAGAAAATAGCACAAATAATGCTAATACTAAAAAATTTAACTTAAACATAAATATTCCTTAAAATTAACTAACCACTTAAACTAGCCATTACTCACTATCACTCAAATCATATTGTTTGATTAAACGACGCAATTTAGGTCGTGATATGCCTAAAATATCACAGGCTTTACCCTTATGTCCCTTGGTAGTATTTAATATACGTTGTATATGTATTTTTTCAATATCCTGTATACTCAAAGTATCTAAATCTGTTGTGACCTCACGAGTCTGTTCCATATTATTGTCAGGATCACTGGGTGCTACAATCTGATGAATTATTTTTTCCGGTAGTAAATCAGCTGTAATAATATCTCTGGGCGACATGGCCACTGATTTAACTAAAACATTCTCTAATTCTCTTACATTTCCAGGCCAGTCATAATCATGTAAGGCCTGCATAACATCAACGGCTACTCGATTTACATTTCTATTCATTTCTTTATTGGCTCGACCTAATAAAGCCTGAGTAAGGTCAAAAATATCATCACGGCGTTCTCTGAGAGGAGGCACATGAATGGTTACTACTTGAAGTCGATAAAAAAGATCCTCACGAAAAAGACCTTTTTTTATTTGTTCAGAAAAATCAATGTTTGTTGCTGCAATGACTCTGGCATTAGTGGTTTGAGTATTTTTTCCACCCACAGAAACAAATTCTTTTTCCTGTAGGACACGTAATAATTTAGCCTGCATCGTTAAAGACAATTCAGCAACTTCATCTAAAAAGATAGTTCCATCATTAGCCAGGGAAAATTTACCAATTTGTTTATTAACTGCACCGGTAAAAGCACCTTTTTCATGCCCAAACATATCAGACTCAAGAAGAGTCTCGACCAGTGCTGCACAGTTTATCGCAATAAAAGGACCGGATGCCCGATCACTGGATAGATGAATAGCTCTGGCAACTAGTTCCTTGCCTGTGCCGCTTTCACCGGTGATTAATACAGTCGCAGGGCTTTGGGCAACACGACCTATGGTTTTATATATATCACGCATAGCCAGACTGCTGCCTACCATGCTATTGAGAGGAGAATCATTGACCAAAGAATTTATGGTGATATCATCATCAGATGCATAAAATGAAACTAAGGCCGTATTAACGGCATTTTCTAATTCGGATAAATCAATGGGCTTATGTATATAGTCATCAGCCCCATCCTTCATTGCCTGAATGGTACTATTCATATCATGAAAAGCAGTAATCATTATAATACGGCTATTAGAAAACTCTTTTTTTATGTCAGGTAATGCCTCTAAACCACTTCTTCCGGGCATACGAATATCCAGAATAATAATCTCTGGTGTAATCTTATTCTTTTGTGCAAGTCCCTGATCGACGGAATGAGCCAGACTAATCTGGTGTCCCTGGGCTTTGAAATGCATTTGCAGCATTCGGCAACTTGCAATATCATCATCAATAATTAAAATTCTACTCATTATATGTTCTCTATGTATTCACTTCTAACGAGCCATCAGTAGCTGCTGATTCAATAGTTGAAATAGGCAAAATAATACTCACTCCTGTTCCCTCATCAATAACAGAATGAATATTGATGAAACCATCATGTTGTTCAATAATCTTTTTAACAATAGCGAGTCCTAAACCGGTCCCTTTAGCTTTGGTGGTAAAAAAAGGTTCAAATAATTTTCTTTCGGTTTCTTTGTCTATACCTGAACCATTATCTGTTATTTTTATTTCTAGTTTTGGGCCAAGATCAGTCATTTTTAATAATACAGAAATTACAATTATAGCTTGATGCTCTAATTGTATTGATGCTTGTAATGCATTGATAATGATATTAGAAAAAACCTGACGTAACTTGGTTTTGTCGGCAAAAATTGTTGGCAAGCCTGTTTGATAATCAGTTTTAATTATTACATTATCTGCATCAATTTGTGCCTGTATACTAATTAAGGAAGTATTAATTAATTGATCAATGGATAGCCACTCTCTATTGAGTTGATCGGGGCGGGAGAAACTCAGTAAGTCACTGAGGATAGATTCCATATACTGAACCTGCTCCATGCTGATATCAATAAGTTCTATACCTTCATCGCTCATGGTCTGATTTAACTGATTTTTTAAAATCTGCATGCCCATTTTTATAGATGAAAGAGGATTTCTAAGATCATGAGCAATCATATTGGCCATTTTACCAACTCCGGCTAATAATTGTGCATTGGCTATTTCTTTATTACGCAGTTTTACTTCAGCTTCAAGGTGTTTTTTCTCTGTGATATCTTCTTTGACGGCTAAATAATGTGTAATATTAGCATCGGCATCTTTAATGGTTGAAATAACAGCAGATTCCCAATAAAGCTCACCATTTTTCTTTTTATTATGAAATTCTCCAGACCACTCACCACCACTGCGAAGTGCATTCCACAGTTCATTATATTCTTCAGTGGAAGTTTCACCAGAGCGTAAAAATTTAGGATTTTTTCCCAGAACTTCTTCTTTGCTATAACCGGTTAATTCAGTAAACTTGGGGTTACTATAAACAATATGTCCGTCAGTATCTGTAATAATAACAGTACTGGGGCTCTGTTCAATAGCCTGACTGGCTTTACGTAGTTCACTTTCATTATGACGCTGTGCGGTGATATCTGTACCAATATAGGTAATTCTGACAGGTTGATCCTGCTCGTTATAAGAGAGTGTGGAACTCCAGCAAATTAAACGTTTGCTGCCATTTTTTAATATAATTTCTCCTTCTTTTTGTGCACTATTAATACCTGATTTGAAGCTTTGTAAAAAATTCTCCTGGCAGCTCATTCGTGCATCTTCACCAACAAAGGATTGAAACCATTCGCTATGCAGGATGTTTTTTTTATCATAACCGGAAAATTCAATAAATGAGTGGTTGCAAAAAATAACTTCAGCATTTGAATTAAGTGTAATCGCAATCAGATCCATTGATTCAAGAATATTTCTAAAGCCACGATCATATTCACCCTGGGCTTCTGCTTTTTGTTTTTTTATTTGTAAACGGGCCAATAGAAAAGAACTAATGGTAATGACCAAAAAAATAATAACATAAAAAAGAAAATTGCGTTTAAGAAAATCTACATGTGACTGGTTAAGCATATGGGGAGGAACAAAAGCAATAATTTTCCAGAAAGACTCATTTTTCTGTGTTTTAAGATGTTTTTCTTTACCTATAGAACTAACAAAAATAGTTGTATAGGTGAGCAGACTATGATTGATATGCTGCTGTGCAATATCATCTTTAGATATAATGTTTTGCCATAAGTCAGGATGTTCTACTGAAAAACTGGATTGAATTTTTTCTGAAAACATGAAGTCCCACTCATGTTTTGCTTGTGGATGAATGAACCAGTCACCAGACTCATTAACCAGCATAATATGATCAGCAATATTGGCAGTAGCCCGCTTAAATTCATTAATTAATTTTTTACCATCAAAGTTTAATATTAACACGCCTGTACGTTGATCATAGATATTATAAACGGGGGTACCAATACGAATAGTGGGTTTATACGGTGTTTCTATAGCGTTGTTTTCAACATTAAGATCAAAGGGAGACCAGTAAATATCATTTTTTTTCAAATCAAGTGTTTTGTTGACATAATAGCGATTGTCCTTGGTTTGTAATTGTTTTTCACTGACAATGAGAGGATGTCCATCATTAAAATTAATTCTGACAATTTCCTTACCTTGTAGATCCAGGTAGCGAATTTGATCATAAATTTTTCTGTTTTTACTAAAACTAAGAAAGTCATTTTCTAGTATTCTTCTGGCTCTTGGAGTGTTTAAAAAGCCATTTTGCAATTGATTGTGCTCGTGGAGATATTTAATATCAGAAATGATGTCCTGTAAGACATTATTAATTGTTATCTGAGCCAGCTTAACATTTAATAAATCTGTCTTTTTCAGGGTTTCTAAATCGCCCTTGATATGAAATGAATAATGCAGACCAATACCAATAAAAAGGACAATTGAAGCGGGTATAAAAAATAATAAAAAATGCCAGATAAACGACACTGACTTACCGGGAAATAAATAATCACCGGGTCTGAAAAAAATACTCATTGCATACACCGCTGACTAAGCTCTCTGCGTACTCGATAAACATAGTCATCAATGCTTTCGTTGGTTTTTTGCGGCACCAGATAAATCAATTTTGCAGCAATAATATAAGGCTTTCTAGATTCTCTGCCATCTAGTTCTGGTGTTTTCTTGCTAATAATTTCCTTCAGATGATGTAATGATAGTTCCGGATCTTCACAAAATCGGGGTAGGGTGATAGAGTGGCTATACCATTTTATGGCAAATGAAATGAATAACATAATCGCAAAAATAAGAACAATAAAGGGGAGAACCTTAAATTGTCCCGGAGTAAAGTAATCAGCATATGAGGTAGTTTCTTTATTCATCAGGCTGGCTTTTCAATAATAGGGTTGAGGCTAAGAGGATTAAATAATGATGCTGATGTAGACTGATGCTCTACGGAGCATTGTTGTATAATATTTTCAGCTGTATTTTTGGCAGAGACAATCCTATCTCTGATTGAAACTCCTCCCTTATAATTGGCCTCAAGATGTATACCGGATAAAGTCTTTAACTGTTCTTCCATAGCGGTCAATTTTTGATGATAATTGCCATGATACATGGGTAATGCCTGATGATGCTTATTGACTTTTGACATGACAGGGGATGAATGAATACCCAATAAAGGTTTGATATTCTTTAGAACTTCATCAACACTTTCTTGCTCAGATAAATGAATCATCTCAGGATGACGTGCTCCCCCTAAATAACTGGATAATAAAACATGATTTTGTGGTGCTTTATCAGCAAAAAGAGAACTCATCCATAAATTACCATTGATGGTCATTTTTTCCTGTCTGGGTACTAAAAATCCAGCACTATTTAAAGGGTGTGTTATAGCTGATTTTTCAAACCCCAGGTGCACGACAGATAATGGTGCATATTCAATGGAAGATAATAAGTCTCCTAATTGATGATTGAGTGGTTTTATTAGTTGAGCGGCATTTTCTGCAGGACTGGCAATCACAACATGACGTGCCTTACACTGTATGTCACCATAAGGTGTTTGTGCCTGAACTTCCCAATGATATTGACCATTTTTAGTATTGTGGCGAATAATTTTATCCACCTGGTAGTTTGCCTGAAAGCCCAGTTCAGGATCATCAGCAAGCTGTTGTGTGATAGTCTGCATCCCTTGTTGAAAGGAAAAACTTTCAGGATTTCTTGCAGTACGCTTGCGTAGAATTTTGTGCACAATGATGCCGGCAGTTATACTGCCGTATTTTCTTTCTAAGGCCGTGAGCCTTGGAATGACATATCGAGCACAGGCTTTATCTGGATCAGAAGCCAATGTACCGGAGATAAAGGGTTCCATGGCTTTTTCAAGAAATTCTGAGCCAAATCGACGGGTGATAAATTCACTCACGCTTTCATTTGGGTTTGAGCCTTTAGATATAAAAGGTTCCATCAAGAGCTTAAGTTTTCCTGAATGACTCCACAAGGAAGATAAAAATAACTTGTGGATGGTCATTGGTAATGCTTGCAGTTTTCCCCGCTGAATAAGGTAACGCTGACTTTCAGAGTTTAATAAGCGTTGAGATTTGAGTGATTGTAAACCTGTTTGATTAAAGAAATTATCAACTTCCGGTTTAAAATTCATCACCATTGAAGCTGCTTGCTCTGTTTGAAAACCGTTGATATTATCGGTTTTTATTTTACCCCCACAATGATGAGATTTTTCCCAGACCTGAACAGATAAGCCGCTCTTTGCCAGATACCATGCAGTTGCCAGTCCGGATATACCTCCACCAATAACGATGACATCCTGTTCATTGCTGGAATAAGACATCATTGTTGCCTGCCTGAACTTAGTTTTTGTGTATCAAGCTTATCTGGCTTTTTAAAAGGCATATTAGAGCCAAAGCGTTTACTGGCTAAATTAGCAAGGTGTTCAGCTTTTACTTCAGTTTCTCCAAGCTCAAGTACATAGGCTTCAGCACGTTTTTTAATCATTTTTTGTAAAAAACCGGGAATTCTGGAAAGCCTCTGGCTGGCATCACTATGCCAGATAATAGAATTGTCCTGTACTTCTTCAAAGGGTTCAATAATATTGCCGCCTTCAGGTACATAGGCACAATAAGGATCTGAGTCCATTAAATCTCCACCCATAGCCAGGGGACGGGCACGACAACCACCACAGAGTTTTTGATATTCACATTCACCACAGGCTCCTTTAAGCTGAGGCTGTCTTAAGGATTGAAATTCCGGGGCCTGCTCCCAGATGGAAATAAAACTTTGCTCACGAATATTACCGGAAGGGGTATCAATATAAGGACAGGCTGTAACATCTCCATTGGGTGCGACACGACAATAATGAGTACCTGCAATACAACCATCCCCATCAAAGCCACTCACTCTGGTAATTGGCGATTGAGGATTTAACTGATGTGCAATACGTTTAAAATGAGGGGCACAGCGTGGGCGAATAATCATATCAGGATAATCAGTCTGGGCCTGAATAATCTCTGTTAACACCTGCTCATACTGCTCAGCACTGATATCAGATTTTGATTCGGCTCTACCGGTACAGATTAAAAAGAATAGATTAAGAACACGGGCATTATTTTTATGAGCAAACTGAATAATATCGTTGAGTTCGGTGTAGTTATTTCGTGTAACTGTAAAATGAATCTGAAAGGATAAATCTTGTTCACGGCAGTGTTGAATTCCCTGAAAAGTTTTTTTCCAGCTGCCTTGTAGACCACGGAAGTTGTCATGTTGTAATTGATCTAAAGAATCGACACTGATCCCCATTCCCAGAGTACCGGCTGATTTTAAAGAGACTACCCGTCTACTGGTCAGTAAGGTACCATTGGTACCTATGACCATTGATAAGCCCAACTGTGTTCCATATTGAACCATATCTTCAAGATCTATTCTGGCTAAAGGCTCACCACCGGTTAAAACCACCATGGTTTGTTTGCTACGACTGGCAACCTCATCCAGTAGAGTTTTGATTTCAGTCAAACTTAATTCATCTGATTGACCATTTTTTAGCGTATCAGCATCCAGATAACAGTGTTCACAGGCAAGATTACACCGTTTGGTAATATTAATGGCTAATAGAAAAAGATCATCCATTTTTCTGTCTCAATTTTCCTAGTCGCTATTTCTAGGGTCATCTGGATCAAGATGAAAGCGTCCTTCATCGGACCACTTTTTCTTAACAACTTCAACGGTTTTCAAATCAACCTCAGTCAAACTTTCTCTTTTTGCAAAAGCCTCAATCTCCTGGGCTAACATTCCTTGTACCATAGGGGGTGCTTTTGCTATGGCAGCTTCAGCATCATCATGCCAGGCCAATGTTTTTTTAACGTTTTTAGAACCAGAGTTAAAAATACTAAGAATATTTTCTAAAAACTCCAGACTAATCATTTCAATATTTTGTTGCTCGGCTATGGCATTGGTTGCTTTCTTAGTCATATCACGACTGGTGCCTTGAGGGATTTGTTCTAACCGGCTTAGAGCATCTTTATGCCAGGCTAAATCAATTTCTTTTGCATTGCTGTCCATTTTTCCCATACTGGAAAATGGACATTTAGATGTACTTTCCTTTTTTTCTGTTGCTGCCAGTTGTTCTTTCTTTAAACTGGGGTTAACCACAAATGGTAAAATATGTTCCACTGCAACGATTGTCGACTTCTCTGTCAAAGCGCGTTTCTCAGCACGCATTTTAGTATTATTACGTAGGGTATTATCACTGACCTGTTGCAGAATTTCATCGGCTTCTACTGACCAGTCCATATTAAATGCACCAGCAGCAGGCTTAGATTCTTTTACTTGTTTTGCTTCAGTGGCAGCATCGACTAAATTATCCAGGTTTCTCATACCTGCAGGGCACATGTTTTTGGTTGCTTCTTCCACAATACTGGCAGTGATAACTGTGTGACCTTCAGCCTGAGCATAACGTAATATAGTAGCTCTCGCCATATTTTGTACAAAGGGAGGAATACGCTGCATGGCCTCTTCAGCCTGAGTAGACCAGGTTGTTGTCGTTTCAGCGATCATTTCAACCAGGGGAGTATATTCACGCTGTGTTAATAGTAATGCACAGCAAGAATTACGTAATAGATTTTCACTATTTCCACCAATATCTAATTCATCATCACAATGGATGCCAATTTTTCCAATGATTAATAAACTGGCATTGATTTTTTCAATATACTCCTCAATGGCATGGTGTGGCTTACCAGTCAATAAATGAGTTTCTATTTCAATATCCCATTCTTCTGCCATTTGCTCAGCAATTTCCAGGTGTCCCTGATAAATTTTTGCTAAACCATCATCGATGATTTCTTCATGCAATTGTTCCTGTTCTTTAAACTTAAAGACTTTACCTGCTTCATCACTAAGAACATCAGCAATGCGATTAAAGGCCACATAATGATAATAAGGATCAAAAGCAGAAATAACCTGTAGAGGAAGAGACCATTGTTTGGCTAGATTAAACGCGGTGATTAATGCGGCATAAGATTGTTTAGAACCATCAATAGCAGCTACCAGCGGTCCCTCCTTAATACTTCTATCAGGCTGTTTGATCACCAGCGTATCAATAGTACTACGACGCACAACACGCTCACAGACAGTGCCGATTGTACTGCCGGCAATAGCACCCAGACCCAGTGAACCCAACACTAAAAGATCATATGGTCCATTATTGGCTTCATTGACTAACAGCTTATAATTCTTTCCCTCTAAAGAGCGACCTTTAAATGTCAGTCCGGTTTTTTTACAGGCATTTTCAGCCTGAATTAAATAAGAGTCTGTAATTATCGACAGACCCTTGGTAATCAATGAGTCATGAATATCCCGTTGACGTTCCAGCTCATCCTCTTCCTTAAACTGATCAGGCAAACCACCTTCCATCTGCTTAAAACGCATATCATGCATTTGTGCTGCATAGACATGAGAAGCCGTAATGTCAGACTGATATAATTGCCCTAATTCAATGGCATCATCTGTGGCACGATTAGAATGATCAGAGGAATCAACCGCCATTAAAATAGAACAATAAGCAGTATCCAGCTGAGGAATAACTTCATCTATTACATTGCTTTCAAGGTTAACGGCGGTATTACTTTCTTGCATTTGAAATATACTCTTTGAATGCTAATATTTATGTATAAATTAACCAGTAAATAAAGATAGTGCTGATAACGATAACATTAACAACACCACCCGATAAAATTACATAGTCGGTGATACTTAATTTTTTAATGGCTTCTATCATTTTTATATCCATACTCTAACTTATATTTCAGTCGTAGGTCTTCTTTACAAACCTTAACGGACAAAGATCAAAAGAAGGGGTATGCGTTCGGATAAGTACTGTGGAAAACGATTGCACAGAGAAGTGGTTGTCATCATTGGGGACGCTCAAGGCCATCCATGGCACGCTATATGAAAACATCCATGTTTTCATAATCCCCAATGATGCCAACCACTTCTCTGCACACTCTCCCGCTGTATTTATCCTCACTTTTGGTGGTTGAAGAGCAAAAGAATAAAGCCATTGCCCAGTGTACTTTATGTAGAGGCGCTTTTTGTTACGAGAGTATTCGCCTATGTTGAAGTAATGAACTTACCAGGCGAATACTCTCGTAACAAAAAGCGCCTCTACAAAATAAACTGAGAACTTTCTTTTGCTCTTTCGCCTCCAGTGAGGGAATATGACGTAAGAGCAATTTGGTGTGTAGGTTGTGGCTCAGGAGGCTTTTCGAGGCATGGATGCCGAGGCTGAGCGTTACATGGATGTACTTGAGCATCCTCCTGAGTTACAACCTACACACCAAAGTGCGTTTTTAAGACTATTCCCGAACGTCCGTTTTTATTTGCCTTTAAAAGTAAAATCAACAGTGGCTGCAGCACCGGCTTTTACATCTGCTTTGCCTTTTTGTTCACCTAAAGTTCCATGCCATGCTTTAACTTTATATTTGCCAGCAGGGATATCATTGATAGTATAAGTACCATCTTCAGCAACTACGGCGTAGTATGGGTTTTTTGCAACAAAAACAAAGCCATGCATAAAGTCATGAGCATCACACTCTATTTTCATACCTGCACCACGCTTAAGTTTTACTTTCTTTTTAGTCACGGAGCCTTGTTTTGGCTGACTGACATTCATTACTGTCTTTTTGGCACGTCCCATAATTTCATAGGTATGAATATTATGTAAAACAGGATCAGAGTTAGTGGCTTCAAACATACTGCCATTTGTCATGATACTCATGAATGGCATAAAGTCACAGCCTTTTTGAGCAATCTTAGCTTCAATTTTGTCAAATTTCTTACCGGACTTTACTTTATCTAAGTAAACCACAACGTTTCTTAAAGTACCGTCCTTAACATCGACATAATCAATAACACGATCAGCTGTACCACAAGTATCAGTATCTTTGGCTACTTTATATACCTGAGCTGCTTTATCTTTGCCAGTAAAATTTATTTTACCAGTGATAGAACCACCATTGGTGACATCAACCACTTTATAAGCGGCCATGGCCGGCATAGTGATGGCTGCTGCAGTGACTAATGCAATTGATGTTATTAATTTTTTCATAGTTTATTTTCCTGATTTTTAATAATTTTTTAAGTAATGAGTTTTAAGATTAGGCTGCTTGTAGTTGCTCTTCATCCGGACTCATAACCACTTCCAGCATTTCCATCACATAACGTCGATAAGAACTGTCCGGGACATTGTCTAAACGTGTTAATAGTACTTCTGTACTCTTCTCTAAATCTAACTTTTTCAATAGTTTTGAAATACGTCTTGCAGATTGTCCTTCATCTTTTAGGGCCACATCAACAAATTGATCTATAGCTCCGGTTTGCTGTAATTCAGTTAAAGCCTCAATTGCTTTCATGGAAACACTATAGTCCTTATCTTCAAGACATTTAAAAATTTCTGCAATGACCTGAGCAGGTTCCACTTTATCAATAATCATTAACTCAGACTTTTGCTGCTGATTAAGTTGAGCCTTATTTTTGAGTATATAAACCAGACCATCAATGGCCTGTAATCTGACAATATATTCTTCATCAGACAAATAATCTAGTAAATGCGGTAAAGCTGCAGGATTACCTGAGTGGCTAATAGCATGAATACAGGCAATTCTCATATCAGCATCTTCACTATCTAAAAGAGTAATCAGTTTGCCAAAAGTATTGCTTAATCCTGGTATCATTGGATTTTTAAGGCTGATTAAAGATAAAGCTTCAGCTGCTTCCTGGCGTAAATGCTCATCTTCATCATTGAGACATTCAGCAAGTGCACTTACGATCAGTTCGTTATATTGATCATGAATATTATCAGAAAGTAGTCGTGCACAAATGTGACGAGTATCACTGGAAGTTTCAATTTTACGCCGTACAATTTTTTTCCCGGCACTAAAATTCTTGCGCATAATCTCCACAAATTCATCCAGTTCTTCCGGTAATTCCTCTGTAATAAAGGGACCTGTTTCCTTATTATGTGATTTTTGAGCTGCTGTTTCAGGGACAGCGGATAGTGCACTATCGACATTATCCATTGCAATGGCTTCTAATGTTGACATTGCAGAACTCACAGGCTGATCATCATGATCAGCAATTAGATGTGTGCTTTCCTCAATATCATTGGCTTCAAATTGTTTGATTATAGACTCGGAGATATGAATATTATCTGAACAGGCTGCACTTTTATCACAGCTACTGCAATTATCCTCTGTTGGTGCTTCGCCATCATTGCAATCATCCTCAGGCTGGATAGTAAATTGCTCACCTTTGAGTGTTGCAAGTAAAATGCTTATGGGTGGGAGTTCCAACTCAGCTGAAGGCTCATCAGCTACTAAATCATCAGTCTGTTCATTGACAGGCGATTCATTAGATAGGGTCAATAAAGATTGTAATGCAGCAAAACGAATAGCTTGCTCATTATGATGAACTAATGTTCTTAAATTTAATAGTGCATCCTTTTTTGTCAGAGAATCAGCAGAATTGATGATAGTACCCAGTGCTAAAATAGCTTCCTTTCTTACCCAGACTGAATGTGTTTCAGATAAGGCCAGATTTAAAACAGCTGTCAGATTGATAGCATCACGACTAACACCAGCAAGTTGTGAAGCCTGAGTCAGCACTTTATCATTGGAAGATAATAGGCATTGCTGAATTAATTGTTGGTTTTCTTCACTAAGATTCTTAATAATGGGATTAATTCTTTCCTGTTCTATAAAAAAAGATAATACAGCTGTTTGCAGTTCAAAATCTGATTCTGAGAGGAAGGTCGCAATCTGATTAAAATCTAATTCCTCATTGATTTGAGCTTCTGTTGCTAATTGCTGTAGAACTTTTAATGCAGCCTGTTTTACATTGGCATCAGGATCACGCAGACTCATGATAATAGCTTTTATATATTGACTGGCTTTTCGTTTTCCCAGGGCATACAAAACATTTTCACGGGTTTGAGCTGATTTACTGAGCAGAGCACGGCCTAAGGCCTGTATGGTTTCTTTACTATCTGAAAAACCAAGTGCAGTGGCAGCTCGTCGTTGATGTTTCTCTATAATATCGCCTGAATTATTATTCAGTCGATTAATGAGGTATTCATCTGCTTCACCTCCGATTCTTGCCATAGACTTGAGTACAATGGCTTCAATGTCCTGGCTAAACTCATCTTCTAAGACATTTTTCAATACGGGGAAGGCTTTTTCAATTTTCATTTCACCCAGTATAACAATCGCTTTTTCCTGTAGGTCCCACCAGCCATCCCAATCTGCATTTTGATCAAAATCCATTTCTTCGGGACGATCCTCAGCAAGTTTTAATAAAATATCAATGGCATCCTGACTTTGAAAGTGTGCGAGAGACTCAGTAATAGCAAGTTTTACATCTTCATCCGGATCTTTTTCCAGTGACTCTAAAAGCAAAGGAATAGCAGAAAAATCCTTAATTTTTCCCAGGGCATAAATCGCATCGATACAAACATCAATGTCTTCATCTTTAATGCGTTCTAATAATGCATTAGTAGCTGTTGTTACTTTGAGATTGCCCAAAGTTTTTGCTGCATAGCAACGATCAACTTCATCGCCGGATTCAAGGTAGTTTAATAATCGCTCAGTCACTTTTTGCTGCATTGTACTATGTATCCCTGTTTGCAAAATTGTTGGCAAAAAATACTCCATATTAAGAAGATTGTATTTTCTAGTTTTAATAGAAAAGTTTATTGAATGAGCAAGTACTGTACCAGATAATTTTATTTTAAATGCTTTAACATAAAATCGTCTTAATTCAAATAGATAGTACATCGATTAGTATATGCAAAGATTAATTAGCTATTTTCCCTGAAACTTTTTATAAAAATATTAGGCTGGTTTTGAACAGATTATATTAGTTTTTATAAACTTATTGAACAATTTGTTCAATTATAATTTTATTTCAAACTTTGTATGCTTAAAAAAAAGTTTAAAAATTGATTTTTTTTTTATAAATATATGATTTTATAAAATTTTATATTTATTTGTTTTAGTATTTTTTTGTTGGTATATTTGTTGCAGTCTTCCCTCGGAATACAAGAAAAACTCATAAGTTTGCTATGAACATATTGTTCTATGGTTTGAAAAATAGGTTTTATAAATACTTTAAGGATGGTTATTTTGTCTAGTGAAAAAAATAATTCGGATTTAGATAATACGCTTAATACTTCATTACATGATGATGCGACATGGGGACCCTGGGTGTTACGTCTGACTCTGGCAGGTACTTTGATATTTATGTGGTGGCTGGTTATTTATGATCATGGTGTGGTTTCTCATCATTAAGGCTGGAGAAAAAATGAAAACATTGAAAAACTGGTTATTATCCTTTGTCATTGCATTTGCCGTATTCTATCTTATGGATCATGCCATAATGTCCATGCAGGGCTTACCGCTTAATATGACTATGACCCCAGCTCAATAGTTACCCATGAAATATAACGTCTTTGGAACAATATCATGTTAACTTATTTATTTAAACCTTTTGCAAATATAGAAAAGGGCGAGGCAAAGCAGTTTCTGCTGCCAGTCATTTTGCTTTTGCTCACCATACTTAGTGTGATGCTCTTGACTACGGAGCTTGCCTGGTCATCGGAGACTGCAAGTGTTGTAGAAACAGCTGGAGAAGTTTCTGAACCTGTTATAGAAAAGAAAGTAGCTCCTAAAATGGGACCTTCTGATTATCGTCAGATTGGTTCGGTGAGTAGTCGTGCCTTTGTCTGGGTTGTTGCACAGTTACACCTCTTTCTTGCTGCCTTTGTATTGGCGGTACCACTTTTTGTTACTGTCATTGAATGGATTGGAGTGAAAACCGGCGATCAGCGCTATGATGATATGGCCCATGAATTTATGAAAGTCTCTATGACAGCTTATTCATTAACAGCATTGTTTGGCGGTACTCTGGCTTTTTCATTATTCCTGCTTTATCCCACTTTTATGGCCTATATGATGGAAGTGTTTGGTAATCAGGTTATTGTTTATGCCATGTTATTCTTTTTAGAAAGTGGTGTGTTATACATCTATTATTATAGCTGGTATGCACTGCGTTATGGTAATAAGAAATATGTTCACCTGTCCTTAGGTGTCCTGCTTAATTGTGTAGGTACCACTTTGTTGTTTGTTGCCAATGCATGGGCTACCTTTATGATGGCTCCATCTGGTGTCAATGAAGCGGGAGCTGTAACCGGTGGAATCTGGGATATTATGCGTGGGCCTTTGTGGAACCCTCTGAACTTACATCGTTTTGTGGCCAATATTGCCTTTGGTGGTGCAGTAGTGGGAGCTTATGCTGGTTATAAAATGCTTAGTGCTCGTACCATGGCACAGCGTGCTCATTATGACTGGATGGGATATACCTCGAATTTTATTGCCGTACTAGCCTTTTTACCCTTACCTTTTGCCGGCTATTGGTTAATGGCAGAAATTTATGCCTACTCACAGCAGATGGGTATTACTGCTATGGGTGGTATTCTGGCCTGGTTATTTATTGTTCAGGCAGTTCTGATTGGTACGATTTTATTAGCAGCTAATTATTATTTATGGAATGGAATGTCGCGTTGTGACGGCTCTAAACGCTATACCTGGCTGATCAAATATATTGCTTTTACCCTGGTAGTAAGCTTCCTTATCTGGGTAACACCGCATACTTTGATCTTAACGGCTAAAGAAATTGCTACCCTGGGGGGATCGCATCATCCTCTATTAGGGCCATTTGGTATTATGCCGGCAAAAAATATTGCCGTGAATCTAATGCTGATCGGTACTTTTCTATCATTTCAATTGTATCGCCGTTCAGATAAAGAAATTACGGTTGCCTGGGCTGGCTTTGGTAATGCCTTGATGGCAGTTATCTATATTGTAGCCATTGCCAATGTGATTTTCCTTGGGGTTTATTATGGTTACTTTACTAATACCGTTTATAAAGTAGGTTCTTCAGTGGCTCAGGTGATGTCTACTTTAATTGTTATTGTTGCCGGAGTCACTATTGATACTTTGATGTTTAAAGGAGCAAAGACTCTGCCTGTGACCTGGGGTAAAATTTCTAACCGGGGTGTTTATGCATTATTTGCACTGCCAATCGCTTTTACCTGGCTGATGGCCTTAATGGGCTATGTGCGTTCTTCTGTGCGAACTCACTGGCATGTTTATACGGTGATAAAGGACAATTCAACAGATAACTTTATTCCTAATATCGGTTATGCGGCGAATATGATGACAGTGGCGACAGTGGCCTTTCTCATCCTGATTTTATTTATTTTCTGGGTCGCATCTTTGAGTGAGACAAAACAGGAATTACCTGTGAACAAAAACGAAAATAATTATTAAGAGCCATCAGCCAATAAAATTTTGCCGCTGTTGCTTTGCCAACATTTTTCCTGCAAAGCGACAGTGATAAATTTTCATGTTTGATAAGAGCACATTAGAAAAATTTTAAGGGAAATCCAATAATGGAAGTCACACAAGAAGAATTTATTAAGGAAGAGGGTGGTCTTCCTATTATTGTTAAAGTACTTTCCTTTATGCTTTTTATGATATTGGTTTTTACCGGAATTTCTAACTTATTACCCCAGGTAGAAGGGCAGGCACCCAAGGATATAAAAGTAGATTTAGGGGCTTTGACCATGGAAAGTTATATTGCCATGGGAGAGACTTTATTCTCAGGCAAGGGAACCTGTACCCTATGTCACAACAATATGGGACGTGCTCCTGATATTCCGGTAATGGATATGGAAGCAACAGCCATGGAACGTTTGAAAGATCCAGAATATAAAGGTAAGGCAAAGGATTCTGAAAGTTATTTTAGAGAGTCAATGATTGCTCCTAGTGAATATATTGTGGCTGGTTTTGGCAAGCAGGGTGATACTTCCACTATGCCGATTATTAATAAGGCACCGATTGAATTAACAGAAGTTGAAATGAGTGCTATTGTGGCCTATCTGCAAGCTAAAGATGGTGGACAGCCTACTGTTGAATTACCTACGGATGCACCAGCTATTGATGCAAGTCCTGCTGCATCAGCAGAACCTCCTAAGCCAGCTGAAAATGCACAAGCAGTATTGACCAAAAATGGCTGTACTGCCTGTCATGCAGTATTAGAAAGTCCATCAACCATTGGGCCTGAGTTAAAAGCAGTGGGCTCTCGCTTATCCAAAGAAGAAATTCGCCAAAGTATTATTGATCCTGCTGCTGTCATTGCTGAAGGCTTCCCACCCATTATGCCGCCGGATTTTGCAGACAAGATGATGGTTAGAGAACTGGAAATGGTTGTTGATTTCTTATATGCCAGTAAAGGCTCAGCAGTTAATGCAGATACTGAAAAAACAGAAGCTGTTGAAGAAGGTAAAAAGTTGGCTGCTGATGCGGAAACAGTAGATTCTATGAAAGTGGAAGATGTTTTAGTAGAAGAACAAATAGAAAATATGGAAGACACTACCGAGCAAAAGGGTAAAGAATAATGAAAGGTTTTAAATTTCAGCCATTATTAATGGCTGTTCTGATTCTAATTGCCGTATTTGCCTTTTTCAAGTATGGCGTGCCTCCTTTACTTCCGGTGTCGCTTTTAATCCAATACATGATAATTTGTGTTATCGGCGTGCTCTTATATTTCTCTTTTGATGAGGATACCTGGTCAAGTTTTAAATCACCGATTGCCGCCGTAGTTCAAAAAGATGGTACCTGGCCAATTCGTTGGTTCTTTCTTCTGGCAATACCAGCTTTAATTGCTTACACCACATATATTTTAGTGAAGCCAAATTTTGACTCACCGGTTGAATTGCGTCAGGTGCATCCAGCCCCTCCTTCAAAGCTAAAAGTCTTTAATAAAACTTATGATTTAAGTAAATTGGAAAACCCTGTCAGAGAGCAAGTGGTTGCCAGTATGAAATCAGGTGATAAAGAAAAGGGCTGGGAAACCTATAATACAGCTGTGACTGCGGGTCGTGATATTTATTATCAGAACTGTTTTTTCTGTCATGGTGATTTAATGTATGGTGAGGGTGTTTTTGCTGATGGTTTTAATCCAAGACCAATTAACTTTCAGGATGAAACCATTAATCAGTTACAGGAAGCTTTTTTATTCTGGCGTATCACCACGGGCGGCCCTGGATTACCTAAAGAAGGTACACCCTGGAAATCTGCTATGCCCGTCTGGCATGAAATGCTAGGTGAACAAGATGTATGGAATGTGATTACCTTTTTATATGATTATACTGAAGAGGTACCGCGTATCTGGGATGCTGATGTATCTAAGATCGTAACCGGTATGAAAACACAGCTGGCAACAAAGCGTGCTAAAATGAAAGGTAAGGAACTCTATGATTTACGCTGCTCTATTTGTCATGGTGAAGAAGGGGCTGGTGATGGTGTTGCTGCGGATACACTTTTTCCAAGACCTCGTGATTTTACTTTAGGCTTATATAAATATAAAACATCTCCCGGGACTCAGCCAGTTCGCGATGAAGATCTCTTTGATACCATTAAACATGGTTTGACGAGTACCGGTATGCCGGGCTGGAGCAAGTTAATGACGGATGAACAAATCCAGTCATTAATTCCAGTATTGAAGCGTTTTGATATTACTGCCACCTGGTCACCGGAAGAAGCAGAAGATGAAGATTTTGATGATGAAGGTCGTTATAAGAAAGATGATTTTAAAAAGGTAACTGATGTAGAACCTCTGGATGGTCAGATTGCTTATACTGCAAATTCTGTTGCAAAAGGGAAAAAAGCATTTGAACCCTGCTATGAGTGCCACGGTATAGAAGGGCGTGGTGATTTACGTTCCGGTAAACGTCTGGAAGATGATTGGGGCTATCGTATCTGGCCGCGTGACCTGCATAAAGCATGGTCATGGAGAAATACTAATCGCAGCGTACATAAAGATCCGGAAAAAGCTCGCGATCAAATTATTAAAAATATTTATACCCGTTTGTCTATAGGTATTCCTGGTACTCCCATGCCTGCACATAGAGCTGAGGGTGAGGGTAATGAAGATCCTGTGAGTCTGGAAGATCGCTGGCATATTGCTAATTATGTTTATTCATTACGTGATATTAATACAGCACCTGGTAAGGGTGTAATTCAGGGTCTTAAACTGGCTGGAAATTTGCCTGATTCCATTGATGATGAAGCATGGAAAACAGCTCCTGTTACATCGATGAGATTAGTCCCCAATATTATTAAAGAACATCGTCTGTTTAAACCACTTAATGATTTGATTAGCGTCAGAGTGCTTTATAATCTGGATGAAATTGCATTTTTAATGGAAGTCAATGATCGTACAGAAAGTCTGCCGGGTCATGAATATAGTATGAGTATTCAGGATGAAGAGCTGACTTTACACTCAGATGCAGTTGCCATGCAATTTCCCAGAGATGGGGCTTATACCTCTGCTCCAATGGTAGAAAAACCACTATATCGTCATGGAGATAGTAGTCATCATACTTCTATGTGGTATTGGAATGCCGGTAGTTTAGAACCTAAAAAACCAGCCAGTACAATCATACTTAAGGGTACAGGGCCTGATATTAAACTAGAGCCTATGTTGGACTATAAAGAAGTTTCAGCTCAGGGACAATGGAAAGATGGTCGCTGGCAGGTGTTAATGAAACGTAAACGCATTGGCACTGAAGGTGAAATTAGTTTTAATGAGGGTGAATTTATTCCCATATCATTTGCAAATTGGGATGGCAGTAATGGTGAAGCAAGTTCCAAGCATACTTTAACAACCTGGTTCTGGTTATTGCTGCCCCCGGAAAGCGATCCCGTGAAACTTTATGTCTATCCAGCAGGTTTGGCCTTGCTGGTGTTTATTTTGGGTATTTTTATAGTACGTGGACAGCGTAAGAAATATAAGAGACCTTAGCCTAAATAAAAGCTGTCAGTCCATAAAATCAGAGAACGAATAAATGAAAAAATATCTTTTTAAACCCCTATTTCTGTCATCTTGACAAGTTCAGTTTTATTTTGAGTCAGGCATTATATGCCGAAACTGCAGACAAAATTATTCACTATGAAGGCTCATCAACTTTTCTGATGCTGCCAAAGTTTTTACAGCTTGCATAACACCTATGAGCCAGCTGCATTTTCAGATGATTCATTACATGTATTTGATACCTACAAAACACCATTATTTGATATCCATCAAACAATTTATGCCGCATTAGGCATTGCTTGTGATGTCACAGAACGATTGGAACTTGAAACCAAATTACACCAGGTAGCAGTTGTATATGATAGATCCAGTGAAGGTACTTTAATCACCAGAACTTTCCTTAGTAACTTATGTTACGATAAACAGACTATAAGGCAAACATTATTGCTGTAAATAAAGCATTTAGTTTTTTCACAGGTTATTTAGAGAAAGAAATTTTAGGTAAAAACCCCAATATTTGGCATCAGGACAATATGATAAACCAAAATGTGGAATGAACTGCGGTCAAATGGATATTTACGTGGTGAAATTATTAATCGGCCTAAAGATGCTCACTTATATCCTGACTGGAAAACAATCAGCTCTGTAAAAGATAATGATGGAATTGTAACTAACTATGTTGCTAATTTTTCCAATATTACTGAACTAAAAAATATGAAGAATAATTAAAGTCTACTGTGGACCCCATTGTCAAGACAACTCAATTAAAAAATAAGATATAAAATATCCATTATTATTTTTACTATCATGCAGCCAGTTTTAATTCTGGAGCAACTTCTTTCATCACACCATATATTTCTGCAGGTGTT
>JAUJGA010000166.1:0-5592 GCA_042095675.1 Gammaproteobacteria bacterium
GTAATAAGGAAACTCTGTATAAATTACGTCAATTGCATGTAATAATTTAAAGTCAGAATTTGTACTAAATTTTGCTTTAGCCTGATAATAAATGGCTGTTTTACTTATATTTAGCATATTTAACTGGTTGTTCAATGAAGGAGTATTTTTTATTTCAATAGCTTGGTTTCCTTCTTTTTGATCTAATATTGCTTTTTTAGTCGATAAGTCCAAGCTTCCGAGCTTTCCCACAGCCCAATCCCTCTCTATAATCACTTTTCCTAATTTTTTAGCCAGTTGATCGCCTTCAGTTTCTAATTCTACGATCTTTTTTTTATATTCTTTGACAACACTACTTTTATCAAAGGCCAAGCTCATATTTTCTAAAAACTGTTTCTTCCAGTTCATCAGATTTTTGGGCAATATCTCATATTTACTCGCAATTTGATTTACAGTTTCTCCTCCTTCAAGAAGTTCGAGAACCAATTTTGATTTAAATTCCGCACTATATCTTGTTCGTTTTTTACTCATTTTATCCACCTGTTATTTTTAGTAAATTGCAACTTTTGGAATAAGAAATTTTTTATAATTGGTTTTAATTTAAGGGGTCATTATACTTATTAATGGTGTATCACTTAAAGACTGATTATTTGAATTCCATTAAAGATTTGTTGTGTGAAGTGTTTCTATCATTGCTTGTTAGAGGCTTTGATATTTGTACTTCTTGATTTTTAATCTGTATCATAAGGCTGCTCTCAGTTATTTATATCATATTGATACTCTTACTTAGTAGCTAATACAGCATTTTTTGTACCAAATAAACTTGAAGATGATTAACAAAAGACAATTAATATGTTTTATAATGTAGGATCACAAAAATATTCAGGTATGTGTTTATGCATAAAATCTTCAAACTTATCATAGTGTTTAGTTTCAGTATGCTATTTATTCCTCTAGCGACTTATGCAGAAAATATGGATGATGACGAATGGGATAATGCTTTTGATGATCGCCCGGTGTCAGATGCTATTATTTATCCGCACTGGTTTAAAGAAAGCTTCCTGGAATTACCTGATGATATTGATGAAGCCATTGCAGCAGGTAAAAAAGGTATCATTGTTTATTTTGGTCAGAAACATTGCCCCTATTGCCAGGCTTTAATGGACAAAGATTTTGGGAAAAAAGATATTGAAGCTTATACCAGAAAAAATTTTGATGTGATTACCATCGATATATGGGGGAGTAAAGAAGTCACCACTCCGGATGGTCAGGTGATGACTGAGCGAGAATATGCCTTACGTGAAAATGCCAATTTTACACCGACTTTAATTTATTATGATGTGCAGTCCAAAAAAGCATTGATGTTACGAGGCTACTATCCCCCGTATAAATTTCGGGCTGCTATGGAATATGTTGAGCGTGGTTATTATAAAGAAGAGTCTTTTAAACAATATATGACTCGGGCTAATCCCCCTCCTAAGTTTGAAGTCACTGATATGAACCATGAAGATTTTTTCATGTTACCTCCCTATGCTTTGGATAGAAGTCGTTTTAAGGCACAGTATCCCTTATTAGTATTTTTTGAACAAAAAAATTGTCATGCCTGTGATGTGCTGCATTCAGAGCCACTAAACTTTCCAGAAACACAAAAACTATTGAAATATTTTGAAGTGGTTCAATTAGATATTAATTCCAATGTGCCGGTATTAACTCCGGATGGTCAACATCTCACAGCAAAGCAATGGGCAGACCAACTCAATCTATTTTACACCCCTACCTTAATTGCCTTTGACGAAAGTGGCAAAGAAATCATTCGTGTTGATTCAGTCGCTCATATTTATCGCTTAAAAAGTATTTTAGAATATGTGGTGTATAAGATATATAATATATATCCTGATTTTATGAGTTGGCGTTTTGAACACTTATTTGCTGGCAAGCAACTACCTCCCTTAGCTCCAAAAGAAAAGTAATAACAACCGATCCAATAAGAGCCAAATATTATGTCATCAAACGAAATTATAGAACAATATATCCCTATATTGACGAAAGTCGGTATTACAGCACAGTCCATGGAAAATTCTTTTAGTCAGATAACTCTGCAAAGAGGCATAGATTATTTTAATGAAGATCGGGTTGTTCTACAAAATGTCGATCCGGATTTTAATGATGGTATTCAGATTGGTGCAGAAGTTCAGGGTAGTGGAAGTAGAATTTATAACATTGAAGTGACCATTGCGGTGGTCAGAAATCAGCTTAGTATCATTGGAGAATGTGATTGTCCGGTGGGGTTTCGTTGTAAGCATGCAGTGGCAACCATTCTTGAATTTGCACGAAGTTATGAAGGCTTTCAGGATGGCAAAGAGATTAGTTTTGAAGAACCTGATGAAGTACAACAAGTCGAAAGCTGGCTAAATACTCTGAATACACCACAGCAAGTCGTTAATCCTCTGGAAGCAAAAAATGCACTATCTGCCTCAAATAATAGTGTCTTACTCTATGTCATCAAATTTTCTGAAGTAGATGAAGAACAGGGTATGGAAATAAATACGATTTCAGCACGACGTTTGAAAAAGGGGGGCTATGGCAAAGGCAGGGAACAAAATATTGATGACCTGACAGACTCGTATAGTGCTTCCTATGTCAATTATGAATTTATACCACTGGATGTGGAAATTGCCGGCCTATTACAAAGCATGCAGGGTGGACTGACTTTTTATAATCATGGCAGATATCTTCTAAGTGGTGATATAGGAGAGCTGGTATTAAAGAAGTTGTTAAAAACCAATAAGCTATTTTATGAAACCCAGGAAAACTCTGAGCCGATGTCTCTGGGTGAGCAGCGTTTATTAAGTTTGAACTGGGAGCGTGTAGAAGACAGTTTCTATCTGGATATAGATGTTGAATATGCCACAGAAGGTGTGCGGCAGGCGCTCTTTTATATGAACCAATATTATTATATTGATCGCTATACACATAAAATAGGTCTTGCACAGCATGCTGAAATTGATAATCAGCAAATTCAAAAGTTGATTAGTGCTCCTCCAATCCCATTTTCTATGGCGGCAAAAGTCAGTGAACAATTGGTACAAATCTGGCCTGAAAGCAGGATTCCTGTGCCCATTGAGTCAGATAGAGAAATTATTGATATTGCAGTGACGCCCAATGCGGATGTTGTTTTATCTAGTGTAGAAATTGAGCAACATAGGGTACATGTGCTGAGTTTGCGCTTTAATTACGATGGTCATATTATTCAGCCGGAAAAATACAGTAAAAACTACCAGATAATAGCAGATCAGAAACAATATCAGATCATACGTGATATTGAATTTGAAAAAGTCTGCATAGAGACTCTAAGAAAACATAATTTTGTGTCTATCAAAAAACTACCAGATATAGAAACCATGCAGTTTGCTCAACTTGATCAAACTCTGGTGGCAGAATCGGCTACGGCAGTGCTTTGGTATTGGCATGATTTTCAATTTGACCTCTTACCAAAACTGGAAGAACAAGGCTGGCATTTTAAATTTGAAGAAAATTTTCATATGCAAATTGAAGAAGTGGAAGAATGGTATGGCGAACTTGAAGAGAAAGATTCTAATGACTGGTTTGAGATTAGCTTAGGTATTGAGCTGAATGGAAAAAATATTAATCTATTGCCTTCCTTGGTTGAATTATTATCCCTGGAAAAAGATCCGCAACAGCTAAAAGAAAAAATTCTCTCCAGAGAGCATATTATTATGCCTATCTCTGAGGATGAAAATAAACCACGCTGGGTTAAATTACCTTCTGACAGAATTATGGGAATTTATGATACTTTAGTTGAACTTTATGACACCAAGGCACTTAATGATGAGGGTAATCTGATATTAAGTAACCACCAGGGAATGCAGCTCACTGCCTTATTAAATGATCCAAAATTAAAATGGAAAGGGGCACAGGAATTACAGGCTATTAGTAAAAAACTACTGGATTTTAAGGGTATTGAATCAGTGACTCTGCCAGATAATCTGGATGTGGAATTACGTGATTATCAAATACATGGTCTGGACTGGCTGCAATTTATGCGTGAATATCATTTCAATGGTATTTTGGCCGATGATATGGGATTGGGTAAAACGGTACAAGCACTCTCTCATCTTCTGTATGAAAAACAAAATCATGACGTGAAATCTCCAACATTAGTGGTTGCTCCTACCAGTTTGATGGGTAACTGGAAACGTGAAGCAAAAAAATATACCCCTGATTTGAAAATTTTACTTTTACATGGACCTGAAAGAAAAGAATTATTTGAAAGCATTAGCCAATACGATATTATTCTAACGACCTATTCTCTTATGTTACGGGATAAGGATTTTCATTCTGAGCAGGACTATCATTTTGTGATTTTAGATGAGGCACAAAATATTAAAAATGCCCGTTCAAAACGTTCTCAGGTTATTTTTAAATTAAAATCAAAATATCGTTTATGCATGACGGGAACGCCCATGGAAAATCACTTGGGTGAGCTATGGTCATTATTTCACTTTCTGATGCCGGGATTTTTGGGTGCTCAGGAACGTTTTAATCGTCTGTTTAGGACTCCGATTGAGAAGAAGGGGGATTATGATCGACAAATTCAATTACATCAACGTATAAAACCCTTTATGTTACGTCGTACCAAGGAAATGGTGGCGACAGAATTGCCGGCTAAAACTGAAATTATTCGTACCGTACCTTTATCAGGGAAACAGCGGGATCTCTATGAGACTGTACGTCTGGCAATGGATAAGCAAGTTCAGGATGAAATCAGCAAAAAAGGCCTGGCACGTAGTCATATTATGATTCTTGATGCCTTATTAAAACTACGTCAAACATGTTGTGACCCAAGAATACTCTCATTGACTAAAGCCAAAGATATGAAAGAATCAGCCAAGCTAGAAATGCTGATGGAAATGGTTCCGGAAATGGTTGAAGAAGGGCGTAAAATTCTTATATTTTCCCAGTTTGTTAAAATGCTGGATATTATTGAACAAGAGCTGATTAAAGAGTCTATTTCCTATAGTAAACTCACCGGCCAAACGCGTAATAGAGATGAAGTGATTAATGCTTTTCAGGAAGGTGATGCCAAGGTCTTTTTAATTAGCCTGAAAGCGGGTGGTGTTGGGTTAAATTTGACGGCAGCAGATACTGTTATTCACTATGATCCATGGTGGAATCCTGCAGTTGAACGGCAGGCTACCGATCGTGCACATCGTATTGGTCAGGATAAACCCATATTTGTTTATAAATTATTAACAGAAGAAACAGTCGAAGAAAAAATCCTGCAAATGCAGAAAAACAAGCAAAAACTAGCAGATGCTTTGTATCAGGATAAAAATAATAAAGATGATAAGTTAGTTGACGGAGAAAATAAAACACCTGAATTTACTCAGGATGATTTAATGGAACTGCTTAAGCCTTTAGATTAGTTGGTATCCATCCGTACCCCAAGGGCACTTCCTGTGGTGCGTAAATAGAGTTTTTTATGCTCCTTCTCCCTCTTGGAACGCCCTTGGGGTGCGGATTGACACTAGCTATAAGACATTTAATTATAATGAGTAATTAAGAGCAATGTTGAATTTTGAATTTTGAATT
>JAUJGA010000167.1:0-1853 GCA_042095675.1 Gammaproteobacteria bacterium
TCTTTTCGATCTAATATTGCTTTTTTAGTCGATAAGTCCAAGCTTTCCTACAGCCCAATCCCTCTCTATAATCACTTTTCCTAATTTTTTAGCCCGTTGATCGCCTTCAGTTTCTAATTCTACGATCTTTTCTTTATATTCGTTGACAACACTACTTTTATCAAAGGCCAAACTCATATTTTCTAAAAACTGTTTCTTCCAGTTCATCAGATTTTTGGGCAACATCTCATATTTACTCGCAATTTGATTTAAAGTTTCTCCTCCTTCAAGAAGTTCGAGAAACAATTTTGATTTAAATTCCGCACTATATCTTGTTCGTTTTTTATTCATTTTATCCACCTGTTATTTTTAGTATATTGTAACATTTGGAATAAGAATTTTTCTATAATTGGTTTTAATTTAAGGAATCGTTATAGTGTTGAAAATCCTTCTTTTTCAAGGCGGCGTCCTGTTCGTTCACTAATATCTACTTTTGCTGCACTGGTTTCTTGGGTTAAACCTTGTTGACGACTTTTCATATAAAGTTCTCGCTGTAATTGAGTAATTCGTTTACCAGACACGTTTTTCTTCCATTAAAACAATGAGAATTTATCTTATCTGAATTGTTACTCAACCGGCCATTATAATTGTCGTGAAACCGGACAGGTTAATTGTCGCCTAATAGGTTACTTTAGCTTTGTCACTCTAACCACTCTGGGGTTTGGTGATATATTACCCATATCTCCCTTAGCTCGTTTTCTTATTTATATGGAAGCAGTTGTTGGTATCTTTTATATGGCCATTATGGTTTCCAGCCTTGTAGGTGCGAAGATGTCTGAGTCACAGTCAAATAATTAAAATCAAGAGTCTTATCTCAAAAAGAATCTCATTTAGTTAGTTCTAAATCTATACCCAAGGGCACTTCCTGCGGGGCGTAAATAGCTATTTTTTATGCTCTTAGCTTACCCCTTCTTTAGAAGGGTGATTGAGGGGGTTGGATCTTTTGATTAATTGAAGGTTTGCAAACTTTTGTAAATACAATATTTAATAAAAATCAGGCTTAAACAAAAGACAAGGAATATAGCGATAAATCAAAGAAAAACAGGCACATTAGTATATGCTTGAATAAGTATACTTGAGACTATAACAGCTTTAAAAGCAAGGTTTCTCCGGGGCATTCTGAAAGCGTTCAATACTTTCCATAATTTCCACTTTCGCTTCTTCACAGCCTACCCAGCCTTTAATTTTAACCCATTTACCCTTTTCTAAATCTTTATAATGTTTAAAAAAGTGTGCCATAGTATCTAGCAAAGTGGAAGACATATCACGGAATGAACTAATACTTGAATACATTCCTGTTAATTTATCGATGGGCACAGCTAAAACTTTGGCATCCATACCAGCTTCATCTTCCATTTGCAGCATGCCAATCGCTCGACATTGAATAACCGAACCAAATTGTAATGGTATAGGTGTGACAACAAGAACATCTACGGCATCACCATCATCTGATAGAGTATGAGGGATATAACCGTAATTACAGGGATAAACCATCGCCGTACCAATAAAACGATCCACAAACATGGCTCCCGTTTCTTTATCAACCTCATATTTCACCGGATCACTATGTGATGGAATTTCAATGATGACATTAAATTCATTGGGTACATGCTTACCGGTTGTTACTCGATCAAGATTCATTTCTATCCCCTTTATATATAAATTATTACCTGATTACCCACAAAGCTCAGCTACCTCTTGGATGTAATATATCTACCGAAGCCAATAACTACGGTAAAGCTGATTTATTGCACTAATACAAACAGGTCATTTTTTCTCTAAGATTGTATATAATTTCTTATTATTCAAAATTT
>JAUJGA010000168.1:0-8556 GCA_042095675.1 Gammaproteobacteria bacterium
GTAGTGACAGACTGTCTTCTTTTTTTTGCCAGCCAGATACTTGTTCTGGACTCCAGTCCTTTGTAAGTAAATCACTGATTGTGTCCTTGACTTCATTTGTGACTTTTACGACTTTAAATTTGTTCTGATGGCGCTCTATGGTCTTTTTATGGGCATGTTTATGCCGACATCCTCTCAAGCCTGTATTACGTGCAATTTCTCTTGTAATTGAACTCTGTGAACGACCAAGTGATTATGCAATTACTTCATGACTCTCTTCGTTTCTTAGTGATATTTCGATATAATGTCTTTCTTCAAGACTCAGGTGTTTATAGCTCATTTGTAGCCTCTGCTGTAGGTGTCGTAACCTGGCATTGTAACCCTGAGTCTTGTTTGATTTACAGGGTATTTGCTCAGCTACTATCAGAGGTCATGCACTTATTATACGAATTCAGCTTTTTTTATAAACATTGGTAATGAACTAAATATACGAATATTTTATATTTAGCATTGTTATTTATGCTGGTAGCTATTATTATTGTTATAGTCTGAATGACATAATCTTTCTTTTTTATAAATTAATATAGGAATATAGAATGAATAGTTTTAAAAAAACAGCATTATTGGCTGTGTTTTTACTTGCTCTAGGTCTGACCGTTAATAGTCATGCGGCTAAGCCTGGTTTTGAAAAATGTCATGGTATTGTTAAAGCGGGTATGAATGATTGTGGTACAGCCAAGCATGCTTGTGCAGGTATGGCTAAAGTAGATAATGATGCTGAAGAGTGGATTTTTGTTCCAGTAGGCACTTGTGCTAAATTAGCTGGCGGTACAGTTAAAAAATAAATTATCCCATAATAATTATGGAGTAATTGATATATAAAACCGAAAAATAGTCAGTATTTTTCGGTTTTTTTTAAATCCAGCAAAGCTGGCAAAATGGATATGTAAATAAAATGTTTAATACAGGTATTGAAATTATTAGTATAGGTATTGTCGCATTAATTATTTATGTATTAGTCGTTTTATGGGTTAGAAAGTGGTTAATTAAAAAGCAGGTTTCCTGTTTAATCCGCAATAGCTTTTTAGCTGTATTTTTTGCGCCGGGTCTTATCCTGCTGGGTGAGCATGCAGGATTGCCAATACCCTCTTTTGCCTGGATGTCAGCTGCCAGTAATATTTATAATTGTATGGATCATGATTTATTTTGTTCTTTCGAGCTTAATCTTTATATGGTGATTTTGCCCTTTATGGCCACCTGGGTTTTTGCCTACCTAATGTGTCAGGATAAGGCTAAAGAGAATAATTAAACTTACCACTTTGCAGTAGTATAGAATTTTTCCAGGCGGCGTATTTTGTTTCTTTCCTGTGAATATTCCTCTGCATTAATCCCCTCTTTACTTATTTCGCAATGAGCAAATACATCTGTTTCTCTGGCCTGCAGATTATCTTCAGCTCTTAATACCTTACGCATAATAATGCTTGCTTGTACACAAGTTTTGGTATCTGAATATTCTTTTTGCAATTGGTAATTGAAGGCTTCATCCGAGCCATTTGAAATACCATTAATCACTAAAAATAAAATAACTTTCATTAATTTCTCTTATCAAACATAAAATTGTATCTCTGTCTTATTTGCAATGGAAAATATGTTTGCAAAGCAACAGCGGCATAATTTTATTTGCTGACTGCTTCGCGATTAAACAATGAGTTTATTGTTAACATTGTTCCCAGGGTAAGCTATGATAACGCCAGCCACCAATAGTGCTACGTTGATGTTTCTCATTGAGCTTGCCCTCAAAGCCTTCATCAATGTTGTAGACATTATCAAAGCCGGACTCAAGTAATATTTTTCCAGCATCCAGAGAACGGTTGCCACTACGACAAATTAAGATAATGGCAGGATGTGATTTTTCATCATCACCAGAAGCACCTCCAAGTATTAATTTTCGTATTTCAGTGGCAAAATTAGGGTTTATATCCCAGTCAGGTTCATCAATCCATGCAATATGTACGGCCCCTTTGGGGTGGCCGACAAATAAAAACTCCATTGAAGAACGTACATCGACTAAAATGGCATTAGCCTGTTCTTGTAATATTTCAAATGCTTGATTAGGTGAGATGAATATTGGATCTGGTTTTGTCATATGACTTCCTTTTTGATAAATTATAGCTTTATAGGTATCAGTCAAGCTTGCAAAGTTTCTATTGATGAGTATTATAGGAAAGTCTTATAGAACATGAAATAGATCAGGTGAAAAAATAGGAAGTTTTAATGGTAGGCAGACGCAAAGATAAAAAAAAGAAAATGGATGCAAGCAAGTTGGATGGCATTGTTAAAAAAGCTCAGTCCAATAGCCAGGAGCGTGAACTAGGCTATCGTGAACAATCACTTAAATTACATCCATGGGTCTGTGGACGTTGTGGTAAGACATTTACTCGAGATAACTTACAGTTATTGACGGTACACCATATTGATAGTGACCATAACAATAACCCACCTGATGGTAGTAATTGGGAAAATCTATGTATTTATTGTCATGATAATGAACATCAGAAAATAAATGAATTTCATGCCTATGGTGATGTGAATAGTGGACAATCGAATACTATTGCAACCCATAACCCTTTTGCCAAACTCAAAGCTAAAATGGAAAAAAATAACTAAATCAGCCTATCCTACATCCAAAAGAGTCAGTTTTCCTGAACATGAACAGAAGCTACCCTGGCTGAAAGTACTAATGGATGACTTTGTGAAATTTAATCCCAATAAGCTGTTGTAATGGGATCACCTAAATCGGCATCAATGAGTCGTTGTCTGATATCTAATAATTTTTCAATTAAAGCCGGTTCTGTTTTTTCATAAGCCTCTGCATCGGGTGATCGCTTAACCACCACACCTAATAATTCAGTAATGGCATTACCAATTGAGTTTTGACTGATGGTGACAATAAGTTTATTTTGATCATTACGATAAATTAACTGTTTGAACGCAGGTTGCCAGCGAATGGCATTCGCATATTTTGCATCCTTAATACACATATCTCTTAATTTTTTTGCAGTGGCAAGGAAGTCATTATCAAATAATAAGTGATTCTCAATTTGTTCAGGAAAGTATGCCTCATTGGCAATAGGGGCATTGCGAGTGGAAACCTGAGCATAAAATGTCCTATAAAAATCCAGAAAACCTTTTAAAATCAAATCATATTCTTTCCAGAAATGTGGATTTTTTAATGTGTATGAACCTCCTGGAATTTCCCAACAGGGCAATCCTTGAGGGTAGCCGGTTAACGAAAGTTGTGAATCATCATTATGCACAGGTTTGAGTATTTTTAGATCCATGCTGGCAAAAAAACGACGATAAACAGTTCTCATATTGGCATGAAACAAACTATGCTGGCCACCATCTGTTAAATTAGGATTATTAGGATCTGCAAATTCAGCACTGCGTAGGTCATCCATATTGAACACAATAAAATGATTATGAAGCATACGGATACTGGGTACACCCGGTGCAGTTAAAGGCCAGGTGGCATCTAAACTGGCTTCACCGGCTAAAATTAGTGCATCCTCGGGATCAGGATACTTTTCCAGCATGTACTCAATCATGATCTGGTTCATTCGATTCCATGAATTTTTAGTATGCAAGGGTAATTGAGTGCGGCGCACAGGTCGACCAAGAGGGTTTAGAGTACACTTGGAAGAATTGAATATAATGGAGCAGTCAAATTCATTACTATGTCCTAAAGCCTTTCTGTAAAGAAGAAGATTTTCTGAATTGGAGAGTAGGCCATTATTTAAGGAGAGATCCTGAAGATTTTCTGTACTATTAAAAAATTCATTATGCTTCATACCCTCTGGGACTTCTAAAGGGATTGGGCGAAAAGGAGTAATCAGTTCTCTAGGGCCTATTTTCATAAGAAAGTCCTTAAATGTATGAAAAATATAATATTAACATTAGCTAATGCATCTTGTCTTGATATATTTGCTATAATTAAAAGAAATTAGGAAAACTAATAGGGTGTGTTTGTGTCTGGTGAAAAATCTACATGGTTTGTGTATATGATACACTGTAGTGATGACTCGTATTATACGGGTATTAGTACCGATGTAGAGAAACGCTTTGAACAACATAAAAATAAAAAAGGCGCAAAATATTTTTATGGACGTGAACCAAAAAAAATTGTCATGATAGAGTCAGGCTATGATCGTAGTAGTGCTTCCAGGCGTGAAGCTGAAATTAAAAAATACACTCGAGCTGATAAACTCAATTTGATATTCGCCACTTGATAAGAGAAGATTAACACATGTACTATGGTGAAAAACTTAATAGTATTATCCATCTTGTTGGTGCTGTGCTTGCACTGATCGGGTTTAGAGTACTGCTGACTCTGAGTATTCAGGAGCAAAATCCACGCCTGATTATTAGCTTTACTATTTTTGGTTTGACACTAATTCTATTATATAGCATGTCCACTTTGTACCATAGCTTCCATTCTCCCAGACTGAAAAAAATCTTCCAGAAAACTTGATCATGTTTCAATTTATCTGTTAATTGCAGGTACTTATACACCCTATATGCTGGTATTACCCACAAAGCTCAGCTACCTCTTGGATGTAATATATCTACCGAAGCCAATAACTACGGTAAAGCGGATTTATTGCACTAAGACAAACAGGTCATTTTTTCTCTAAGATTGTATATAATTTCTTATTATTCAAAATTTTCATCTATAACATATTGTTTTTACAAACATTAGATTTTCTGAATATGGCTGAGCTTTGTAAGTAATCAGGATTTATTATGCTTAGGTTGACTGCTATTTTTTAAGCTTCAATGAGATTTTCACGTTTATCACCCATTCTTATAGGTATTAAATAAAAATAATGAGAGATCGTAAAGTCATTGATTTACCCTACAGTAATGTATCTTGTAATGAATGCAGCTTGCAGCAATTGTGTTTGCCTCAGTCAATTAATGGTAATGAATTAGATAAGCTTGATAACATTATCGAACGAAAAAAATCATTAAAACGTAATGAATACCTTTTTCAGGTAGGCAGTCCTTTTGACTCAATTTATGTAGTACGTTCAGGTTCTCTAAAAACTTATTCTCCAACCATTGATGGTCATGAGCAGGTAACGGGTTTTCACCTTCCTGGTGAGCTTTTGGGACTTGATGCAATTGCTTACGGTCAGCATCACTGTGTTGCTAAAGCATTAGAAACCACTAGTGTTTGTGAAATTCCCTTTGACAGTTTAGAAGAGTTGACTCAGATGATGCCAACTTTACAACATCAGCTATTGCGCTTGATGAGTAAGGAAATATTTGATGATCAGGAAATGATGCTGCTGCTAGGTAAGAAAACAGCTGAAGCACGTTTATCTGCTTTCTTATTAAGTATTTCTCTGAGGTTTAAACAACGTGGGTTTTCTTCTACTGAGTTTTACTTAAGTATGTCACGTAATGATATTGCAAATTATCTTAGTTTAGCAGTTGAAACTGTGAGTCGCATGTTCACACGCTTTCAGGAAGATGGCATTATTAATGCCGAGCGTAAGCATATTGTGATCAATGACTGGGATATATTACAGCAACTTGCAGGTATTAGTCAGCTGAGTGAAAAAGAAGCTTGTACTAAAAAGGCCTAAGAACTTTGTATTTTCCATCTCATCATTCCCCCTGCTAAGAGAATGCAGGGTCAGGCTCAATAGGTTTTAATCGGGAATCTATTTCTTTGCTCGATAAAACTTATCAATGGTATGAGATAGTTGTTCCGGACTTATAGGTTTGCTGATAAAGTCGTCCATTCCGGATTCTAGACAGGTTTCCCTATCTTCTATGGTGACATGAGCTGTTAATGCAATGATGGGGATATGTTGTCCTTTAATTTCACGTCCTCTCCATATTTTTGTTGTATCAGTACCATTAATTTCCGGCATATTCATGTCCATAAAAACCAGATCATAATGATTTAAAGAAAATTCCTCTAGAGCACTAAGGCCATTGAATACTCGCTTTGTAGTGTGTCCCATCTTATGTAGAAAATTTTGTAATACCATTGCATTAATATCCTCATCTTCCACAATAAGAATATTAATTGGATTAGCTGTTTTTTCATGAAAATCCTGAGTTTTTTTAATCTCCTGATCCTGAGCTATGGTTAATGGAATTGATACCCAGAAGTGGCTGCCTTGATTAATCTCACTGTCAACACCTATCTGACCACCCATTAATTCAACTAATTGTTTGGAAATAGTGGTACCTAGGCCAGTGCCTGAATTTATTTCACTATTTGGATGGTTATCAGCCTGAGTAAAACTATTAAAGATGAGCTTATGTTGTTTTTTACTAATGCCTATGCCGCTATCAATAATATCAAAACGTAGACGAATCTTTTGTGTAGAGGAGCTAATAGGGAGTGAATCTATTTGTTCAACAGAGCTTGTAAGAGTTACCTTTCCCTGATGAGTAAATTTTATGGCATTACCGACGAGATTAAATAATATCTGTCTGATACGCTGATTATCACCCACCACATAATAGGGGAGAGCAGAGTCAATATTATTGACTAGTATCAGAGATTTTTGTTCTGCATTAGGTGTTAAAATACTAATAACTTCATCAATAGTCTGATGACAATTAAAACTTTCATTTTTTAAAATTAACTTTTTAGCTTCAATTTTTGAGAAATCCAGAATATCGTCAATTAAAGTATGCAGGGATTTTGATGCATTGACTAAAGTATTAGTATATTGTTTTTGTTCATCACTTTGTGTGGTTTTTTGTAATAAATAAGCAGTGCCCACAATCCCGCTCATAGGTGTTCTGATCTCATGACTCATAATGGCCAGAAAATTACTTTTAGCTCTGGTGGCATGCTCGGCTGACTTTTTAGCAATATGTAATTGTTTTATCATGGAATATAAATAAACCGGCATGACAATTAATACAAAAATTTGTGCTGATGAGTCCAATGGATTATTGATCCAACTTTGATCAATTAATAGTACAAAGTTATATTCAACCATGACAATAGCCACTGCAGCCAATAAAAAAGGTAAACCATAGCGAGTACCATAGGCAATATATAACCAGATATAAATCAGCATAAATTCACTATCACCGCCACCGCTGATAAAAATTGCATAAGAGGTATAAGTAAAATCAACGGATAAAGTAAGATAGCGGCGAATAGTAGACTCTGGATTGCGAAACAGATCCATACCAAGAATGAATGAAGTGATAGAATACAGGCCTGCAAAATTAAAATAAAGCTGAGCTGTAAGATCAAAGCTAACATTTGACATGGCAATATAGAAGTATAAAGCAATGAAAAGCCCCAGACTTATACGCACCACAAAAGAATAAAATTCATGTGTATGTCTTACCACGGAAAAAGGATACAGCTTCATAAATAATTGGCTTGGTTGATAATTATCAGAGTTTTTTCTAATTATGTCATAATAGTGACTATAGGTTATATAAAAAATTAAGGTAACTAATCAGCGTATTGACAATCAATCAACAGTTGAGCCTTATGTTCACTTATTTTTAGAACTTAGACTCGTTATTACAATAGGTCACTACGTTTGCTATGCCAGCTTTTGGATGCAGACAGTTCTAAGTTCTAAAAACAAGCAATCATAAGACGCTGAATTCGTATAATAAGTGCATGACCTCTGATAGTAGCTGAGCAAACACCCTGTAAATTAAACAAGACTCAGGGTTACAATGCCATGTTATGACACCAACAGCAGAGGCTACAAATGAGCTATAAAAACCTGAGTCTTGAAAAAAGACATTATATCGAAATATCACTAAGAAACGAAGAGAGTCATGAAGTAATTGCAGAATAACTTGATCGTTCACAGAGTTCAATTACAAGAGAAATTGCATGTAATAGAGGCTTGAGAGGATATCGGCATAAACAAGCCCATAAAAAGACCATAGAGCGCCATCAGAACAAATTTAAAACCGTAAAAGTCACAAATGAAGTCAAGGACACAATCAGTAATTTACTTACAAAGGACTGAAGTCCAGAACAAGTATCTGGCTGGCTAAAAAAAGAAGACAGTCTGTCACTACATCATGAAACAATTTATCAATATATTTTATCAGATAAGGCTGTTGTGGGTGTTTTGTATAAGCATTTAAGGCATCAAAATAAGACCTATAAAAAGCGCTATGGCTCTTCTAATAAGCGCAGTAAGAACGGTATCACTGATAGGGTTGATATTGATGAAATGCCAGATGTTGTCAATATCAGAGAGCGTGTTGGTGATTGGGAAGCAGATACCATTATTGGTAAAAATCATCGTGGGTTGATAGTCACACTGGATGAAAGAAAATCCAAATTACGACTGGCTATGCCAACTGGAACAAAATCTGCTCGTTCAGTCACTGATGCAATAAAAAGTTTATTTTCTCCCATTGAAAAATTTATAAAAACAGTAACATTTGATAATGGTAAAGAGTTTGAGCACCACAAAGAAATAGCCACTACATTGAACTGTAAAACGTATTTTGCAAAGCCTTACCACTCATATGAACGAGGACAAAATGAAAATGCTAATG
>JAUJGA010000169.1:0-23640 GCA_042095675.1 Gammaproteobacteria bacterium
CTCTTTATGACAATAAGCAATCAGTGAACCCATTAAATTGAGCATAAAACCATGTACACTGCGATGTCTTGAGTGTTCAATTTGAGAAATGGATTTTAATTGATCATTAACTGTCTCAATAATAAACCATTTTCTGAGCATAATTTTATCCCAAATTGACATTGCTGTTGCCGTCATGTTTTTACGAACATTGGTGATTAATTCAACACCATCATCAAATGCTTCTTCTCATAATGCATTAGATAAGTAACCCTTATCTCCATAGAGTTTCACACTTAATCCTTTAATCATTTGCATGACTGGTTTACGATCATCCACATTTCCAGCTGTCAATTTTGTTGCTAAAATTTCACCCTTATGATTGATAATAAGATGTAATTTAAATCCATAAAAGCAACCCATTGATGACTTGCCCCTAGCTGCAATTCCTTCGAAAACTTTATGTTTGGGAATACGTATATTATGGCAAACTTTTATATTAGTCTCATCCACAAATGCAATACCAGTAGGCTTTCCTTTGCATGTACCGAAATAGGCACAGAGTGGAAAACACTCTTGGCATCACTCCAAGAAAACGTGTATAGCTGAGTAATCTTGGGAATTCTTTACGTAGATATTGATCTACATGTCGCAAATAATAATTTTTAAAATCTTTGTAATTTGATTGGTGAAAATGAATAACAATCTTCATTATTTCACTGGGTGTCATAACACCTTTCTTTCTACGCCTCTTTTTTCCAGACTCTAATTGTTGTCTTTTCCATTCAGGATAAAATTGTTGGTTAAAATCATCGACATCACAGTACAAAGCATCTATAGTTTCCATTGTCAGTCCCAGGTTTGATCTTTTGGATTAGTATTTAAACTATTTGATCATGGACTGAATCTTTTTTCAATTATTTTTTGTTTTCTTATCCAGTATTCAGGTTATTTATGAAAAACCAAGTCAAATAATCAGAAATTTTTATAACTATCAGGAAATTTAGCTTACGAAGATATTCACATGGAAAAGTCAACTTTTATTTCTGAGGTATTAGTGAAACAAATGGTTGAATATGGTCTGTCTCACCGTGTGACTTAAGCCAGATAGAAGCTATTGGTGTTGATAAAATTCATTATGGAAAAGGTCATAAATATCTGACGATGTTTTATCAGCTTTACCCAAATGAAAAGCGACTGCTATTTGTTGAAAAAAAGCGAACCATAAAAAGTTTATTGAAATTTTTCAGAGAATTGGGAAAGGAAAACTGCCAGAGCATAAAATATGTCTGCTCTGATATGTGGAAACATTATCTTAAAGTCATAAAAAAGAAGCTACCTAATGCATTAAACATTCTGGACAGATTTCACATTGTTAAAAAACTAAACGAAGCAGTAAATGATGTGCGTATTGAGGAAAACAGAAAACTCACACAGGATGGTTATGAACACATATTGAATAAAACAAAATATTGCTTCCTGAAAAAAGAAGAAAGTCTGACTAAAAATCATGATGCCAAACTAAAAGATGTTTTACAATATGATCTGAGAAGTGTCAGAGCCTATTTACTCAAAGTTAGTTTTGAGGCTTTCTGGCAATATAATTCACCATATTGGGCACAGTGGTTTTTAAGGAAATGGTGTACAAGAGCAATGCGTTCAAAACTTGAACCGATGAAGAAATTTGTCAAAATTCTCAGAAGACATGAACCATTATTGATGAATTGATTTAAAGCAAAAAAAGCCTATTCTTCAGGTGCTGTAGAAGGATTAAATCGTAAAGTAAATCTGGTCACCAGAAGATCTTACGGTTTTAGGAACTACGATATACGGAAAATCGCCTTGTTTCATACGCTGGGGAAGCTCCCAGAACCAGAAAGAGCCCACTCATTTTTTTGAAGATGCTTATTTTTTAACTGACTTGTCTTGACGATAGGGTCCACTTTACTCATGTGAACGAGGACAGAATGAAAATGCTAATGGTTTATTAAGGCAGTATTTCTCTAAGCAAATGGAGCTGATTGATGTTACTAAAAAAGAAGTTTATGATGCTGTTCACAAGCTCAATAGTCGGCCACGTAAGTGTCTGGGATACAAAACTCCTTATGAAGTTTTTGAAGAGCTAACCGGCATTAGCCAGGAAAAGTTAACCGGTCATGCACTTATTACTTGAATTCAGGTAATAAAAAATTGTCAAAAATGATTTTAAGTCAGTTTTTATGTTACTGAAAATAATTCGTGCCATTTTTTTTGGCTGTTGGCACTTGTAATAAAAATAATTTATGCTATTACTAAACAATAACTATTTTATTTATTCGGGGGAAATTCACAAAAATGAAATACGTATTTCAACACACGGCCATCATCGAGCATGAAATTGATGCAAATGATGTCGTCGAAGCAAGAGAGAAATTTTATACTGACGTAGCTGAAAGTCAGCATTTTTTTACATCTGCATCAAAAGTAGTCACTGATGAGCGAATAAAAATACTTAATGAAAAAGGACATCATATAGATACATTTAATATTTATGATGGCTAAACCATAAGCATTAAATTTCGCATTAAGACTTTATTACTTTAAATAAACTGCTTAATAAGTATGAAACTCCCGCCACTAAAATAATGGTGGCACCTGCTGGTAGATCCGGTTCATAGGATAGATATAAACCGCTACTTGTAAATAACACTCCTAAAGCTGCTGCTGCAAACATCATTAAACCCAGTGACTGTATATATTGTTTAGCAATGGCTGCCGGTAAGGTCAGTAGAGCTATCACTAAAATAAGTCCAACAACCTGAATGAGTAAAACCACTGTAATTGCCACCAGGCAAAGCAACAATAGATAGAATAAGTTCACATTCACACCACGTACAGTGGCAAATTCAATATCAAACGAAACAGCCACTAATTGCTTGTAAAACAGCATCACAAAACTAATGGTAATAATATCCAGAAAGAGCATGATATTGAGTTGTTCTTGCGATACCATAAGGATATTACCAAATAGAAATGAAATTAAATTTATATTGTATCCATCTGATTTACTTATAAATATAATTCCAATTGCCATTCCAACTGCCCAGATAGCACCTATAGCGGTATCTTCCTGTTGCTGCCACCTTAATTTAATCACTGCAATAATAACAGCCGCTAATAAGGCTGAGATTAGAGCCCCAAAAAAGGGATCGAAGTTCAGATAATAAGCGATTCCCATACCTGCAAGAACAGAATGAGCAATACCGCCTGCCATATAGCCGATACGATTAACTACAACAAAACTGCCCGTTAAACCACAGCCAATACTGGCTAAAATCCCACCTAGCATGGCATTTTGCAAAAAGTCTTGTGTCAGGAGCGCTTGGAAAAAATCAAACATGTAAGCTTCTAGTCTCTATACTCCTTCTCCCAAAGGGAGAGGGGAATTAATTAATGATGGTGATGTACTTCACTCACATGGTCACCGTATAAACTATGAATTGTTTCACTGGTTACTGGCTCAGTATTATGGCAAACCAGTGTTTTATTCAAACAAAAAACCTTATTAATATAGTCTGATACAAAGCTAATGTCATGTGAAATAATTAAAATACTCATGCGTTCATTGATGCTTTTAAACAAATCAAATATATCTTTTTCCGCTCGCAGATCAATATTGGCTGTGGGTTCATCTAATAATAAGATTTCAGGCTGTGAAGCCAGGGCTCTGGCAACTAATACTCGTTGCATCTGGCCTCCTGATAAGGATTGAATAGAACGCTGCGCAAGTCTGATAGTTTCAGTTTCCTGCATTACTTTTATCGCTATATCTTTATCTTTGGCACTATAAAATCCAAAAAAATTGGATATGCCTAGTCTTCCTTGTAATACAGTATCCATTACCGATATGGGAAAATCATTATTAAAGTTAGCATATTGTGGAACATAACCGATCAATTTACGTTGTTTGTTTATAGATTGTCCTAAAATAGAAATTTGACCAGATTGAGGTTTATACAAGCCTAGAATCAATTTAAGCAAACTGGTTTTACCACCACCATTAGGACCAACCAGACCAGAAAAATCACCTGGTTCAATGTTCATATTTATATTTTCAAGAATTTTTATATTTTCAAAAGAAAAATTTAAGTCTTTAATTTCAATGGCTGGAGTGGTCATAATTAGATTAACTTAAAATAATGAACGATGTATTTTTTTTGCAATATCATTCATATTAGAAATATAGTCTCTTGCTAAAGGGTCGACTGCTAGTAATTCTGAATTTAATGATTTTGCTACTGTCTTTGGTACTATCTGATTAAATTGTTTTTCAATAAGAACATAAGGTACTTGTTTATCTCGATAATGTCCAATAAGTTGGGACATTTGTTTTGCTGAAGGCTCTTTTTCCTCAGATTCAATGGCTATTTGTGTTAGGCCATACAAATCTGAAAAATAAGAAAATGCTGGATGAAAGGTCATAAAGCGTGTTTTATTTAAGTCTTTAAAGACACTTTTATTAGACTCATGTAAAACATTAAGTTCTTCTTTTAACTTATTGAAATTTTTTGTATATACTTCTTTGTTTTGTGGGGATTTTTGACTTAATGCCAACATAATTATTTTTGCTTGTGATTGCACTAAGACAGGTGATAACCAGGTATGTGGATCTTTAGCCTTTGATCTTTGAGGCTGGGTTTCAATAATAGCAACATTTTTATTTAATGATGCAACCCGATCTATCCATACCTTTTCAAAGGGTATCCCTATTGTGAAAAAAATATCGGTCTTTGAATACAGGGACATTAATTTTGGTGTTGGCTCGAAGGTGCTGGGTGATTGTCCAGGTTTCACCATGACATGAACATTAACTTTATCGCCACCAATGCGTTCTACAAAATATTGTTGCGGCAAAATTGAAACGAATATTTCTATTGTATCATTTGCATAGGAAACTGTAATTGTTGTTAAGAATAAAAGTGCAAGAGATACAACCCCATCAATCCCCCTTCTGCCAAAAGTAGGCGCTCTTAGGCAGAGCAATGTGATAATTAAAAGAAATTTATTCATTAATTGTCCTTTGTGAATTAGTTATATTATCCATTGTGGGGACTAATAGCTGAGGGTCAACCCGACGTTTGAAAAAATTCATGCGCCAGTCCAGGTGTGAACCGTTTACTCGCCCTGTTGCGCCCACTTTAGCAATTAAGTCCCCCTGCTTAACCACATCACCTTGTTTAACAAATATTTCACTTAAATGTAAAAAACTGGATGATAAGCCATGACCATGATCCAGTATTATCGTACCACCTGAATAAAACATATCAGAAACAGCTAAAGTAATAATGCCTGAAGCAGGAGCAATAACATTATTATCAGTAGGTGCTGCCACATCTACACCATAGTGTGGCCGTTTTGGTTCGCCATTAAGGATGCGCTGACTTCCATAAACGCCACTAATACGGCCAGTGATCGGCCAGATAAATATTTCTTTGAAATCAACACGCTCATCATCTCTGAGTCGAGCATTGGCAACCTGTGCAGAATCTAATTTGATACGTTTTAGTACTTCTGGTTTTTTTGGTGAAACTTTGGCTTCAGGTATGCCATCTATACGTTGAACATCATATTTTCTTTGTTTGATATTTAATGAACTGCTGATTATTGTTCCATCTGCTAATATAATTTTAAGATTAACCTGCTTTTCTTCATCACGGTTAAAACCAAAAATAAAGTCACCGGCAGGTGAAATTTGAAGAGTTAAATTTTCAAATATTACCTGATTCTCGGGAAGGGTTTTACCTATAATGATACCACCCTGGATGAAATTACCATTTAGGCTGGTTTGTTCGGAAAGTAATTGTAGTTCTGCATTGGTGTTGATGGATAGGAAAAGAAAAAATATGAAAAAAATTTTATTCATTGGTGTTTGTTTGATGTCATTTATGAGAATTTTCCAATGTGATTCCAAAATCTCTAACTACCTCATTCAGGAATCTCTGCAAACAAACTACTTCGTCATTCCTGCAGTCTCTTAGCAGAAATCTAAAATTACCTAGATCTAGCTCCCCGATAAGAGAACTCGAGGATGAAGTATTCTCGAAGCTTCAAGGATGACGAGATTAAATATTAACTTACAAAACGCCCTTCTCTTAATCTCTGAGCATCCATAATTTCAATTTCATGGGCTCCTGAATAAACCACATCACTACAAGGGACAAAGTTCAGTGTTTTATCAAAGCGTTCATAGGGGACATTATTTAAAATCGTTTTCATGGCATTTAAACGTGCAGCATATTTGTCATTGGAACGAATGATAGTCCATGGTGCTGAGGATGTATGTGTTTTTTTCAACATATCATATTTCACTTTAGTAAAATCATCCCAACGTTCCTGTGCCTGCACATCCACTTCTGATAATTTCCATTGTCTCAATGGATCAGTTTTACGACGATTAAATCGTTTATCCTGCTCTTCTTTGGTCACACTGAAATATAACTTAACCAAAATAGTACCCTGACGAACCAAATCCTTTTCAAAACCTGTTACGCCTTTCATGAAGTTCTTATATTCAGTATCAGAGCAGAAACCAAATACTGGTTCCACCATAGAGCGGTTATACCAACTACGATCAAACAATACAACTTCACCTGCACAAGGGAGATGATTAATATATTTTTGAAAAAACCATTGTGTTTTTTGTTCTTCAGTCGGCTTACCTAAGGCAACAATTCGATAGTGTTTTTCATTCATATATCGTGTAACACGACGAATTGTACCACCCTTACCGGAAGCATCACGACCTTCAAATAAAATAATCATTTTCTTACCTGTATCTTCCAGGTATTTTTGCATCTGAATTAATTCTGCCTGATAGGGCTTTAACGATTGTTCACGTTTAAACTTTTTAACGGCTTTTATATTCACCTTTTTTATAGCTGAATTTTTTTCTTTAAGTTGTTGATTCTCAAGGAGTATTTCTTCCACGCCTATTTCGGTTTCAGTTAAAGTTTCAATTACTTTTTCAATCATGAAGCTAACTCCTTAAAGGTATTAAAATAAAAGAAAATTATAACATAATAATCTGACTGAATCATTGACATAAGTATAGTAAATCAAATAATATTAGCTGAAATAATGATCTTCGATAATAAACTTTGAGGATGAAGATGGCTAGAAACTTCGAATATGACGATCTGCTAATAAAAAGGATTAATAAAATGGCTTTTGCACTTCCACATGGTGACCAACTCATTAATCTTCTTCTTGATGATCATTACAAAATAGAAAGTCTGAAAGAAGAATCTGAAAGATTTTTATCTATTACTTTGACTAAACGTCAATTATGTGATCTTGAAATGCTCATAAATGGTGCAATGTCACCTCTTAGTGGATATATGGATCAAAGCACTTATAATTCCGTTATTGAAAATGGTCGCTTAGCTGATAATTTACTCTGGCCTATCCCTATTGTATTAGATGTCGATGAAAAAACAGCTAATAGTATTCAAAGTGGGGATCAGATTGCATTACGTGATACTGAGGGTTTTATGCCTGCTGTGTTAACAGTTTCTGATATTTGGAAGGCGGATAAGACTGTTGAAGCTGAATCAATCTATGGTACCCAATCAAGCTTACACCCCGGTGTTGATTATCTGCTTAATCAAAGTCAGGAGTATTATATTGGTGGTCATTTAGAAGGAATCGAGCAGCCTTCTCATTTTGACTTCGAACAACTCTGGTCTTCACCAGCAGATTTACGTCAACTTTTCTCAAAACGTGGTTGGAATAATGTACTGGCTTTTCAAACCAGCAAACCCATGCACAAAGTACATCAGGAAATCACACTGAATGCAGCACGTGATGCACAGGCACATATTCTGATTCACCCCACTGTTGGCACAACAAAACCAGGTGATTTACATTATTATGCCCGTGTACATTGTTATCAGGCCATACAGAAATACTATCCTGATAATATTGCCTTATTATCACTATTACCTATGGCAATGCGTATGGCTGGACCTAAAGAAGCACTCTGGCATACCATTGTGAATAAAAACTATGGTTGTAATCATATACTTATTGGTCCTAATCACGCTTCACCTCCAAATTTAGGGGATAAAAAACAAAGTTTTTATCCTCAAAATTCTGCGCAGGATTATATCTTTGAGCATGAACAGGAACTGGGTGTTAAGCTCATTGCTACTGAAGAAACCCGCTATGTTGCTGAAAGGAAAACTTTTTTACCCTTAACTGCCATTAAGAAAGAAAACCTTAAGAGTGAAATGTTAAGCGAACAAAATATGAAAGAACATTTAAATCAAAATATTCCTATTCCCAAATGGTTTAGTTATCCTGAAATTATTGATGCTTTAAGTAAGGCATATCCTCCCAGAAGTAAACAAGGGATTACACTGTTTTTTACCGGGCTCTCAGGCTCTGGAAAGTCTACTTTGGCAAAAATCATCTATGCCAAAATGATTGAATTAGGTAATCGACCGGTCACCTTATTAGATGGTGATATTGTTCGGCATAATTTATCCAGTGAATTGGGCTTTTCAAGAAATGATAGAAATATCAATGTACGACGTATTAGTTTTGTCGCCAATGAAATCACTAAAAATGGTGGAATTGCCATTTGTGCCCCCATTGCCCCTTATAGAACTATGAGAGATGATGCCCGTGCTTTGATTGAACAGCATGGTGCTTATATTGAAATTCATGTAGCCACCTCATTAGAAGTTTGTGAATCCAGAGATCGTAAGGGACTTTATGCTAAAGCCAGAAAAGGTATTATTCCTGAGTTTACCGGAATCAGTGATCCTTATGATATTCCAGAATCCCCGGAATTAAGCATTGATACCCATAATACTTCTCCGATGGAGGCAGCACAGGATATTTATTTATACTTGTTTAAGGAACGTTATCTGGATTAAGAGAAGTATCGACTGTACGTCATTCCCGAAGTCTCTTATCGGGAATCTTTTTATCCATATGGAGCTATAATTGCATAAACCTTTACCAATATTCCACTATCAATTTACTACCCGTATTCATGATATTGACGCAGCTGGAGTGATGTTCTTCGGGCGTTTTTTTTATCATATTCATGATGCATATGAATGTTTTTTAAATCATCATCAACTAGGTATTGATAAAATTTTTAAAACTGAATATATCTTACCTATTAGTCATACTGAAGCTGACTATAAAGCTCCAATTTTCTTAAACGAACAAATTAACATCGAGATTTTTTTGCAGGAGATGAAGGATAATGAATTTATACTTAATTATTTATTAATTGACACAAAAAAAATAATCCGTGCCACTGCTATAACCCATCATATTTGTTTAAATAAAAGTACCAAAAAACGTACTAAACTGCCTGAATCAATAGCCTCTATCGGGACAACAACAAGATAAAGTTTATGCCCATATTTGTTTTTATCCTAATTATTAGTACCATCTCCTTCGCACAATCAGTTCCACACTGGCTACAATCCCAATATATTGAAAATAGTTTTTATGATATTGCACTGAAAAATGAATATAATACTGAGCAAACAAAAATTAGAAAGTGGAACCAGCCTTTAAAAGTTTATATTGATCATCAAGTCGGTGATAGTAACCTACACCTGCGTATTTTAAAAATGCACCTATCACATCTTAATCAAATTACCCATTTACCTGTCGAGTATGTAAAAACCAAAGAACAGGCTAATCTCAAAATTTTTATTACCCAGTCAAAATATGTTAATAAGATTATCGGTACTGAAATCAGTCCTAAATCTGTTAAACAATTACGAAATGCTGTCTGTCTGGCTAATATCAGACAAAATAAACACAGTGAAATTACTAAGGCCCTGGTCATTATCCCTGTGGATAGAGCCAGAATGCATGGCAAGCTTATTTCATGTTTTGTTGAAGAGTTGACTCAGATTTTAGGCTTACCCAATGATTCTAAGTCAGTTTATCCAACAATCTTCAGTGATAAAAATATTTATAGGCTGTTAACCGGGCTGGATTATTTATTGTTAAAAATTCTTTACTCACCTGAAGTAAAAGCCGGGATGACCCAGGAAGAAGTTAAGCCTATTATAGTCAAATTATTAAAAAAGTGGCAAAAAGACGGGACATTAAAAAATGCACAAAAAGAAGTTGTTAAGGGTGATTTATATAAAATGATGGGCTATCGTTAGTAGAGAAGTCTTTAGTCATCAGCCCATAGTCATTAGTCTAGAGCAAAAGATTCGTGCTTTTGTTGACAAAAGTCTGTAGAGTTCCTCTATTAATTTTTCCTAATGAAGTTCGAGGGATTTTATCAACTTGCAAAATATAATCTGGTTGGTAAAATGTCTTAATATTTTCTTTTATCCAACTTTTTATATATATACTATCAATTATTTTATGTTTATTTGCTACTAATACAACAATGCTATCCCCTCTTTCATTTATTGTTATTTCTGATCTGAATTTAGTAATGGCAAGATCATTAACACCCGGCATTTTAGAGAGTAATTGTTCGATGGTTTCCGGTTGGATATTTTCACCTGAACGGATTATTAAATGATCATTTCTACCAAGAATATTCAGAATATTTCCGTTAATTTGCACTAAATCATTAGTATTTAACCAACCATTATACAAACTAGATTGTTCAACATATTGAGAAATGATCATTTCTCCTTTTAACTCTAATACGCCATTATCATCAACTCTGGCAGAAATATCTGCTAATAATTCCAGTTGATTGGGATCGTAGCCAATTGCTATAGTTGATGTGGCCTCAGTCATACCATAACTGATAATTATCGGCCATCCCTGATTTATGGCTCGTTGATATAAAGCCTCAGACAGGCTATCACCTCCAAGTAAAATATATTTTAATGAGGAAGGCAGTTTTTTCTGGCTATTAGTACTATCAAGATTGGATTCATAATCTAATAAGCGTAATAACATTCTTGGGACTAGAGAAATATGAGTAATCTGTTTGTGGTATAAGTCATCCCATATTTTTTGTTCATTAAAATTATCATGCAATATCATTGCAACTTTAGAATACCAGCAACGATATACAATCATAATACCAGCTATATGATGCAAAGGCATACAATTAAGCCATGTAGAATGACTACCAATTGGTATAGACTGAATAAAACTCTGGCAATGAGCAATGATATTATGACGGCTGATTAGTGCTGTTTTTGCTTGAGACTGACTACCACTGGTTTGAATAGATAAAACAATATCATCAGACTGACTCGATTCAATCTTTTTTATTAATTCTGTAGATGTTGGGATATAAGCCTGATTTACTACTAAAGGATTATTACTCATAACAATAAATTAAGGCTTTTCACCTATATGTATACAGGCAATCCCCATAAAGAGATTTTTATAAGTAACCTGATTAAAGCCAGCCTTTTCTATCAGCTGCTTCATTGTTTGCTGATCAGGAAAACGTTGAATGGATTCAATTAAATATTGATAAGCCTCAGGCTGACCTGCCACCATTGCACCCAGACGCGGGATGATATAGGTATTATAAATATTATAGAAAAACCGTAAAGGCATCATGGGTTTTGAGAATTCCAGACAATAGTATGAACCGCCCGGTTTAAGAACACGATAAATTTCCTGCAGTACTTGATCAATACTGGTCATATTACGAATACCAAATGAAATGGTTAACTTATCAATACTGGCATCAGCAAAGGGTAATTTTTCACCAATTGAGACAATATTTTCAAGTTGTAAGATATTTGACTTCTGACCTTCCTGAATCATTTCAATACTGGGATCAACAACAATAACATGAGCCCCTTTTTTGTGTAGTTTTCGTGCAATATCACCCGTACCACCAGCAAGATCAACGATAAGATCAGAACTTTTAAAAGCAACCTGATTAACAAAATTTGTTTTCCAGAGGCGATGAGTACCAAAACTCATAAAATCATTCATTAAGTCATAACGGGGAGCCACTAATTGAAAAACACGACGAATTTTTTGTGTACGTTCAGATGGGGAAACGGTATGCTGACCAAATGTACTGTCTAATTCACTCATAATTGGGTATAAATATTCTTTGAATAAAGAAAATGATTATACATTAATAAGCCCCTTCAGTCTCCTTCCTCTTTAGAAAAGAAAGGAGGATAAAGAAGTAAGTGGTAAACAGAATTTATTCTATTTATTTAACGGTAGTTAAACCAACACTCACCCAGGACTGCATACCGCCACGGTACCATTTGAGTTTGTATGGAGGATAACCTAGCTTAACCAGTGTTTTGATATTGATTGAAGATTATGGACACCAATTACCATTACAGTACATAACTAAAGTTTTCACATTACGAAAATCACGTCGACCATCTTTAGTAATTCGAACACCAAAATCTTTCACTAAAATATCTTTTAAGATAATAGTTTCTGATTCCTGCTCAAACGTACCTAAAGTATCACACTGATCTTATTCCATGGAATACTGACAGAGCCAGGAATAGTACCTAATTGTACCCACTCAGGTGTACGTGAATCCACCACTAGAATATTACTGTCACCATGACTGGCACGTTTAAGATAATCTAGAACTTCAAGTTCACCAACAGTCTCTACACCTTTTGCAACTGTAATTGGCTGAATACAAAATGGCGGACAGGCTCTTGCAGTTTGAGTGAATACCTTAGGCATTGCAGTGGCTTTTTTATCCGTAGCACGAGTAATTGCTACAGTTTTACCATGATGAACCACATCAACTTCTTTCATAGTTGGCGTAATATAGCCATCACCAGAAGCCATTTGAACTACTTGCTGAACCACCAGACAGATAGGATGGCATAGTCAGGCTCTTTAGCGATCGCTGAGAGACTGCTTGCTCATAGCCATAACTACCCTGACGATCAGCTGTTTTAGCTAATTTAATCGCTTTAGCATACTTACCATCTTTTGCTGCAGCTTTTGCCTTTTTAATTAACTTGCCGGTATCACGCCACTCACCATCTACTGATGCTGCATGCTGACGGGAAGTTTCAGCCTTTTCAATTGCTGCTTTAGCAGATTTTGCATCATCAGCAGCAAGAATTGTTGTACTACTAATAACCAGAGCAGAACTCAAAATCATCACGGTCATTTTTTTCATAACAAATGTCATATTATTTTCCTTTTTGTATCTTTTTTATTAAACAAGTGCTGTTATTTACGAGCACCAGGACCATTAAGTTCCAAACCATTACTCATTGCAGTCAGATAAAATTCAAGATTACGATATTCCTGACCCTGAGCCTTAAATGGTTTTGCTCTTACTTGCTTATTACAACCTGTAAAACGACGATGTAAAGTACCTACTGCTCCCCACTTTGAACGATAAACCGGGAAGTGAGTGGTATGACCAAGAGACATACTCAAATTCTCTGAACGAATTTTATTACCCGCGTTTTGTATATGACAAGAAGCACAAGACATATTTAATTGTCCTCTACTTGTGAAGTAAAAATCCTTGCCTTCGTTATAAGCGGCTACCGCTGCAGGATCATCCATTGGTACAACCACATTGGTCTTATGACCACGAGACTCAAAGGCTATATAAGATACGATATTATTAATAGAACCTTTTTTATACTTTAAAGGTTTTTCAGCATTGGCTTTACGACAATTATTCAATGCTAAAGGTAATGTCATTACCATAGACTTCTTTTTGTCCCAATGAGGATAATTTTGTGCAATAGCAGGTCCCTTAGGGAAACAATCCTTATATGTTTTGCCATTGGCAAACGGTTTTTCCCACATATCCTGACCATCATCAATATGAATTTCATAAGGAGGAAATTCTTCAATCGCTTCCCAGCTTTCTCTACCAACTTTGTCAAAAGAATAGGCACCATTAACAAATTCTGCTGTTGGTACATCAGGGAAACGATTTTTAAAATAATCAGACAAAACTTTCTGATCGCTCTCAGGTGTAGCATAGGCTGTAGATGCAATCGTCCCTGCGATACAGACAAAAGCTAATTTACTTATTAATTTATTCATAATTTATTAACCATTTTTATAATGAGTGTTCTTAAAAGGAGTGTTTTATAGTGAATGGATGTAATCAACCACTTTATCCAATTCATCTGCACTCAAGATTTCATAACGACCAAACAATGGCATTATCGTCTCTGAATTCTTTTTTGATGCATCAGCTATCTGATTTTTTAACACTTCTCTATCAGGAAAGCGGGTTTTCATCACGATTAGAGGCGGGCCAATATTACCGGGTGCAACACCATCTTTTATCATATGACAAGCCAGACAATTACCCTTTTTACGTTCAAAAGATAATTGCTTTCCTTCAGCTAATGGATTGACAGCTGCTGTCTCTTCTTTTGCCATAACAGCAGTAGTAGAGAGTGAAGCACCGATAAGCATGGCACTTGCTATACTCAGCAAACCTTTGCTTTTTTTATTCATTATTTTCTCCTAAGGTATTCTTTTAGATATTAAGAATTAAATGCCTTATTCTTATTGTTATAAAATTCAGGCATTTTTCTATTACTAATAAATAAACTTATTTATGTAATGGATGAATTGTAAAGATATAGAAAAGAAATCTAAATTATAATATATGCTGAGTGGTATAGTGGTTTTCCTTAATTTAACAGGAACTTTATTGGATTAATTTAAGGGAGATAGCCATGCGCATAAGGTTTGATAAGCTGGAAGCAGACATTTTATCCATCACTTTTGAACGATGAGCTTCTACAGTTGATTGACTGATATTCAGATCAAAAGCAATTACTTTGTTGCGCTTGCCTTCAATCACACTTAAGAGGACTTCTTTTTCTCTAGGAGTCAGGCTATTAAAATGTTCTTCAATGTCTTCTAATCGTGAAGATTCACCACGATGCAGAGCATCCAGTTCAATAGCCCTGTGTACACTATCAAGCATAGACTGGTTATTAAATGGCTTTTCAATAAAATCAATGGCACCAGCACTCACTGCTTTAACTGCCATAGGAACATCACCATGTCCTGTAATAATGATAATCGGTGGATGAATTTTTTCTGCAGTCATTCGAGCCTGAAGATCCAGACCACTCATTCCCGGCATACGCACATCAAGAATTAAACAGCCTGCTTTAGAAGAATCAAAAGTATCCAGATAATCCTGAGCTGTAGAAAATTTTTCTACCTGAAGTCCAACTGATTCCATTAACAATGTTAACGCATTACGAACCTGCTCATCATCATCAACAATAAAAATAGTTGGCTGTTTATTCATTTAGATTCTCCATTGGTAATGTAAAGCGAATTATTGTACCTTGTTTTGAACTGTTATCCAGATAAAGTTTACCCTTATGTGCTTCAATAATTCCCTCACTGATTGATAAGCCCAGGCCTAATCCTCCTTCTTTACTAGTTACAAAGGGGAGAAATAGATCATCCTTAATTTTATTATCGATTCCAGGGCCATTATCCTCTACACTAACAATCATAGCATTATCACCAACCATTGCTGTACTAATCGATAAATAACGATTATCAACAGATGTTGATTGCATTGCTTCTATTGAGTTTTTTAATAAATTTAACACAACCTGTTCAATTTGTATGGGCTGTACCAGAACCTCAGTAACCCGTTCATCTAATTGTTTATCTAATATTACTGCAGATTTTAATATTTCAGGTTTAAGAAAAGTTAATACCTGTTCAATTAATTGATTGATATTGGTCATAGAGCGTTCATGCTGCTCTTTACGCACAAATTGTCTTAATTGTTTAATAATTTGTCCGGAATGTTCCGCTTGTACTCCGATGGTTTCTAATGTATCAATTACTTTGTTATTATTAATCGTTTCACTTTCTAACATTTGAATGCAGGCAAAAGCATTGGTTGCAATTGCCGTTAAGGGTTGATTGATTTCATGGGCAATACCGGAGGCCATTTCTCCCATAGTATTTAAACGTGCCATGTGAGACATTTCTTTTTGATGTTTTAGAGCTTCTTCCTCTGCTTTTTTCTTCTCACTAATATCTCTAAACACTACCACACTACCAATGATTTCACCCTTATGATCTCTCATTGGTGTACTGCTGTATTCAACAGGAAAACTGTTTCCCTCTTTTTTCCAAAAGATATCATCCTTAATAAAACGTGACTCATTATTTTTAAACGTCAAATATACAGGACAGTCCTCTATTTTATGAGGCGAGCCATCTTCATGAGTATGATGTAACAAATCATGCTGATTATGATTAATCATATCTTCAATTTTCCAACCGGTTAAGTTTTCCATAGCTCGATTTATAAAAGTACAATTACCCTGCATATCCACTCCATAAATACCATCACAAACAGAGTTTAAAATGAGGTTGTGCTGATATTCCAAAGACTGCTTGGATTTCTTTAATTGAGTATTTAATCTGGACACCCAGGTACTCATAATTGTTAATACCACGATAAAGAACAGGACAACAACAATACCTTTCCAATATTGTTTTATGGCATCTAAAAGCGTAAAAGTGATTTTCTTTTCATAAGGCGCAATATGAAGTTCTTTAAATAATTGATGTACCTGTTGATAGTCAAGGGGAACAGTCCAGCACGCATAATTATTAATAGCCGTATGTTTATCCTTCATATTTAAAAGTGCTACAGCTACTTTTTGAGCCAGTTCATTGGATGTATGCTGTAACTTACTAAAAGGCCATTCAGGGTATAAGGGTGTACTATGCATAGATGGAAAGCCATCATTCTCAATGGCGTTAATAATTTTAAAATTATTTAAATCAATTTCACCATCAGCAGACATCTTTTCCAGGATACCACTGCGAACCATACCAATATCCGTATCACCTGCCAGCACTTTTTTTACTACCTTATCATGAGTACCTTCAAAAGATATTGTCGCTAGGTCATGATAGGGATTTATTTTTTGCTGTTTCAGGACACCCAATGCCATTTGAAATCCACCTAAAGATGTTTCATCTACAGCAGATAATTTTTTACCACGTAGATCACGTAAAGTTTTTATATCATGACGTATATTGCGTGTAAAAATAACACCGCCAAATACATTTTGTGCAATACCGGATATCTGGTTATTTAATGTCACAATACGGGAAATACGATGGCGAACTTCCATATTGACATAGATACCGGAATTGACCAATAGAAAATCAACTTGTTCAGATTCAACCATGGGATCAATTTCAGAAAATGTTAAGGGGATGATTTTAAATTGGTAGCTTTCCAGTGAATCGGATAAATACTGGGCTGTTGGTGCCCACATTTCATGAGTCACTACGTCACCACGATGACTTAAAACACCAATTCTAATCCATTGATCATCAGCTGATACAATATGAGTTAAAAATAACTGTGTGGTAAGTATTAAAGATAAGAGGCCTCGGCAAATAAAATTTTTCTGCTGTCGCTTTGAAAACATGGTTAAATTGCAAATAAGACAGTGGATCAATTTTATATTTGATAAAAATTGTTTCATTTATTTCCAGCCTGAATGTTTCATATTTAGCATTAATTATATTAAGGGAAACCACTATATGGAGTCATAAAATTACCCATAGAGCCTCTTGAAAAGCTCCAGAGGCTAGATATTAAAACACTCCAATCACGGAGTAACCGATTTTTTATGCAATGTGTACGGTTTAACCGTATTTTCTCATCATACTTACAAAATTATCCATTAGACTCGCATAGGTAAGCCCTTTAAAACTAGAAATCTTATAAAACTAAAACTATTTTTTAAGTCTATGTGACAAATTTTAGTAATTGATCGGCAGTTAAAGGCAATATTCCAAAGATTAGATGATACATGACTTTCTTTGGACATCGTACTCTGACCATTCGTCCATTAAATTCATCTTTGAGCCGACCATTAACTCTTTCTACGGATGAACGTTCATTATATCGTACGGCCTTGGCTATTTTATAACCATCATAACGACAAGCTTTCAATTCATCTTTCAGTTGAAGTTTCAACTCTTTGTTACGTCGAGCATTTTTGTCAATTATTGATATACCCACTGTGTTAGCGTAGTTGTCGCCTCAATTTTTTACTATGCTCATGAATTTCTGCTACATCATAAGTTGCATCCATTAAATCATACAGGCTGTTTACTCTATTGTGACTCATTTCTGCCAAGGGTATTGACGCTTGACTGTCATGCATTGATGCTGATGTTAATAAACAGCTAATAGGAATACCACCATATGCTGCATCAATATGTAATTTGTAACCTATCCAATGACTGGTGTTACCCTTACTATTTTTCTTTGAACTCACATCACATGCTTTAGGTAAGTCATTCTGCATTTTTTTTAATGACATACCTGAAATCTGGTTTTTCTCTTGCTTTTATAGCCGTTGAATCTCTGGAGAGATGGCCAATAATATCGTCTATGATGAGTCATCTCAATATGCAGATCTGCTTTTGCCTGACGTCACCTACCTGGAATGCTGGGATTATGAAGATATGGTGTCACCAACCGGTGTTGCAGAATATTATATACGCCAGCCTTTAGTTAAACCACTGGGTGAATCTAAGGATCAGGGAGAAATATTTTATGGTCTGGCCAAACGTTTAGGTATTGATTTAGCTTATAAAACCAAAGAAGACTATGTTCGTCAATCCTGTGAAATGACTCCAGGAGTCAGAGAAGCTGGTGGTTTCGAATATATGAAGAAATATGGTGTCTGGCATGATAAAGATGCCAAGCCTAACTTTGGTTTTTACGAGGCCATAGCCGATGTTTCAGGCGATGGGATTATTCTGGATAAAAAAACCGGGGTCTACTGGGATTACAAGAAGGCCGGAGTCAGCGAAGCTGAAGCAAAAAGTAAGGGATATTTAGGCGTTGAAGGTGCTAAAGATGCTTATGTTGCACAAAATATTGGAGGTAAAGCACGTAAGGCTTATCCGCCAAATACTTCATTCCTTAAATCTGGCTTGCTTGATTTCTATTCAGATAATTTTGCATCCAAAGGTTTCCCTGCATTTCCAACCCATACCCCCATACCTGAACATCAGAAAATGGGTAAAGACGACTTACATCTGACAACTTACAAAGTTGCAGTACATACTCATTCTCGTACAGCGCATTGTAAATGGTTATCTGAAATTAAGCATGATAATCCTGCATGGATCAGTAGTAAGTCTGCTGCAGAACGTGGTATTAAAGATGGAGATGAAATTACTGTAAGCAGTGAATTGGGCTCAATAAAAACTACAGCCCATGTTACCGAAGGCATTATTCCAGGTGTCATTGCAATTTCTAATCACTTTGGACGTCAGCATTCTGGTATTTACGGTTCGGGCAAGCAATCGCCCACAACGGTTGATGCGAATACCGATCCTGATGCCAAGAATATGTGGTGGAGCAAGCATGGCACGCATCCTAACTCGATTATTCCGAATAGTTCGGATCCAATTAGTGGTGGACAACGCTGGATGGATACGGTTGTTAGAGTAGCAAAAGTGTAGTTAATATATAGCCTTCTACTTGCAAATGCAGGTAGATGGCTATAATCAAAAAAATCAGGAGGACAAAAATGGGAACTAACTGGAAAGAAGAGCTGGCCGATAGTGCCGCAATGAGAAGTGAAATTTATGGACTGTTGAGTACAGTTTTCCGGGAGGAGCCTAATGAGGCACTCATCAGAAAATTAAGAGAGCCTCAAATATCTTCAATGTTGGCAGATGAACAGGTGGATTTAGGCGCTAAATTTTATAATGATACGGAATCTTCCGTTAAAGAAGAATTAGCAATTGAATTTGCCCGTTTATTTATTGGCCCCGAATCACATATTTCTGCACATGAATCGGTATTTCTAGATTTAGATACAGGTAGAGGTGGTCTATGGGGAACTCTGACAGTTGAAGTAAAGTCATTTATTGAAGCGACTGGATTATGATTCTGACTTTAGGGGGATTCCCGATCATATCAGTGTAGAACTTGAATTTATGCATAAACTTTCACTATGGGAGCTGGAATTATGGCAACAAGAAAAAGAGGAGGATGCTAAAATTGTCAAAATATACAACGACTATTTGTTCAACAACATCTGCTTTGTTGGGCTGATAAATTTTTTGAAGAAGTCATGTCTAAGGCTGAATTACCTTTTTACAAGGCAATGTCAGAATTAGCATGGGATTATATGGAGTTTAAACGTGACAGGATAAAAATCGATACTGCAGCTTAAAGCTCCATTTCTTGTTAGCACTTAATACTCACTTTAAACGTGCTATTTACAGCAGCAATTCATTTCTTTCCCAAAGAGATAAATTGCTGTTTTTTTGTTTTACAATTGAATCTACCATAACTGCCATAAGCCTAATAAACAGGATAAGTCTCTAAATATATCCATTACAAAAAGAAAAGAAAGTTAATCCCCATAGAAATAAAATCCGTACCTACAATCCGCAGTTTCGTCCTTTGGAGATTGTCTGACATCTGTCCTTATAGCTGGTACATGATAGAGAGTTTGTACGTCGACAGATGTCCGACAATCATAAACATGAACGGTCTTTTAGATTTCTTTAATATTAAAGAATAATATGCTCTTCATGACCTTGGAGTCTGCATACTTTATTACTTCATTTCCTAATAGCGGTAATTGATGTGTAATAAGTCTAATTAGCTCGTTTCAGCACATTGAAGTTGGTCAACTACCGTTTTGTGTTCTTAGTCCTAATTTTGGAACGGCACCTTCAAGGTGACGTTTAGCCTCTCTGTTGTTGAGCTAGCCACAGCAACTGCCGGGTTTAACAGCTTCAATGGTAGCAGACACCACATAATCAGTAATATTGTGATCTGGCGCCCAGTCCTTAATAAACTCTTTTGACTCATCCTTAGGTTCGATCTTAATCAGTTCGAACCCCGCATCAGCCATCATCTTTTTAAGATCATCAATTAGCGATGCATTACCTATGCAGCCTGCGATAAGTCCTGCATCGTTACGCATCTCTTCGGGCAGTTCGATAGTAGCGACAACATCTGAAATGGCAAGACGTCCGCCTGCTTTGAGAATTCGAAAAGCATCCTTAAACACTTGCGACTTGTTGGGTGAGAGATTGATAACACAGTTGGAAATGATTACATCAGCACTCTCATCGGCAATTGGCATATGTTCAATCTCTCCGAGACGAAATTCCACATTCTCGAACAATCCTTTTGCCGCATTGGCTCTCGCCTTGGATAACATATCGGGAGTCATATCGATTCCAATCACGTGACCTGTTTTACCCACCTCGTAGGCGGCGAGAAAACAGTCGAAGCCGCCTCCTGCCCCGAGGTCAACGACTACTTCGCCCGCTTTTAATGCAGCGATTGCCCTGGGATTACCGCAGCCAAGTCCCATGTCAGCACCTGATGGTACCAAGTCTATTTCTGCCTTGCTGTAGCCCAGACGAGTGGAGATGAGATTGTTAATTTCTGTATCATCTGAGATACCGCAACAACTAGTACCGATGCCACAGGCTTCGTCTTTACTATTAGCTTGCGCAACCTGAGCATACGCCTTACGCACATCTTGACGATGCTGATCGTGGTCAGTGTGGTTAGTTTTGCTGCTATCTGGTTCGCAGCAGCTGTATGATGTGGAACAGCAATTACTCATAAGTTTTTCCTCTATTTTAGATACGGATTTAGATTCAGGATAATTATTCAGAAGTGCTCAGCGGCTCTGTGAACAAAGCCTCGAGTTCCTCCAATGTTACTGCCTCGAACCAGCAGACCACATTCTTACTATCAAGCTTCTGTCTCAGTATGATAAATTGACTATATAACAAAGTGGCTTGTATTATCGACTCTGATTACCCTGGCAGTTGCAGATCACAAAGTAATACCAAGCTTATACATAAATAGAAATAATTCCTGCTCAGTTCTTTCATCTGCTTAATCATGGTTAAAAAGAAATGAGATTAAACCCCCAACCCACTAAAGTAAATGCAATTGCAAGGACACTGATAAAGATTGCCAAAGCATGCCACTTAATGACTTTTCTCAATATCAGCATTTCTGATAATGATAAGGCTGCTACACTCATCATCAGTGCCAGTGTTGTTCCGATTGCCACACCTTTTGTCAACATCGCCTCGGCAACTGGAATGACACCAGCTGCGTTAGAATAAAGAGGTATTCCTAATATCACCGCAGTGGGAACATCATACAAATGACCACTGGACAGATGTTCTGAAACCCAGCTTTGTGGAACACAATCCATGGAATAAAGCACCCACGCCAATACCAATAAGTACCCATTTCCAAATCCGTCGAATAATCTCTTTAACCTCAGCAACGGCATAAAGATGGCGTCCTTTCAATGAACTGTCTTGCTCATGTAATTCAGCTTGACCCAGATGGATTTTCCATACATACTCCTCCACCCAGCGTTCGGGTTAAACCATTGCATAATGATACCACCAAACTAGGAAACCATCAATCCGGCAAGCACATAGAGTAAGGCCAGTTTCCAGCCCAATATGCCAATCAGGATCACGGCAGCAACCTCATTGATCATAGGTGAAGCAATCAAAAAAGAAAAAGTAACCCCTGCTTCTACAAAGCCAATAAAAAATGGTACTGATGAGCAGGAACAAAATGGGGTTACTGCACCCAGGGTAACCGCCATACCCCGGGCCTGCCAATCAGGATGATTACGCACATATTCACGGACTTTTTCAGGGGAAAGAAATGCACAGCAGCCCCTGTATCACTGGCTGGATCCAGCCCCATTGTTTTATATACGAGAAGATCAGCAAATAATTCAAACATTTTTTAATGTCCATTACTTATGCACTAAGCCATTGTTGAATACTATCGGGGTCTGGTAATCCACCGGCATGAACTACCTTGCCATCAATGACAACTCCGGGGGTAGATACCCATGATTTGTGCTATATCAGTTACCTTTTCCAATTCAATCTCAACACCAGACTGTTCTGCAGCCAACTTGATCAAATTCGCCGTAGTTTCACAGTTCTTACAGCCAGACACCAATACTTTAATATTTTTCATTCACAAATCCTTACCTGATTACTTACAAAGCTCAGCCATATTCAGAAAATATAATATTTGTAAAAACAATATGTTATAGATGAATTTTTTGAATAATAATAAATTATATACAATCTTAGAGAAAAAATGACCTGTTTGTATTAGTGCAATAAATCAGCTTTACCGTAGTTATTGGCTTCGGTAGACATCTTACCTCCAAGAGGTAGCTGAGCTTTGTGGGTAATCAGGAATCCTTATATACCCATTAGACTTCAAGATGCAGAAATTAGCACCTTAAAATTATCATTAATTCTACTTCATAAACTATCACCAATCTGAGGGAGTTTTTTGTCAAAAAAATCATCAATTGTCTGTCGAAATTCTTGTGCTGTAGAAAAACATTTATTATTTCTCACATGTTCATTCATTACTTTCCAAAGCCGCTCTATCGGATTTAAATTTGGGCTGTAATGTGGTAAGTAATGTAGCTCAATATTGAGTTCTTTTGCCTTATCTTTTACTGCATTTGCTCTATGGTAAGCAGTACCATCTAAAATTAGATGAATTCGATTATCGCTAGGAGCTGTTGACCTTTCGTGATTAAAAAATAAGCAATATTGCAATCAGGTATAATGGTTTTACCACAAATCAACATACGAGAAGACCATGCCAAGAACAAT
>JAUJGA010000170.1:0-4180 GCA_042095675.1 Gammaproteobacteria bacterium
TTTCTGGCCTTTAATCGCTTCAATGGCTACTTTTGCTTTAAACTCATTACTGAATGATTTTCTCTTTCTGCTCATTTTTCGTTCCCCGTTAGGTTAGCTCTTATATCTTAACCTATTGTCCAGTTTTCGGGGTCCACTATAACAAATCAAAGGTTTTACTGGTGATACCTTAGGTGCTACGCAGCAAATTTCTGAGCTTCTTATTTATTTTGTAGTTTTAGTTCATATGAATTTAACAATTGGTCCAAATTAATGATTCATTTAATTATTGGCGGTGCTCGTTCAGGTAAAAGTAAATATGCAGAAAAACAAGCAACTCTCATATGCTCTAATCCCAGTCCTGAAAAAAATATAATATATATCGCCACAGCAACAATTGAAGATAATGAGATGGCTCAAAGAATAAAACATCACCAGCAGCACAGACCAAAAGACTGGCAAGTAATTGAAGAGCCATTTAATTTATCACAAATATTACAAAAACATGTGACGTCACAACAAACCATAATTATAGAATGTATGACCTTATGGTTGACAAACTGGCTATGTCATAAAGATATTAAGCAATGGCAAGCAGAGAAACAGGCATTTATTGAAATATTAAAAAATAGTCATGCAAACATTTTTATTGTATCAAATGAGGTAGGTAGTGGCATTATACCTATGGGGCAATTAAACAGGGATTTTGTGGATCAGTCCGGTTGGCTCAACCAGTCTTTATCTAAAATTGCTGATCAAGTGACCTTAGTCGTTGCTGGCTGTCCACTGGAGCTAAAAGATAATTAAACAGGTACTATGAAATAATGAAAAACCATGAAACTTTAACAAATTTATTCTTAATCAGACATAGTCAACCCTTATTAGAAAAAGCCATTTTAGGTTCAACTGACTCACCATTAAGTAATTTTGGCATGTCACAATTAGAGGTCATTGGAAAACAATTAAAAGATATTGAACTTGTCATATCAAGTCCTCTGCTTCGCTGTGTATCTTTTGCCAAAAAGTATGCTGAAATAAATCAGGTAAAAGCAATCGTTGATAAAAACTGGCAATAATGCCACTTTGGGGACTGGGATGGTCAAACTTATGACTCACTCTACAAACAATTTCCACTTAAAGTTGAAGCATTCTTTTCCGAACCTAAAATAAATATGCCACATAATGCGGAGTCTTTATTTGATTTTAGTCATAGAATTGAAGATGCTTTAATGTACTTATTAAAAAAAGAAAAAGGAAAAAACATAGTTGTTTTTACTCATTCTGGTGTTATACGCACCTTGCTTGCATGGTGCTTAAAAATGGACTATCTATCAACATTACAATTTCAAAAATTTGCTATTGATTATGCCAGTATTACTCAAATTAATATTTATCATGGTGAGAGTGATTTTTCACAGTTAATTAAACTTAACCAAACAATCTAAAATAAGATGAATTATTCAAAAATTAAAGGTGCTCTGATGATCCATGGTACCACATCTGATTCTGGAAAAAGTATTTGTGCAACTGGCTTATGTCGTATATTAAAGAGGCGTGGTATTTCGGTAGCTCACTTCAAACCACAGAATATGGCTCTAAATAGTGCTGTGACAATTTGTGGTGAAGAAATTGGTCGAGCACAAGCATTACAGGCTGTTGCCTGTAGTCTCGAACTACGTACAGATTTTAACCCTGTACTACTAAAACCCTGTAGTGATATGTGCTCTCAGGTTATTATTCAAGGTCTGGCTATCAGTCACTTAGAAGCTAAAAGCTTCGGTAATATCAAAGCTTTGGCTTTCAATAAAGTACTTGAATCTTATCAACGTTTACGTAAAGAATTTGATGTGGTGATTATTGAGGGTGCTTGCAGCCCGACAGAAATTAATTTAAGAAAAAATGATATTGCCAATATGGGATTTACAGAAGCAGTAGAATGTCCTGTTATACTAATTTCAGATATTAATCGTGGTTGTGTATTTGCTCATTTAACGGGTACTGTCAACTTATTATCTGTTACTGAGCAAGCTAGAATTAAAGGCTTTATTATTAATCAGTTTCGAGGTCATCTTAATTTGCTGCAAGGTGGTTTAGACTGGCTGGAATCCTATGCTGGCAAATCAGTATTAGGTGTATTATCTTTTTTAAAGGATTTAAAACTTGATGCAGAAGATACCATCTCATTAGAACTTCACACAAAAAAACTTCTATTACTATTAAAATACCTGTGTTACCAAGAATCAGTAATCATACAGATTTTGAACCAATTAAATGGCATCATGATGTCAAGATCGAATTTGTTGGATCAAATGACTCTCTGGAAGGAGCCGATCTGATAATTCTGCCTGGTAGTAAAAATGTCACTGATGATATGAAATATATAAAACAGCAAGGTTGGGATGAGCAAATAAAGAATTCTAATAGTAGATGACATGGTGTCCATGCGTGGCGTTATCAGAATGTTTCTGGCTGATAGTGATTATCTCAATATTATCGAAGCTACTGATGGTATGAAAGCCCTGAAAATTTTAGAAGCAGAAAAAATTGATTTTATTATTAATGACTGGGATATGCCTAAAATGACTGGACTGGAACTTTTACAAGCAGTAAGAGGACATGAAAATCTAAAAGAACTCCATTTTTTAATGTTAACAGCCACGCATAACCTTGAAAAAGTACAATCAGCCATTGATGCCGGCGTCACTGATTATATTGCAAAACCTTTTCAGCCCCAGACTTTAATTGATAAGTTGCATAAATGCCTGGCTAAATAATAAATAACACCTCGGGAATCTAAGGCAACAAACCAGATCCTCGATAAGAAAGACAAGATTAGAAAACAAAACCGTTAGGCTAAGCCATTTTTATAAACTTCGGCTAAAATCTCTTTAGCACCTCTTGACAGCAAATCATCAGCCAACTGTATGCCCAATTGCTCTGCATCTACAGCAGGACCAGAAACCCTTCCTTCAACAAGATTTTTACCATCAGGTGAGCCAACAAATGAACGCATTGATAATTGATCACCATCAAGTACAGCGAATCCCCCAATAGGTACCTGACAACCGCCTTCCAAACGTTTATTTAATGCACGCTCTGCAGTAATACGAATAGTTGTTTCCCTATGAGTAAGCGGTGCAATAAGCTGATTAGTCAACTCATCATCTATTCGGCATTCAATGCCTACAGCACCTTGACCCATGGCTGGCAAACTTTGTTCAGTGCTTAAATAGCTACTAATGCGCTCCTTCATTTTTAAACGAATTAAGCCGGCAGCTGCTAAAATAATGGCATCATATTCACCATCATCTAATTTTTGCAAACGTGTATTTACATTACCACGTAAAAACTTGATTTGTAAATCAGGACGATATTTCATTAGTTGACTTTGGCGACGTAAACTAGATGTACCGACGATGGCACCATCAGGTAAATCCTCTAATTGTATAAATTGGTTAGAGACAAAAGCATCGCGGGGATCTTCACGCTCACAAATAACTGCTAGATGTAAGCCTTTGGGAAATTCTACCGGTACATCCTTCATTGAATGAACAGCAATATCAGCATCTCCTTCTAATAAGCCTGTTTCCAATTCTTTAACAAATAATCCCTTACCACCTACTTTAGCTAGAGGCACATCAAGAATTTTATCTCCCTTAGAAACCATTTTGAGTAGTTCCACTTCTATATCATCATGCAATGCTAATAACTGATCTCTGACAAAATATGCCTGCCACAATGCTAAAGGGCTTTTACGTGTTGCAATTTTTATAACTCTTTTGCTCATAAGGGTCTCTTAATGGTTAAAACAAGGCAGAAAAATGGTTCATCATATTATTAGGGTGTAGTTCTTTTGCTTCGACGAAATTCATCACCCGAAATTGTTATTTTTTAAAAAATTATAATGTCTTGCTTTGGACATTTTCTTGTAAAATGTCCAGTAATTTTCAAAGTCACCACTGGATTTAAGTGATCGTGATCGCAATTTCAATATCGATTCTGCTCCCTGTAAACTCCAACGTGCCTCTGTAATATCAAGTCGATCATTAATCAGGTGACGACAAGCACCTTCAATCACACCACTTGCAATAGGCAGACCATATTCTAACGCTGTACCATACTGCAGTCTCTCTTTGTTATTCAGCCGATAGCTGGCACATTTATCAATATTGACCCTGTCTGTTATTTTTCTTTTGGTAGC
>JAUJGA010000171.1:0-10409 GCA_042095675.1 Gammaproteobacteria bacterium
TTGTCGTATTCGAGGTTATTTATCGACTTGTAAAAAACAGGGAGTCACATCTGGCTATGCTATGAATTTACTCTTTAAGGGAAAACTGCCTGATTTTATCAGTTAGTTTTATATGAATAAAAAATTACGCTGAATAGTTACAAAATTTAAAGTATTACCAATTGATCCTTTTTTAATTACAGGTCGTTCTGGAGGACAATTAAGTAAAAGTGCTTTAGACTCAGCAATGAAAGGCTTAAAAAGAAGATGATTGAAGGGGGTATAGGTGATAAGTTTTGGACTGTACATCTATTAAAATCAAAAGGTATCTCTGATTCAGAAGATAAAAATATTGGAGGGCATAAAAGTGAACAAATGAAAGAAATGTATAACACAAAATTAGAGACAATCAAGGCGACAAAATGAAATCTTTTCCTAAAACGTCTAATTCTTTTCCTAAACTCTATTTTGCACTAAACAGTTCTAAATATAAAGTGTTGAATTTAAATGAGTTTTGGTGCCCAGACCTGGAATCGAACCAGGGACACAGGGATTTTCAGTCCCTTGCTCTACCGACTGAGCTATCTGGGCAACACAACGGCGTGTATTTTGTCGTTTTTAGGTGTTTGTGTCAAGAAATAATTGATATTTTTTTGCTTTACCTGAAGTTGATTGGACTTCAGGTATGTTCAACTATAAATATAACATTTACTGAGGTGGCTTGAAGTCATCAGGCATGGCTGAACTTTCATCACTGAAGAAGAATTTATCCATTTCTTTTTCAATGAATTTTCTATGTTCAGGATCAATTGGAGATAGGCGATATTCATTGATCAGCATGGTTTGATGTTGTACCCATCCGCCCCATGCTTCTTTTGAGACGTTGTCAAAAACTCGTTTACCTAGATCACCAGGGTAGGTAATACGTTCAAGGCCTTCAGCCTCTTTTCCTAATTTAACGCAGTTTACCATTCTAGACATATTAATCCTTTTTATTTAAGTACTAGTTTGTACATTTTTGTCGATTGTTATAATTTTCGGTATAAGCTTTGTAATTGGGGTGGGCATGCCTAATTTCAATGCTTTTGATGGCTGATACCAGATAAAATCATTGTTTGCCCCTTCATGTATTGTTAAAGTTGCAGGTGTATTTATATTTATTTTTACTGCAGTAATATTTAAATGAAAATGAGTAAAAGTATGAAGAAATTCAGGATAAAATTCTATATTTTCTTTAACACTAAATTGTTTATTATCTAGCCAAAGTTGAATATCATCTAATGTCTGACATTGCGGGAAAGACCATAAACCGCCCCATATTCCTTGAGTTGGTCGTTGTTCCAGTAGAACCTTATCTTTTTCCGGCATAATCATCAGAAGATATGTTCTTTTTTCAGGTTTAACTTTTTTAGGTTTTGGATTTGGGTAGAGTTTGGTTAAGCTCTTTTTATATGCTTTACATGTTTTATTAAGCGGACATATTTGGCATTGTGGCTTACTGCGACTGCATAGACTTGACCCCAGGTCCATTAATGCCTGATTAAAATCATCACATTGTTTTTCTGGTGTGACTTTCTCTATTAAGGTCCATAGTTCTTTTTGTGTTTTGCTGCTGGCTGTCCAGCCATCAATGAGATAATGACGAGCCAGTATACGTTTTACGTTACCATCAAGAATTGCATGATGTTGACCATTGGAAAATGATAGTATGGCACCTGCAGTTGAGCGTCCAATACCGGGTAAGGATTGTAAAGCTTCGGTGGAATCTGGAAAATTTTCTGCATATTCGTTACAAATTATTTGTGCTGTTTTATGCAGGTTTCTTGCCCGGGCATAATATCCTAGCCCAGTCCATAAATGTAATACTTCATCCATGGGTGCTTGAGCTAATGAAGTGATATCAGGAAAGTCTTTCAAAAATCTCAGGTAATAAGGTATGACTGTATTAACCTGAGTTTGCTGCAGCATGATTTCTGATAGCCAGACACGATAAGGTGTTTTATTTTCCTGCCATGGTAGATTTTTTCTACCGTGTTGCTGGAACCAGTCCAGCAAATTTTTAGAAAATGAGTCTGACATATGTTAGCTAGGGAGCTTGTTTATATAAGAAATAGTTTTTTAATTAAAATTTAAGTAAGCCTTTAAATTTATCACCAAACTTTTCTTCAAGTTTTTTATTGAGTTCTTTTGATACTTTTTTCTTTACTTCATGTTCAAGTATTTTACTGATATCTGCACTTTCAGATAGCTCAGAGAACTTACCTTTGATAGTATAAGGAAGTTCTTTGCCCTTATAATCAGTTCCCTGAGTGTTATCATTTATTTTAACGCTATTAAGTAATTTAACTTTTAAAGTATAGTCAGCATATTCTTTAGGAAAGTCGGCATAACCTTCTCCTGTTAATGCCATCAGAGGAGACTTGCTGGATAGGTCATTGTTGTGAACTACACCATTTTTAATTTTAAGCGTGCCCTTTAAATCTGTAAACTTTGTATTATTATCCTGCTCTGTAGTAGGTAGTGTTTTTCCTTTTAATAATGCATCGGCTTTTCTGATCGTACCTAGGATATCCAGTTTTTTGATATGACCATCAGTGATTAAAAATTTACTCGTACCATTAGTATTTTTAATTAATGTATCTTTATCATTTCCTGCAGTTGTTATATTAGCAGAAATATTGCCTGCTCCGGTAAACTCCTGGCTACCTGTTGTATCCTGAAGCAAGTCACCGATTTGTACATTTTTTAATTCATTAACAATAGTAAGTTTAGGTGTTTTATTTCGTGCATCTATTGTTGTTTTTAGATTAATACTACCATCATAAAGGTTAGCTTTTAATGGTGCTAATTTTACAAGCCCTTTTTTTGCTTTTAAAACAATAACTACATTGCTCATTTTTGCACCTGATGCAATGAACTGAGCGATGGATAATTTGCCATCTAAATTTAACTGGCGTAGTGTTTCCAGTGGAAAAATAGGTGCTGTTTTTTTGGCTTTGCTTGCAGTGGTCTTCTTTTTATCAGGTGTGCTTTCAGTTTTAGCAGTAGTGCTTGCCTGCTCAACAGTAGCCAATGCATAGTAATCCAGGTTTAACTGGTTAAGTGTTAAGTCAAAGCCATATAGAGGTTTGTTAAAATTACTGATGGAAGCATTTCCTTTAAGAGATGTTTCATCCAGGTTTGCCTCTAGACTACTAATAGTGATTTTATTATCAGCACCTTTGAATGTTATTTTAGCATCTGCAGTATTAAGTGCATTAGCTTCTTTCATTTTTGGAAGAGTCATTCCCAGGTTTGCTGCCAAACTTTTTGGTGAGAATTTTTCTATACTAATATGACCATTATATTGTGGAGTGGAGTTCAGTTTATCAGCTTGAAATAGACCATTGATTGCCATATCATAAGAGTTAAGTTTCATTTCTTGAATGTCTAAGGTTTGAGACTCTCCATTAAAAATAATATCACCATTAAGTTGAGTCTTATTGGAACCTCCGGATAATGTGTTGCCAATAAGATCCAGTGATAATGCTGTATCAGGTAATTGAAATAATTGCTTAGATAGAGAAACAATCGGACTACTTTCCAGGCTGAAGTCTCCTGATATTACTGGATTATTTGCTTCAATGTGAGTAGACAACTTGAGTTTGAAAGGATTGTCTTCTATTAATTCACTGATAGTAATATTTGTTTTTGATAAGTTAATTGTCTGATTAGCCTGCTCATCTGTCCATGTAATATGTGCATTTTCAATTTTTAAGCCTGCTATATGAATCTCAGGCATAGTTGTTTTATCTGCAGCTGTTTTTGTTGAGCTTGTAGATGTAACATTAGTGGAACTATTCTCTTTTTTGTCCGTTGTGACTTTTTTATTGGCAGAAAGGTCAGACCAATTTGTTATACCCTGTTTATTTTTAACGAGATTTAATTCTAAATTGGATAATTTTATTTCACCTATATCTAAGCGATTTTCATTCAGCAGAGGCATGATTGAAACATAAAAGGAAGCACCTTTCATTTTAGCAAAAGGTGTATCAGCAAAGCCTTCCGCATTACTTAAATGAACTTTTCCTAACTCTAATGCAACAGAAAAGGGTAATGAGATAGCTATATCAATATCAATATCTCCCTCAATAGAGAGAGTTCGTCCTGTTTTCAGGTAAACTTGCTGTGCAATTTCCTCTTTGTAATCATTAGGATCAACCAGAATGGGAATAAGAACAGCTGCAAGGATAATGAGTACCACCAGACTAGCTGTAGTCCATAGTAGAAATTTTATTAATTTAGTCATGTGTTTTACCTTACTGCAAAAGTTATAAAATGATTATTATAATATAGAATTCTTTGAGTACTAGCTATAAATTTGTTTTATTTCATCGCTAAATTGTTCCAATACTTTTTTCCGCTTAACTTTCAATGTTGGAGTTAAAATACCATTCTCAATAGTCCATGGTTCTAAGCTTAAAACAACTTTGCGTATTTTTGCATAAGCTGGAAAATCATGTAATACCGTTCTTAAATGGTGAATGATTTGATTATTGACAGCCTTATTATTGAGGTTTCCTTTATCAAAGGGATCTAATTTATTTTTTTCTGCGATATGCACCCATTCCTCTGAATTTAATACTAACACAGCACCTAAATATGCTTCACCTTCTCCTAATAATAAGACATTTTCATATATAGGGTCCATACTAATGGTATTTTCAATATCAGTGGGTGGAATCTTCTCTGCATTAGACATAATCAGAATATCTTTGATACGACCGGTGATATAGATATGTCCTGTCTTTTCATTAATACGAGCCTGATCTCCACTATGAAACCATCCATCTGCATCAATCGCTTCTGCTGTTGCGGTATGATTATTCCAGTAGCCTAACATGACACCTGGACTCTTAATTAATAATTCATCATTTTCCCCGATTTTTACCTCAATACCTTCAATAGGGCAGCCAATAGAATTAGGCTCATTATCATTAATAGGATTAAAGCTGACAATAGGACTGGTTTCAGTCAGACCATAGCCCTGAATGAGAGTCAGTCCGAGACTAATGAAGGTTTTTGCCACAGAAAAAGGAATGGCAGCGCCACCTGTTACCGCTAATCTTAAGCGTCCACCAAACTTCTGCATAACTTTATCGGCCACCAAAGGTTTTAACATAGGCCATAGCAAGCATGAGGGACAGAAAAAAGAACGTTTTTGCTGGTATAAAAAATTTCTCCAGCCAACTTGAATCGTGAGTTTAAATAAGGCTCGTTTAATGGCTGATCCTTTTAATAAAGTATCTTCAATTTTTGCATAAATACGTTCATAAATCCTTGGCACAGAGATTAATAAGGTCGGTTTTAAATCAACCATATCATCGGCTAACAATTGAATAGAGCGTGCAAAGGCTACCTTACTGCCAGCCATAGCGGTGAGATAATATCCCAGACTACGTTCAAAAGTATGTGACATAGGTAAAAAAGATAAAAACAAATCATCCGGTCGTACTTGAAGAGAAATAGCCGTGGGGTAGATGGTAGAAAGGATATTATGATGACTCAGCATAACGCCTTTTGGTTTTCCTGTCGTGCCGGAGGTATAAACAATAGTTGCCAGTTGATGGGGATCACCATTGCGTTGATGCAGCATATAGGCTTTATCAGGTAACCACTGTTCCAGGGTGGTGACTCGATTAGTTTCATCTTCTATTTTATCTGAGCTGGCATCAATTAATATGACTTTTTGTAAAATTGTACTATCAACACAGTTTTTACGTAAGCGATTCCACTGACTGATATCTTGTACAAAGAGTAATTTAACAGCCGCATCTTCGAGAATATAGGCAATATTATCAGGCCTGTCTTCAAGATAAAGAGGTACTGAAACCAGACCTAGTCCCATAGCAGCCTGATCGGTGGCAATCCACTCTTTAGAGTTTTTCATTAAAATAGCAATACGATCACCATTTTCCAGGTTTTCGTCAGCTATGCCCTTTTGCCATCGGCCAACCAGACTTGCCATCTCATTCCATGAGTTTTCTTTCCAGTGCTGCTGCTGTTTATCATATTGAATATAAGCCACTTCATCAGCAGAACATAATGTTCTCTCATAAAAGAGTCCATCAAGTGTGACGGCCTGATCAGTTGAAATTAAATTACTTGTTGAGTTTGTCATTTAATCTACTTTATTAGTATATTCTGTAGGGGTTAATGAGTCCGGGATATTATCAACGCCTGCATTGAATGCAATTTCCTGTGCATCACGTATTGCCTGACAGAAAGCCTGTGCTGTTATTTCCATATCATCATGCTTTTGCCAGCTGTATAAGGCATTATCTTCTGAACCACCACCACTGCAGTATTCTAAGTAACTAAAAATCAATTCTGCCATGCGCTTGGTTTCCCAGGGAACACATTTGCCATCCTCATGTTCCTTGATTTCTTTAGCCATTTTATAATGAAAAGCTTTAAAATTAATATCTAATCCAAATCTATCATTAATAATTTTACTACTCAAAGGCTCTGACCATTGACGGTGAAAACGACAGACATCGCAATTATCATTAATTAACTCATATAACATACGTTCTACATTCTTACGTCCCAAATCTGCAGGAGTGGTAAAGCCACCACCATAAAAAACATAATGCTTGCCCATAATAGGCATAGGACTTCCCATACCCGGTACCCAATATTAGTTTGGTAGCATATGACATTTTTCACCATGAGATAAAAATACTGCTCTATCCATAGGCTGTGTTTCCGGATAAAGCTTATTTAAGCATAAGCCGCTGGTCGAATTCCCTCACGGAATAACATTGCTCGATCATCAAACAGAATGGTATCGATTAACTTAATAGCGTATTTAGCATTACGCATACTATCCTTAACCAGATCAAACTCCCTGGTATCAGCCGTAAATTGCTGGAATTTCATCTCTGACTTTGGTGGAAAATCATAGTTATCGGCAGGAATTAAATCATGGGCAACACATTCCATAATCCAGGCTAAGGTACCACCGACCTGAATCGCATCCATGCCCATGGCATCTGCATGATCATTTAATATTTCTGCAGCACGTTGATCAAATACGCCCACTCGAGGGCCTAGAGCATGATAGAGCTCATAATCTTTTTTGTATTTTTCATGCAGTTTTTTATAGGCGGTAGCACAGGGCTCACCACAATGATCATAGCTCATGGTTTCAATGGTTTCTTCATTATATTGCTTGAGGTAATGGCCAACAATAAAGTCCTTATGCTGTAGACTACGTTCTTCATCACTGGCGGCGGTACTACGATAATTGAATGACATAATCATGTCACCAATATTATGTAAATTAACACCAAAGGTACCACCGGTTTTTATTTTGGGATCATAATAATATTTTTTGGTTGCAGCTCTATCAACTTTTACGCCCTTATCACCAAAATGCTCAAGAAAATAACTATCGGTATCATGCGCTTTGGGTTTATGAGGATCAACCCATTCACCACCAAAAATACAGCAGATAACATTATGCTGCTGGAATAAACGACTACTCATGCCGCCATGTCCGCACCAGTCTACTACGGCAGTAAATTTACCTTTCTTTACGGTACTGGAAGCAATAGTGCCTTCTGTGGTAGATTCTCCTGCAGGACCTATGACAAAAGCTCTGACTCTGCGCGAATGATATTCATCTGACCATCTGTCAAAAATAGCATGTTGCAGTGCATAGATACCAATAACATCCTCACCATTTTTGGTGGTATAGTTTTTCCATACCTGTTGATAGTCTTCAAATGGCTCAAGTCGTACTGAGATGTTATCACCATCATTATTCAAAACCAGTACGCTAGGCTTTTCACAACGACTTTTTAAACTGACATAATTAACACTAACATGTTGGAATGTATAAGCAGCCCCTCCCATAGTAGAGATATAAAAACTATCCCATTGCGGGCTGAAACCACAACAAAACATACGTCTGGAACCGGGGATTGAACTACTGGCTAATAGTCCTTCACCAAAGGTGAAAACATCTGTATCAGCCTTATATCGTTTCCAACCATAATCAACAGGGCCAATAATCTGCTGATCTTCATTGATATCATAGACTTGCCATTGAGCTGTATTGAGTTCAATAACGAGTTCTTTTTGGATAAAGGAGACAGACATTTATGATACTCCAGCGATTTTAAGAATTATGTGAGCTAAATTTTGAGCTTATAGGTTTTTTTAAAATTTTTTGTAACCAATATTACTTAAAAAAGTGTAGAATACAAGCCTATATTTAAAGTATAAGGAGCTTTTCTTGGAAATATTTGTTAATGGAGAGTCTCGTCAAGTTGATGAGTCTTTTTCAGCCTTACAATTACTAGAGTCAATGGAACTGGTTGGAAAACGTCTGGCACTTGAAATCAATGAAGAGATTGTACCAAAAAGCCGTCATGCAGAATATTTAATTGCTGCTGGTGATAAAGTAGAAATCGTGAATGCTATTGGTGGTGGGTAAGAGTAAGTGGTTAGTGCATAGTGACTAATAGTTAGTGGTAAAATAGAAGAAAGATTAAGAGCTTATGCTCATTCTAGTTGCCATGTAATAGTGTGGTCGCTAATTTTTAATTTAAAATAAATAAAACAGGACAGAGAATGCAGGACGATAAGTTAATCATTGCGGGTAAAAGTTATAATTCACGTTTATTAGTTGGTACCGGTAAATATAAGGATATGGATGAAACACGTGATGCCATTGAAGCCAGTGGTGCTGAAATTGTTACCGTGGCAATTCGTCGTACTAATATAGGACAAAATGCTGATGAACCAAATTTATTAGATGTTATTTCACCGGATAAATATACTATTTTACCCAATACTGCAGGCTGTTATACCGCTAAAGATGCAGTGCGTACCTGTCAGTTAGCCCGTGAATTATTAGATGGCCATGATTTGGTAAAATTAGAAGTGCTAGGTGATGAGAAAACTCTTTATCCTAATATGGTTGATACTATAGAAGCAGCTGAAGTCTTGATTAAAGATGATTTTAAGGTCATGGTTTATACCAGTGATGATCCGATTATCGCTAAGCGTCTGGAAGATATGGGCTGTGTAGCTGTTATGCCTTTGGCTGGACTTATTGGTTCTGGTTTGGGCATTTGTAATCCGCATAATATTCGTTTGATTCTGGAAAATGCCAATGTACCTATTATTATTGATGCTGGTGTAGGAACGGCTTCTGATGCAGCTATTGCTATGGAGCTAGGCTGTGAGGCTGTATTGATGAATACAGCAATTGCCGCAGCAAAAAAACCGGTATTAATGGCTTCTGCAATGAAAAAATCGATTGAAGCTGGCAGAGAATCATTTTTAGCCGGACGTATGCCGAAAAAAGCCTATGCCAGTGCTTCATCACCAATTGACGGGACCTTCTTCTAGTAGAAGAAAGGTAATGGTGAAGTGCTAATGGTAGATGAGCTGGTAACAGAAACTTCAGATCATACTGAAGTCGAACATCCTAGAAATATTAAAAGTTATGTGGTTCGTTCGGGTCGCATGACGCCGGGGCAGGATAAATCCTATACTGAGCTTTGGCAGATTTATGGAATAGAAGCCGACAAGCAAATTCTAAATTTTAACCAGCTCTATGCAAAGCAGTCTCCTGTTATTCTGGAAATTGGTTTTGGTATGGGGGATTCTTTGATTGAAATGGCGGCTAATAATCCCGATTGTAATTATTTAGGTATTGAAGTACATAAGCCTGGAGTAGGCCGCTTACTTGGAAATATAAGTGAGCGTTCACTTATCAATATTCGTGTGATGCGGGCAGATGCTGTTGAAGTACTGAAATCACAAATTCTGGATGAAAGTCTACAGGCTGTATATCTATTTTTCCCCGATCCCTGGCATAAGCGACGTCATAATAAAAGACGCATTGTCAAAGAAGAATTTATTCAATTGCTGAGAACAAAACTCCAGTATCATGGTCAGTTTCACATGGCAACTGACTGGAAAGATTATGCTGTACAGATGTTAAAAGAAATGCATAGTGCTCCAGGTTTTAAAAACTGTTCAGATAGTGATGATTATATCCCAAGGCCGGAACACCGTCCTATGACAAAATTTGAACGTCGTGGTGAACGACTGGGCCATGGGGTCTGGGATATTTTATTTAAAAAACAGGTGTAATTATTTGTGATATGGACTAACAATTAACTATGAGCCTTATACTCACTTATTTTTAATACTTAGACTCTTTATTACAATAAGTCACTACGTTTGCTATGTCGTTACAAGTACATAAAGAAACTTGATTATCCACAAAGCTCCGCTATATTTTGATAATTGTACTATAATTAAAATATAGATTATGTGGGGAGTACAATGATGGCAAAAAATAAAATTCAGTTCCAGGAAGGCTACAGTTTATTTGAGCTTTTTAATGATTATGGCACTGACGAACAGTG
>JAUJGA010000172.1:0-2096 GCA_042095675.1 Gammaproteobacteria bacterium
TTGTCGTATTCGAGGGTATTTATCGACTTGTAAAAAACAGGGAGTCACATCTGGCTATGCTATGGATTTACTCTTTAAGGGAAAACTGCCTGATTTTATCAGTTAGTTTTATATGAATAAAAAATTACGCTGAATAGTTACGAAAATTTTAAGTTGCAAGATATTGACGCAGTGGTTTACAAAAGTACTCTGCTTGCTTTTCAGATTCCAATCTTGCTGATTTATACTTTAAATTTACCTGACTGATATCGATGATATAATGACAAAAGTCAACCTATAGTAAAAATGAAGAATCATGAATAAATCTAATCTATCAGGACATACAATTTCACAGATGATTATTGCAGGCTGTGGTCATATTGGAAGAAAAGTATTAACTGAAATTATCAGTAGAAAGACTTTATCTGCAAAAAAAATTATTACTTTAGTTAATACAAAACAAAGTCAGGAATTCTGTCTACAACAAGAAGTAGAAAGTATTTCTATAGACTTAGATGAACCAGCCTTGATCATGAAGGAGCTTATTAATAATGCGGGCACATTACTTTATTATTTTATAGCACCACCCAGGAATGGAATAATTGATAGTCGTGCCAGAAATTTTATTGATCAATTAAAACAAAATCAATCTTATTCACCAGCTAAAATAGTACTGATTAGTACGACTGGTGTGTATGGTAATTGTCAGGGACAGTGGGTAGATGAAGAATACCCATTAAACCCAGAAGTTGATAGAGCAAGAAGGCGAGTAGACACAGAACAACAATTTCAATCCTATTGTCAAAAGTTTAATATTCCGTTAGTTATTTTAAGAGTATCAGGTATCTATAGTTCTGAAAAACTACCTTTAAAACGAATTAAATCAAATACACCTATTGTTTGCCAGGCAGATTCTCCCTATAGTAATCGCATTCATAGCGATGATCTGGTTGAAATCTGTATTGAAGCGGGAATTAGTAATGAAATTATAGGTATTTTCAATTGTGCTGATGGTCATCCCACAACGATGTATGATTATTTCATCAAGGTAGCAGAGGCTAATCATCTTCCTGAACCGATTACTATTAGTTTGCATGAGGCAAGATCTCAGTTATCAGTAGGAATGCTGTCTTATATGGATGAATCACGTCGTATTAATAATAAAAAATTATTAGAAGTGTTTAATTTAAAACTACAATATCCCTATTTAAAACTGGAAAATCTCAAAGCAGAATAATAATCTACTCTGAATTCAAGTAATAAGTGCATGACCGGTTAACTCTTCCTGGCTAATGCCGGTTAACTCTTCAAAAACTTCATAAGGAGTTTTGTATCACAGACACTTTCGTGGCCGACTATTGAGCTTGTGAACAGCATCATAAACTTCTTTTTTAATAACATCAATCAGCTCCATTTGCTTAGGAAAATACTGCATTAATAAACCATTAGCATTTTCATTTTGTCATCGTTCCCATGAGTGGTAATGCTTTGCAAAATACGTTTTACAGTTCAATGTAGTGGCTATTTCTTTGTGGTACGTAAACTCTTTACCATTATCAAATGTTACTGTTTTTATAAATTTTTCAATGTGAGAAAATAAATTTTTTATTGCATCAGTGACTGAACGAGCAGATTTTGTTCCAGTTGGCATAGCCAGTCGTAATTTGGATTTTCTTTCATCCAGTGTGACTATCGCCCAATGATGATTTTTACCAATAATGGTATCTGCTTCCCAATCACCAACACGCTCTCTGCTATTGACAACATCTGGCCTTTCATCAATATCAACCCTATCAGGGGTACCGTTCTTACTGCGATTATTAGAAGAGCCATAGCGATTTCTATAGGTCTTCTTTTGATGCATTAAATGCTTATACAAAACACCCCCAACAGCCTTATCTGATAAAATATATGGCTCTGTTCACATTAAGTGTTGTTTTTATTTTTTTGTACTATAATCAAATATAGTATAAAAGGGATCTTCTCCGCTTTGATGAGTGAAGAAAGATGCTAATACTCACAAAATCTGTTGCAATATAAAGCTTCTGACAGTTTTATAAGCAAAAGGTAATATGAGTATAAACATCTCACCCTCTATTTTGGGTTTAACAGGACAA
>JAUJGA010000173.1:0-10503 GCA_042095675.1 Gammaproteobacteria bacterium
CACTGTTCGTCAGTGCCATAATCATTAAAAAGCTCAAATAAACTGTAGCCTTCCTGGAACTGAATTTTATTTTTTGCCATCATTGTACTCCCCACATAATCTATATTTTAATTATAGTACAATTATCAAAATATAGCGGAGTTTTGTGGGTAATCAAGAAAGTATATCAGCTTTGTAAATCCGAATTATTTTTATTGAACCTGATTTACAACTGAGCTAAATGTTAGAATATTATGTTATTTTGATATTCATCAAGGTGTTAAATGTGCTAATATGAAACAATACCATCTGTTATAATTATTAACTATTCATTTTAAAACATCAGGAGATTACCAAATATGAAATTTAAATCAGCGATTACTATGCTGGCATTTACAACAGCACTGGCTGTTAATGTAATTGCCCTTGCATCTTCACAATCAGATGAACATGCAAAAGTTGCTGGATGGAATAAAGGTGGTGGTGAACAGGATGCTGCATTAACTTTAAATCCTGATTTAGTGAATGGTCTTGATGTTTATGAAGTTTGTTCAGCTTGTCATTTGCCAGAAGGCTGGGGTACTAAAGAAGGTACTTTCCCACAATTGGCTGGTCAGCATAGAAAAGTTATTGTCAAGCAATTAGCTGATATTCGTGCACTGAATCGTGATAATCCAACAATGTATCCTTTTGCCTTACCGGAATCAATTGGTGATGAACAGGCAATTGCTGATGTATCAGCCTATATTCAAAAACTTCTTATGAATCCTGATAATGGTAAAGGTCCTGCAACTGCAGATTTGGCAGCAGGTGAAAAACTTTACAAAGACAATTGTGTTAAATGTCATGGTGAAATTGGTGGTGGTGATGAAGAGAAATTCTATCCAAGAATCTCAGGTCAGCATTATAACTATATGCTAAGACAGTTTGAATGGATTCGTGATGGTAAGCGCCGTAATGCTAATCCTGATATGGTTGAGCAAATTAAAGGGTTTTCAAATAAAGACATGGTTAATGTAATTGCTTATGTTGCTCAGATTCCTTTGCCAGAAGGCGATGCAGCACCTTCAAAAGACTGGATGAATCCTGATTTTGATTAGGCTTTAATTGTTTAGGTTTATAAAAGGGGGTCGCTGTTAAATTGCATTTGACAGCGACCACTTTGTTTTAAACTCTTTTTTATTATATAAGTAGCAGTAACCTGGGGTGGAAATGCTAACATAACACAAAGGTTCATCACTATGAATGATACAAAACGATCTCTGGTTCTTACCTCTTTATCTATCACTTCTGCAGTTATATTAATTGCAATCTATTTAAATACAATCTGGTGGGTCGCACTCACTGCACCAAACTACCCTGAAACTGCATTTCCTGATGGTGTGCGAATTAACTTTCATATGAATGGCGTATTCAATGGCTGTAATCTCGTAGTAAAAGATGAGATTACTGAAGAGGAAGCTCTGGATTGTGTTCATGAAATGGATACTATTAACCATTATGTAGGTATGTATCCTATTGCTGCTGGTGGACCCATTGAACGTGGATTTTCCCCTTTCCTAGTCAGCCTATTAATATTTATGGTTATTGCCTTTGGTATTAGCGATCCCAAAAAACGACTGTATTTCCTAGGCGTTGTATTTGCTTTTAATGCCGTATGGATGACCATGACTATTTATAAAACAGATGGTTTAAGTTATCAAAACGAAGGCTATCTCTATGCATTAATGAACCAATTTGATCAGGATGTTAATGATATGTCGCTGACCAGTACTACTGAAGTTACACCTGTAGATTCTGAGCGGGCTTTAAAACAATTGCGTGATTCATTAGAGGGTAGAGAAATTGAAAGCATGGATGATATGCTGGCTGAAAAAGATGCTGAAGCTGCTCCGGTAGTTGAGACGATTTCTCAAAAAGAAGGACTTATTTTACAGCTTAAAGATACTTATGAGAATGATTTGCATAATAATCGAGTGTCTGACGAATGGATGGGTAATGGCTATCAGTTAATGGCCTGGCACTATGGCAAAGTATTAGGTCGTTACTTTAATAATCAGGACGAAATTCGTCCCATGGTTAAAGCGCTTAGAATTGCGACTCATGTGGTATTTTTTGGCTTGATTGGTGCTATGTTATTATTAGTGGTGATGGCTACCCGAGCTAAAAGAAATCCTGTGTTCTGGTTGTTGGTTCTTGTACCTATGGCTTTACCTGTGTTCTTTATCATTGATTATGCTTCCTGGTTATGGTGGTATGGTCATACCTTAAATGATATGGGAGCATTTGCGGTTAAACCCTTTATGCCGACTGTCTTAGGTGAGGGTAAAGTGGCTCAGTTTGCGACTTTCTCCTACCCTAGTATTGGATTTGGCCTGATGATCTTGAATTCAGCTGTTTTAGCTGCAATGGCACTTATTCGTCGTGATGAATCAATATAGTATATGATTCTTTTTTTTCATTAATGTAAAATAGACTAAGGTGAGCAATATCATATTGTTCACCTTAAACTTACCATACTATAAAGATTTATACTCATCATGTTATTACGCTTGTTTTTACTATTTGTGTTTACTATGTTCTCATGTTCTTTATCCTGGGCAAATACAATTAAACCAACTTCTTATCCACCTTTACAAGCTTTAGTTGATAAAGTTAAACAAGGTGAGACCTTTATTATACCCCCTGGTACTTACTCAGGACCTGTTTTTATTGAACGGGCCATGACTCTGGATGGTCAGGGAAAAGTCACTATTAATTCTGGCGGCAAAGGTTCAGTCATTGTCCTGGATACTGATGGTGCGATAATTAAAAACCTACATTTAACCAATTCCGGCGATCATCATAATGATCTGGATTCCGGTGTTCAGGTACGGGGTAATTTTAACGTAATTAAAGATAATATTATAGATGATTGCTTGTTTGGTATTGATTTACAGCAGTCAGAAAATAATATTGTCAAGCGTAACCATATTACCTCCAAAGATGAAGAGCTGGGTATGCGTGGTGATGCGATTCGTTTGTGGTATAGTTTTAATAATCAAATTATTGGCAATACTATCACTAATACTCGTGACATGGTTGTCTGGTATTCAAGAAATAATATCATTAAAGACAATACCACTGTCGGTGGGCGTTATGGTTTGCACTTTATGTATTCCCAGTATAATCTGGTGGAAAATAATAGTTATAAAAATAATTCTGTCGGTATCTTCCTGATGTATAGTGATGGTGTCAAATTACTTAATAATACTATTTCTCATGCAACAGGTGCTGCAGGTGTTGGAATTGGTTTTAAGGAAACTTCTGATATTATCGTGGCTGACAATAAAATTCTTTTTAGCTCCATTGGTTTATCCATCGATGTTTCTCCCTATCAACCAGATACCAAAAATCATTTTACCAATAATCTGATTGCTTTTAATGGCGTTGGTATTCGCTTTTTGGCTAATTGGAAGGATAATATTTTTAAAAATAATCATTTTAAAGCCAATATTACTCAGATTATGGTCATGGGTGGAAAAACAGCTAATCGTAATGAATGGGATGGTAATTATTGGGGTGATTATGAAGGTTTTGATCTGGACAATGATGGCATAGGGGATACACCTCATAAAATATATGCCTATTCTGACCGAATCTGGCAGGATGTACCGGGTGCTCAGTTTTTTAAAGGTTCAGCGATGCTTGAGCTGATTGATTTTCTGGAACGCTTAGCACCGTTCAGTGAACCGGATTTGATTTTGCGGGATAATGCTGCAATTCTGGATGTGAACCTTGATACGATTGCTCTTATAAAAATAGAGGAGCCTCAGCCTAAAGATAAATTAGGACCTGAAATTCTTCCCGGATTTACGCCTGAAAATGAATTAGAAAAACGTCTTAAAGGATATCTACAATGACAGATTCCAGTAGTGACGAACTAAAACCTAAAGCAAAACCTGCAGCAGAGTCTGTAGCTGCACCTGTAGCAAAAAAGGCGCAAAAGAAAATTACCCGGGGCCCAGGAAAAAGAGCTCAGGAAGCCAGAAGGCAGTTTTTACGTTCAGTGGCTTTGACAGTAGGTGTCACCAGTATTTCATTACTTGGATTTATCCCAATTCCGGCTGATGCCAAACGACCAAGATTACGACCACCGGGTGCATTAAAAGAGGAAGACTATCTTTCTTCCTGTATCAAATGTGGTCAATGTGTACAGGTTTGTCCGGTTAATGCGGTGAAATTAGATGATATTGGTGCTGGTTTTGGAATTGGTGCCGCTTATATTGATGCCAGAGAACAAGGCTGTGATTTTTCCTGCGATGGTTTGCAGTGCGTATTGGCCTGTCCGACAGGTTCATTAACCCATACCCTGGATTATACTCATGATACACGTATGGGCTTTGCTGTATTAGATAAGCCAAAAATTTGCCTGGCTGTTGCCGGTAAGGGCTTTAAAGGGCAGGCTCGAGGCACGGATCACGAAGGTTTATTACGTTATGAAGAAATTGATCGCTGGAACCCTATTCTTTTAAAAGATCATCCTTATGATGTAGAAATTTGTGATCTCTGTGTGCAGGCATGTCCTATTGAACAGCGTTATAATCAATGTCAGGCTGGCAATCCGCCCTCTGGAGATGAAAATCAATGTCCACCTCAACGTGCTATTGGCCTGAAGCTGATTGAAGAAAAAAATGGGGTGAAACACATGAAGCCGGTGATCTATGATGGTTGTGTTGGTTGCGGTGTCTGTGAAATGATTTGTCCCACTGCCGAGCCAGCTATTATTATTGATTATAATAAGCTCACTAAGATCCCTTTGAGTGAATATTATATGACTAAAGTACGCAAGGGAGATCACTAATGAATATTTATTTAGAATCCATTGCGCAATTGTTTGGGCGTGCTTCTCGTAAAATAAAAAAAGATGAGATCTCACCAGCAGCTAAAAAGCTCTATTATTATAAAAAAGGTCAGAAAGTTACTAAGGCACAGTTAGTAGCATTGCATGATGAGCACCATAAAAATGCTAAAAATAAATGGTTGAAGCGTCGTTGGTTGAGCATTATGGCAGTCAACTTCTTATTTGTCGTTTCCTGGTCACTGGATATTCAGTTGTTGGAAGGCTCATTAACTGCTTCTCGCTTTATGGGCTTTCATATGGCGGATTTAAACTCTGCTTTGCAGGTGATGCTGGCTTATAAAGCAGTATTGATTAATCTACTGATAGGTGTTGTGACTATTTTTATAGCCTGGTTTTTATTGGGTGGTCGTACATTTTGTTCATGGGCTTGTCCCTATCACCTATTAGCAGAATGGGCAGAAGCACTGCATTTGTGGTTGTTTAAGCGTGGTTTAGCAAAAAACTATACCTTTCATCGCGGTGTCAGAAGTGTTTTTTATGTTATTTTTGCTTTATTGGCTATTGTGACCAGTTATACGGTTTTTGAGTTTATTTCACCTACGGGTATATTAAGTCGGGCGATTATTTATGGACCTGGTTTAGCACTTATTTTGGTGGCTTTTTTACTCTTATTTGAAGTGTTTCTTTCACGCCGTGCTTGGTGTCGCTATGTTTGTCCTATCGGTATCACCTACGGTATAATCGGTGTTTTTTCACCTCTACGAGTGACTTATGACATAACAAATTGTAAACATGAAGGTGATTGTCGTGCAGTTTGTTTAGTCCCTCATGTGTTGGATTTGACGATTAAAAATCGTAGTAGTGATGTTGAAGTAGGCATAGGCGCTGATTGTACTCGTTGTGGTTTGTGTGTTGATGCCTGTCCTACAAATTCTTTAAATTTTGAATTTAAAGGCTTGACTCGTAAGACTAAAAAAGAAACTCTTGTGGATAAAGAAAGACCTTTGATGCCAGAGCCATCAGCTGAGCAAAAGAAAGAAGCAAAAAATGATTAAATTTAATAGTGTAAAAAAGACTTTTCGTCGTACAGAAGTACTAAAGGGTTTAAATCTGGAAATTAAAAAAGGTGATAGGATTGCCTTAGTGGGTTCTAATGGTGCAGGCAAGACCACTATGATTCGCTGTCTTTTAGGTGAGTATGTGTGTGAAGGGGAAGTGCTTGTTAACGGTCTTGAACCTCGCATTGAGCGGGAACTCGTACTTAAGGATATTGGTTTTGTACCGCAATTACCCCCACCATTGAAAATGCCTGTTGGACAGCTTTTTAATTTCTCTGCCAGTTTGTGTAATAGCGATCCGCAAGAAATGATTAAAGTATCTGAACGTCTGGGTTTAGATTTTGAAGAATTAAAATTTCGTCCATTTGTAAAATTGTCTGGTGGACAAAAACAGAAAATATTGATTAGTATTGCTCTGGGACGTGATGCAAAGATTTTAATCCTAGACGAACCCGCTGCCAATCTTGACCCAGATGCTCGACACATTTTCTTTCAGCTTTTAGCTGAAAAGAAAGATGCTGTAATGCTAATTTCAAGCCATCGTTTAGATGAAGTTGCTGCTCTTGTGAATCGAGTCATTGAAATGGATCAGGGTATCATTGTTCTGGATGATCGGGTTGAAGATGAAATAGATTTAAACAGCATCTTGAAAACTGAAATAAAAATCAAACGTGTAGATGAAGCTTTTGCCAAAGCCATTAATCTTTGGAGTTTTGAATCTACCGATGGCGTTCAATGGCATGGAACAGTTTCAGGGCCTGATCGATTACGTTTTTTGGGGGTTCTTTCCCGCTATGCGGCTATATTGAAAGACATCCACATGGAAGAAAAATCAGGTGGCTAAGTTTATATTAATATCGATATTCGCAATAATATTGTCAGCCTGTGGCAATGATAAGCAGACAGGTGCGGTGGATACAAAGTGGGATCGCGATGTTTGTGAACGCTGTATGATGATGTTAAGTGATAGAAATTTTTCTGCACAGGTACGTGTTTTCCCAGAAGGTAAAAGTTCTAAAGTCTATAAATTTGATGATCTCGGTTGTGCTGTATTATGGTTAAATAAAGTAGAAAAACAGGCGGTTTATCGTGATAATCCAAAAACAGAAATTTGGGTGAATGATTATAAAAGCAAAGAATGGATTGATGCTGAAAAAGCTTGGTACATTAAAGATGAAATTTCTCCCATGGGTTATGGATTGGGGGCACAGTTTAATAAAGCTGATGGAGCTTTAAATTATGATCAAGCTGTAGAGCATATTTATGTGGTTGAAGAGAAGTTAAATATACATGGTGGAAATTTGGTTCATTAGTTGTTTGTAAATAGATTGTAGGGTGTAAACTGCAATGAAGTACTGGCATTCAACACACTGAGGACGCTTCAAGCTCATCCATGAGCCGCTATAAAAAAACGTCCATGTTTTTTCAATCCTCAGTGTGTTGAATCCCAATACTTCATTGCTAACAGTGTTCTTAATTTAAGCAGTGTCAGAGAAAAATATAAGAGATCTTATAGATAAAGCTCTTTCTTATTCTTTTGATCTGGGACAACAATGTATCAACAGAGTATGAAGTGAGTATTGGGTAGATTGGCGTGGTTTTATGTGGTTTTTGAAAACATGAATGTTTTCATTAAAGCGTCACATGGAAGTGCTTGAGCGTCCCCATAAAATTACACCAGTTTACCCAGTACGTGTTAAAACAATTTAAAGTGAAATAAATATATGAAACATTTATGGTTAACAGCGTGGGCTGATATTATTGAATCCCTTAGAGCAAAGTGGTTTATTGTTTATAGCGGGGTGTTTGGTGGTATTGTTGTCCTTTTATTTGTCTTTGGCATTACCGAAAGTCGTATTATGGGCTTTACTGGTTTAACTCGACTATTAATTACTTATATTCAGTTAACCATTGCTATTTTACCGGTGTTTGTTTTGATTACCACGGTGAGATCGGTGGCTGGTGATAGAGAAGCGGGGGTGTTTGAATATCTGCTTTCTTTACCTATTTCTTTGTCCGCCTGGTTCTGGGGTCGATTCCTTGGACGTTTTATTGTAGTATTTTTACCTGTTTTTCTGGCTATGGTTGGTGCTGTTATATGGGCTGCTATAAAAGGTGCTGATATTCCATGGGTACTTTTTTCCAGCTATACAGGCTTATTACTTGCTGTAGCATGGTGTTTCCTGGGTATCGGTATGTTGATATCAACCATTGCCAGAACTGCAGATGTGGCTCAGGGGCTGGCTTTTGTAATTTGGTTGATTTTCTTACTCTTTCTAGATTTAATCTTATTGGGTATCATGATTCGAGAAGGCTTACCTTCTGAAACAGCAGTGATGATTTCTCTTATCAATCCATTACAGGTTTTCCGTACGGCAGCAATGGTTTTATTCGATCCACAACTGGTTATTCTTGGGCCTTCTGCATATGTTATTTTAGATCTGTTTTCTGAAACAGGTTATATCATTTGGGCAATTGTTTATCCTGTTATCTTGGGTACTCTTTGTGCGACTGGTGGTTATTACTTATTCAAAAAGGGTGATTTACCCTAAAGAAGGTGTTTAGTATTTAGTTAAGAGCAAAAGAAAGAGTAGAGTAGATTTCAAGTGATTAGATTATTTTTTTATTTTTTGTTGGTTTTTTTCCCATTTGGACTTTGTAGTGCCAATGACATAGTTGAAGTTGATCTGGACTTAGGTGAAGAGATTAATGAACTCTGTGCCGGTTGTCATGGAGAATTTGCTGAGGGTGGAAAAATGGGAGAATATCCTCGCTTAGCTGGTCTTCCTGTTCAGTATATTATTGAGCAACTTAAGTTATTTAAAGATGAACATCGTCAGAATATGCCGATGCGCCCTTATGCTAATAATCGTGAATTACCCGATGAAGACATTTTATCCATCGCCACTTATATTTCTCAAATTCAGCTGACGACTAAAATGCCAGAGTTTGATGAGAATACCTCAGCTTATGAAAAACTACTTATTGCTAAAAAAGTATTTAATATCCCTAAGGTAGAAGGGAATGTAGAGCTAGGTAAAAAGGTCTATAAAAAAGAATGTCAATCTTGTCATGGTAAAAAAGGCCTGGGTAAGAAAAATTCAAATATCCCTCAAATGACGGGGCAATATACAGAGTATATGCTCAAACAGATGAAAAGCTTTGCTAGTGGTGAACGTGAACATGATGATGATGATGATTTTTTTGCTGAAATGAGTGAAGAAGAAAATCAAGCTATTATGGCCTATTTATCTATCATGGATGATTAAGCTTTTTATATTTAATATACAAGGGTTAAGATTTTAGCATTTACTAAAAATGATAGCCGGCAACTGCCTTCTCGGGGCTACGCGGCAAAAATTCACCTTTTTTTTCTCTATCAACTACTTCTAATGCCAGATGATTAACATAAGACTCTAGAGCCTCTTGCAAAACTCCAGAGGCTAAATGTTAAAAATACTCCTGTCACGGAGTGACCGATTTTTTTATGATACTTGTACAGTTTTAACCGTGTTTTCTCATCATACTTACAAAATTATCCATTAGACTCGCATAGGTAAGCCATTAAAACCAGAAGTCTTATAAAACTAAAACTATTTTTTAAGTCTATGTGACAAATTTTAGTAATTGATCGTCAGTTAAAGCCAATATCCCAAACATTAGATGACTCCTGACTTTCTTTGGACCTCGTACTCTGACCATTAGTCCATTAAATTCATCTTTGAGCCGACCATTAACTCTTTCTACGGTGAGCGTTTATTGTATCGTACGGCCTTGGCTGTTTTATAAGCAGCATAACGACAAGCTTTCAATTCATCTTTCAGTTGAAGTTTCAACTCTTTGTTACGTCGAGCTTTTTTGTCAATTATTGATATATGTCTCAATTTTTTATTATGCTCATGGATTTCTGGTACGTCATAAGCTGCATCCATTAAATCATACAGGCTGTTTACTCTATTGTGACTAATTTCTGCCAAGGGGCAGTAAAAATCGGTAAAAAATAACCTCCCTATACATCAGGCTCTCAGAGTATCATAAAAAAGAGTATTCGCACTAATTTCAAGTAATATTAAAATAATACAATAAAAGCTTGATTGTTGAAAAACATGAAAGCATACTCTTGTTTTTTCAACAAGCACAGGCACTTAAATGTTCTTTTTTTGTTCTATATCATTCATCAGGGGTACTTGCAAAACTAACAATTTAAGAGAGTTTCTTAGCTGAACTGCTAATTTTTGAATAAAATCCAAGCCAAATTTGTTATAATATTTTTGCGAACAAATACAAGGCTCACTTTTTCCTTGGATAGTAGAAGAGATTGGTATGATATCTGAAAAACAGCAACAACTCATTAGCAGTCTGGAATTATTAAGAGTAGAAGTATATACGCTAAATTCTAATGCACTGATTGGTAGAGTAGAAAGTGATAGCTCTCCTATAGCCCGAGCGTTTGTAGCTAATGCAGTTTACAATATGCCAACAACAAGAATGTTGATAGAGCGTTTGGAATCAGATATCAAAATAAGACGTATTTGTGGTTGGGAAAGAAAAAGTGATATTCCAGGAGAGTCCACATTTTCTCGTGCTTTTGCTGAATTTTCAAATAACCATTTAACAGAACGA
>JAUJGA010000174.1:0-22582 GCA_042095675.1 Gammaproteobacteria bacterium
ATATCTCATATTTACTCGCAATTTGATTTAAAGTTTCTCCTCCTTCAAGAAGTTCGAGAAGCAATTTTGATTTGAATTCCGCACTATATCTTGTTCGTTTTTTACTCATTTTATCCACCTGTTATTTTTAGTAAATTGTAATATTTGGAATAAGAAATTTTCTATAATTGGTTTTAATTTAAGGGATCATTATACTGGTATATTTATCACATCGGGGAAGATATTCCTCAAGAAGTTTGTCAAATTGAACAATTTCAGCAATTTTTAGTAGAAATAAATAAGTTATTAAGGCATGATCATCAGGAAAGATATCGTGGTATTGTCTATGTGGACGATAAAGCCAAGTCGGAATTTATTAAAATATATGCTCCTAATAATTTAGGACATGTTTGTGTTTCCAGTGGTGCCCCACCCCCTTTACCCGGCTGGATTTTATGCAAAGTCCAACCCATTGATTTAGAAGCCGCCATACCTCCGCCCGGTAATCGAAAAAAATAGTGGCAAAAGATTTTTAGTTGATACATTTTATTAGATTATAAAAACACATAAGGAATTTAACAATGGCAGATGACAAGATATATCCTATTCCACAAGATTTTGAAGATAATGCTTATATCAACGAAGAAAAATATAAATCAATGTATCAACAATCCATTGAGGATCCTGATACTTTCTGGGCAAATACTGCCAATGAATTTCTTGATTTTTCTAAAACCTGGGATAAGGTTAGTGACTGCACATTTGCAGCAGACAAAGTTGATATCAACTGGTTCACAGGAGCCAAACTGAATGTCACTTATAATTGTATTGATCGTCACCTGGCCACGCGTGCCAACCAAACTGCTATTATCTGGGAATCAGATGATCCTGAAAAATCTGAAACCATTACTTACCAGCAAATCTCCGATAATGTAAATCGCTTTGCTAATGTATTAAAAGCACGTGGTGTTAAGAAAGGGGATCGTGTGTGTATTTATATGCCTATGATCCCGGAAACAGCCTATGCCATGCTAGCCTCTGCCCGTATTGGTGCTATTCACTCCGTTGTTTTTGGTGGCTTCTCTCCTGATGCTTTAAAAGACAGAATTTTAGATTCTGATTGTCAAATCCTTATTACCGCAGATGAAGGCATTCGTGGTGGAAAATCGGTACCGCTCAAGAAAAATGCTGATGTCGCTGTCTCACATTGCCCTAATGTTCATACTGTATTAGTGATACAACATACCTGTGGTAATGTGGCATGGAATGATAAGCATGACGTTTGGTACCATGAGATTTCAGCGACTGTTGATAGCAATTGTGAAGCTGAAGAAATGGATGCAGAAGATCCTTTATTTATTTTATACACTTCTGGATCTACCGGTAAGCCCAAGGGTGTTCAACACACCACAGCAGGTTATTTACTCTATGCAGCGGTGACCCACAAATATACCTTTGATTATAAAGAAGGTGAAATATACTGGTGTACTGCTGATGTTGGCTGGGTCACTGGTCATAGCTATATTGTTTATGGACCACTGGCAAATGGTGCAACCACCCTAATGTTTGAAGGCATTCCAACCTATCCTGACTCCTCACGTTTCTGGCAGGTTGTAGATAAGCATAAGGTCAATATTTTCTATACTGCACCAACTGCTATTCGTGCCTTAATGAGTGAAGGTGATGATCCAGTTAAGAAAACTAATCGCAGCAGCCTGCGTATATTAGGATCTGTCGGTGAGCCTATCAATCCTGAAGCATGGGAATGGTATTACAATGTGGTTGGTGATCAAAGATGTCCTATCGTAGACACCTGGTGGCAAACTGAAACCGGTGGTTTCATGATTACGCCCTTACCCGGTGCTACTGCATTAAAACCCGGCTCAGCTTCACGTCCATTTTTTGGTGTTAAACCCAACCTAATGGATCCCGATGATAATATCATGGAGGGTGAGGCTTCAGGCAACCTGGTCATCAGTGCCAGCTGGCCTGGTCAGATGCGTACCATTTATGGTGATCATGAACGTTTTATTGAAACTTATTTTAAAACTTATCCAGGGCATTATTTTACCAGTGATGGTTGTCGTCGTGATGCTGATGGTTATTACTGGATTACTGGCCGCGTAGATGATGTATTAAATGTTTCCGGACATCGCTTGGGTACTGCTGAAATTGAGAGTGCTCTGGTACTGCATAGTACTGTCGCTGAAGCCGCTATCGTGGGCTATCCTCATGAGATTAAAGGTCAGGGTATTTATGCCTATATCACTCTGGTTAAAGGCGTAGAAGCTACTCAGGATCTGAAAATTGAACTGGTCAAACAGGTACGTAAAGAAATTGGACCTATTGCCTCATTAGATTTTATTCAATGTGCTCCAGGTTTACCTAAAACCCGTTCTGGAAAAATTATGCGTCGTATCTTACGTAAAATTGCCAGTAATGAAGTAGATAATATGGGAGATACCAGTACTCTGGCCGATCCTTCAGTTGTAGAGCAGTTGATTGATAATCGCGAAAATAAATAATTCATTTATTCAATAATTATCAGGCCAATGAAATCATCGAAAAAAGACAATAAGCCCTCTAAGGAGAGTTTAATTGAAGAGATTCGATGCTTTCGTCAACAGCAAAAATCCCTCATACTTTCCAGCCTATCTTCAGATAATACCCCCCTAGCCAGTTACGCCCCCTTTATTGAAGATAAGCAAGGCAACTTCTATTTACTACTCAGTGGACTTGCCAGCCATAGTATTAATTTACAGTATCATCAAAGCAAACAACTAGACTGCTCCGTACTGCTTATAGAAGATGAACAGAGCGCACGTAATATATTTTCTAGAAAACGATTAAGCTACAACTGTCAGGTAAATTCATGGTCAAGAGAACACCCGAAATGGCAGGAAAAAATCAAGTCACTACAGGATAAGTTTGGTAAAACTATTGAAGTTTTAGCCAGCTTATGTGATTTCAAAATCTATTGCCTGAGTCCAATAGCAGGGCAATATGTCCGAGGTTTTGGCCAGACTTATAAACTAAAAGATGCTCTGGTTCCTGAATTAATCACTGCTTAAACGTAGAAAAATTTATACTCATAAATAGTACTCTGGCTAGGTCAAAATCATCAGAATTTCAGCAAGAAAATTTCCCAGTTCCATATCAATACCAAGAATATGCCCGGTTAACCATCGCTCCAGAAACTCAATCTCTTCAACAGAGATTATTCTTCCTTCCACTATGCACTTCTGCTGTAATGCTGCTGCACTATCAATTAATTCCTGATGTTCATCCCTATGTTCAATATAACCAGCATAGTTATATTTTATCATCAAACCGTCATTCCGCACCAATAAAAAATATTAAAAAATAAAATATATTAAAAAAAGTGGTCATTCAATCTCAGGGCAAGCAGGCTAGAATAGCTCATCGAAAAACAGGACTGCGAGAGATTAAAAAAATGAAACACATCATTCAATAATAAAGCAACCACCCAGTTCCACAATAAAATCACAGAGTGAAGAGCTTATAAGGTGATCACTCTGTAATTTTAAGATCTGTTAACTCGCCTATTTTAAATTAAATCTTTACCCAGATTACCCTGCAAAACCCGCAAATAATAGATTCAGAAATAGGAAGTTCAAGCATCAAATAAACTGGATAAATCCACATCATATATCGAGATTGCACTCAGGCACCATTAATTGATGAGTTTAATCAGTAATATCTGAACCATCACATTAATTACCATAGACACTGTTTTTTCCATGAAATTATCACGGATAAAAAAGGTAAACAACGAAAGAAATATCCTTATACGAGCATGATGACTCCTTATGATAAGCTGAAATCACTGACTGAAGCAGAAAAATATTTGAAGAAAGGTAATATTTTTGAAATAATGGATAAAATTGCTTATGCAATGACAGATAATCAATCGGCTCAAAGGCTGCAAAAAGACCGCAGGTCATTATTTCAATCAATTGATGAACGAGAATTAAAGATAAGTTAAGTGGATCTACAGAGGAAATTAGCCTCTAAGTCCGCATTATCCACTTTATTCATACTCACTTTAGGCGAAAGAGCTAGAGCCAGAGCCAGAGCAACAAAAGCTCCGTCATTCACGCATGCTTGCCCTCGGGGCCTGAGGAATCCCCACGTCTTTTGTCTTTGCTCCCCCCTTTTTCAAAGGGGGGGTTAAAGGATTTTACTTTAATAAACAAACTCAAAATCAAAAGATCCAACCCCATCAATCCCCCTTCTAAAGAAGGGGGAAGCTTAAGCCATTAATTTACCAGAAAATACTGTGGTGATTCATCAGCCTCAGGACCCTACTTTTGGTTAACGGGAATCTATTTCTTTTGATTTAGTTCCTGCTCTGGATTTTTATTCTGCTTTTCCACCCCAAGAGAGGAAATAACATAGGAGTGATTTGAAGTGTGCTATCCTATTTCAGAGGATTGTAAAAACATGGATGTTTTTACATAGCGTGCCATGGATGGCCTTGAGCGTCCTCTGAAATAGGATACCACACTTCAAAGCACGTATTACCAACTATTTCCGAACGTCACCCTTACATGTTTTGCTTCATATCATCAAAAAATTTTTTCACACCATCTAACCAGCCATGCGCTTTAGGGCTGTGGCTTTTACCACCGTCAACCAAAGTTTGCTGAAATTCTTCAAGCAGTTCCTTCTGTCGACTATTTAATTTAACTGGTGTTTCCACAACAATACGGCAGAGTAAATCACCCTGAGCACCGCCGCGTACAGATTTAACACCCTTATTGCGCATGCGGAACATTTTTCCAGTTTGTGTTTCTGCTGGAATTTTCAGATTGATACGACCTTCTAAAGTAGGCACTTCCAAAATTCCACCCAAAGCCGTGGTGGTGATATTAATCGGCACTTCACAAAATAAATCACTACCCTCTCTGGTAAATATTTCATGTGGTTTCACATGAACATGTACATAGAGATCTCCAGCTGGACCAACATTTTGACCCGCTTCACCCTCATTGGATAAACGAATTCTATCACCAGTATCCACACCGGCTGGCACCTTAACAGATAAAGACTTATGTTCCTGAATACGGCCTTCACCATGACAAGCATCACAGGGATCTTTGATTACCTTCCCTGCACCATGACAGGTTGGACAAGTCTGTTGCACAGAGAAAAAGCCCTGCTGTATACGTACCTGGCCAACACCCTGACAAGTGCCACAAGTATCTGACTTAGAGCCTTTTTTAGCACCGCTACCATTACATTTTTTACATGAAACCATGGTAGGAATACGGATTTTTACCGACTTGCCATGTACTGCATCTTCAAGACTCAGTTCCAAATTATATTGTAAGTCAGCTCCCCGATAGACCCGCTCACCACCTTGTCTAGCACCACCACCGCCAAAGATATCACCAAACACATCACCGAAGATATCACTAAAATTCCCATCTTCGCCACCACCACCCATACCGCCTTGCTCAACACCGGCATGACCAAACTGATTATAGGCTGCGCGTTTTTGTGCATTGGATAATACTTCATAAGCTTCTTTGGCTTCTTTAAAGTGTGCTTCGGCATTTTTGTTATCAGGATTACGATCCGGATGATATTTCATAGCCAAACGACGATAGGCTTTTTTTAATTCCGCATCACTGGCAGTTTTATCCACCCCGAGAACCTGATAAAAATCTTTTTTTGACATAATGGTTTTCTTAATTTAACTAAAACGTAGTAAACAAAAACGGGGTCGAGCCAGTATCTCAACGCTAAGCATTGAGATACTAAATCCGACCCCTCAGGTGTAAATATAATTCTAAAACTTATTTTTTAGAATCATCAACTTCTTCAAACTCTGCATCAACCACATCATCATCAGCAGTCTTTTCAGCACCGGCATCCTGATCACCCTCAGCTGCACCAGCCGCATCACCTGCCTGATCAGCATACATACGTTCTGCCATTTTCGCAGAAGCATCTGTTAATACCTTAGTTTTAGCTTCAATATCATCTTTATCATCACCCTTTAAAGATTCTTCTAGATCTTTAGTGGCTGTTTCAATGGCAGTTTTCTCAGCATCTTCCAGTTTATCACCCATCTCTTCCATGGATTTCTTGGTGGCGTGAATCATATTTTCGGCAGCATTACGAACACTCACAAGTTCATGGAACTTCTTATCATCTTCTGCATGCACTTCAGCATCCTGAACCATACGATCTACTTCATCATCAGATAAACCACTGGATGCTTTAATGATAATAGATTGCTCTTTACCGGTTGCTTTATCTTTTGCAGATACATGTAAGATACCATTGGCATCCAGGTCAAAAGATACTTCAATCTGTGGTGTACCACGTTGTGCTGGTGGGATATCAGATAAGTCAAAACGACCTAATGACTTATTACCTGATGCCACTTCACGTTCACCCTGCATGACGTGAACCGTTACTGCAGTCTGATTATCATCAGCTGTGGTAAATGTTTGTGATGCCTTAGTTGGAATAGTGGTATTCTTTTCAACTAACTTAGTCATCACACCACCGGCAGTTTCAATACCTAATGATAAAGGTGTCACATCTAATAATAGAACATCCTTAACTTCACCACCCAAAACACCACCCTGAACTGCTGCACCTACAGCAACTGCTTCATCAGGGTTCACATCTCTGCGAGGCTCTTTACCAAAGAATTCCTGTACTTCTTCCTGCACCTTAGGCATACGAATCTGACCACCGACCAGAATCACTTCATCAATCTCACCAATTGATAGACCTGCGTCATTCAGTGCAGTACGACAAGGATCAATAGTACGCTTAATTAAGTCTTCTACTAATGATTCTAATTTTGCACGGGTAATTTTTACATTCAGATGCTTAGGACCTGATGCATCTGCTGTAATGTAAGGTAAATTAACATCAGTTTGCTGCGTAGATGATAGTTCGATTTTAGCTTTCTCAGCACCTTCTTTAAGACGCTGCATAGCGAGTGGATCACCACGTAGGTCCATGCCTTGATCTTTCTTGAATTGATCAGCAAGATAATCAATTAAACGCATATCAAAATCTTCACCACCTAAGAATGTATCACCATTAGTAGACAATACTTCAAACTGAAACTCACCATCAATTTCAGCGATTTCGATAATAGATACATCAAATGTACCACCACCTAAGTCAAATACAGCAATGGTAGAATCACCCTTAGTCTTGTCTAAACCATAAGCCAGTGCTGCAGCAGTTGGCTCATTAATAATACGCCTAACATCTAAGCCAGCAATTTTACCAGCATCTTTAGTTGCCTGACGCTGAGAATCATTAAAATAAGCAGGTACGGTAATAACAGCTTCGGTGACTTCTTCACCTAAATACTCTTCAGCTGTTTTTTTCATTTTAGCTAGAACTTTAGCTGATACTTCTGGTGGCGCCATTTTTTTGCCCTGGGCTTCAACCCATGCATCGCCATTATCTGCTTTAACAATTTTATAAGGTACTAAATCAATATCTTTTTGTACCGCATCTTCATTAAAACTACGTCCGATCAGACGTTTAACTGCATTAAGTGTATTAGTAGGATTAGTTACTGCCTGGCGCTTCGCGGGCTGTCCTACTAAAATTTCATCATCTGTATAAGCAACAATTGAAGGTGTTGTACGATCACCCTCTAAATTTTCAATGACTTTTGGTTTATCACCATCCATTACTGCAACACATGAATTGGTTGTGCCTAAATCTATACCAATAATTTTTCCCATTTTTTTCTCCTCAATAATTCTTTGTGACTTAATAAGTTACTTAAATTTGTATATTTTCTTATTTCTGCAATTGCTTATTAAATGGTGTTATTTCCTCATTTTTCAAGGGCTTATTTTGCGACCATCACCATTGCCGGACGAATTAAACGATCATTAAGCATATAGCCTTTTTGTACTACCGCAATAATCGTATTAGATTCTTTTCCCGCTACTTCCTGCATGGACATTGCCTGATGAAAATCTGCACTATAAGCCTCACCTTCTTCTGCTGAAACTTCTGTGACGCCAATTTTTGTCATCGCATCATTCATCATTTTTAAAGTCAGCTCCATACCTTCACGCACTTTATGTACTGACTCATCTTCAATATCCAGATCAATGGCTGCTTTTAAGCCCAACTCCATAGAGTCTTTAACCGGTAAAACTTCATTGACCATTTTTTCAACGCCGAACTTTCTGGCATTAGAAACTTCTTTTTCCGTACGGCGACGCACATTTTCCATTTCGGCTTTAGTGCGTAGAGCCACATCCCAATTTTCATCAGCCTTAGCCTGTACCGCATGAATCTTTGCAATAAGCTCTTCCGCTTCTAAAGCTGCCAGTTCATCAATGGCTTCTTCAGAAAGCAACTCATCTTCTACAGCTTCATTTTCAACCACTTGCTCTTCAACTTTTTGTTCTTCTGACATTTTCCGTCCTGTCCATTATTTCTTGTGTACAGATGTATTAACACACTAAATAAGGGTGAATTTTCATGATTCAAGGCTGAAGCTAATAATTGACCCGAAATAATGATGATGATTTTTTACTCATTCAGACTGTTTTTGTGGCCAATGAAGAAGTACAATGTGAAATATTCCCTAAAAACATTCATTCCGGTAATAGTAATGGCAGAAAAAAATAATACAGAGAAGCAGCAAAAGACAAAATTTGAAACCATTGGCCTGATTGGAAAATATGCCTATCCCAGTGCCGGAGATGCATTGGTCAGCTTACATGAATATTTTTCTGCTAATAATTGTGATGTATTACTTGATGAAAGTACTGCTGCTGTTTTTAGTGATCATAGTATGCAAGTTGTTAGTCGCACTCAACTAGGACAACAATGTGACTTAATTATTATTGTGGGTGGAGATGGTTCCCTACTCAGTGCTGCACGTAGTCTAGTGGGATTTGGCGTGCCCTTACTAGGGGTTAATCTGGGTCATTTAGGCTTTCTGGTGGATCTCTGTGCTATTGATGTGAATAAATCACTCGATAGTATTATGCAAGGTGAATATACTGAAGAAAAACGTTATTTAATTATCAGTGAAATTGAGCGTGATGGTGATTATTTTGGCGGCGGCAATGCCTTTAATGATGTTGTCATTCACAAAACAGATGTTGCACGCATGATTGAAATTGAAACCTATATTGATGATAAATTCGTGCATACCATGCATGCTGATGGATTAATTGTTGCCACACCCACCGGTTCAACAGCCTATTCATTATCCGGTGGTGGTCCAATTTTATACCCTTCCCTTAATGTCATGGAATTAGTCCCTATTTGTCCTCATACCATGAGCAATCGCCCTGTGGTTATCTCTGGTGATAGTGAAATTGATGTAGTGGTCAGCGATTATTTTTCAAATAATGCACAAGTAACTTATGATGGTCATATTAACTTTAATCTTAAACCCGGTGATCATGTAAAAATTATGCGTCATCCAAAGTCTATTACTATTTTACATCCTAAAAACTATGACTACTTTGATATACTCAGAGCTAAATTACATTGGGGCGAAAAGCTCAGGAAATAGTTCAAATTATGCTTAATCACATTACCATAAAAAATCTGGCTGTTGTGGATTCACTCGATTTGGATCTCGACTCCGGTTTAACTGTGCTCACCGGAGAAACAGGCGCCGGAAAATCCATTTTAATCGATGCATTAGGTCTAGTACTTGGAGATAGGGCTGATGCTTCTGCGATACGTTATGGTGCTGAACGTGCTGATGTAGTAGCAGAATTTGATGGCCAGGCACCGCTTATTGAGCAATGGCTTAAAGATAATGATTTAGATAGTGATACTCAATGTCTGATTCGCCGTACCATTAATGCCAAAGGACGCTCCCGTGGTTTTATTAACGGAAATCCAATCCCTTTGCAATTGCTACGTGAACTGGGTGAAAATCTGGTTAATATCCATGGACAAAATACACATCAGGCACTACTCAAAAAAGATGAACAAGGCTTATTATTAGATAATTTTGCTGATCTCAACAGCACACGTAATAAGCTCAACCAATTCTATCGGCGATGGAAGAAAAAATCTTCCGAATATCTGCAATTAAAAGAAGATGCTGTAGAACGTAATGCCAAACTCGACCTATTACGTTTTCAGGTGCAGGAATTAACAGAACTGGATATTCAGGAAAATGAATTCAAAAAACTTGAGGAAGAACATAATAAACTAACTCATGCCACCCGCTTAATAGAAACATCGCAGGCGGTTTATATGCAGCTAGCAGAAGATGAACAAAAAAACATCAGCTATCTGCTTAATCATTGTCTGAATGAAATAAATACTTTGACAAAACTGGATAACAACCTCAGCCCCATTAGTGAAATGCTCAATAATTCTTTAATTCAAGTAGATGAAGCCAGCTCTGAACTACATCATTATCTGGACTCACTGGAAATTGATCCACAGCGCTTACAATGGCTGGAAACACGCATTGGCAATATCCATGATTATTCACGTAAACATAGAATAGAGACACATAAACTCTATGCTCATATTGAGCAGTTAAAACAGGAATTGGATCACATAGAACATGCAGATGATCATCTGGAACAATTACTGGAAGAAGTAGCAGATATTCAAATAGAATATTTCAAACTTGCTAAAACCTTAACTAAAAAACGTCATAAAACATCTAAGCTCTTATCTGAGCAAGTCATGCAGCATATTCATGAACTTGGTATGGAACAATGTATCTTTGAAATACAGCTTAAGAACATTGATTGCAAACAACCACAAATCAATGGCATGGAAATCATTGAGTTTTTTGTCACTACGAATACAGGCCAGCCTTTACGCCCTCTTTCTAAAGTAGTTTCCGGTGGCGAGCTTTCTCGAATAAGCTTAGCCATTCAAGTTGTAACAGCACAATTTAGCAAAATTCCCAGTCTAATTTTTGATGAAGTTGATGTGGGTATTGGTGGCGGAATTGCAGAGATGGTTGGTAAAAAGCTCAGATTATTAGGCCACAATGCACAAATACTCTGTGTTACCCATCAAGCTCAGGTTGCCTGTAATGCTCATCATCATCTACAGGTGTATAAGCAAACTGATAATGATAATACCAGTACCCTTATTAACGCTCTTAATGAAGAAGAAAAGATAGAAGAACTCTCACGTATGATGGGAGGCATAAAAATTACTGACCAAACCCGTTCTCATGCCAGAGAAATGCGTGGACAGGTGACAAATTAGTTTATTTATCTTTCTGGCAAGTTGGACAAATACCATAAATATAAAGGCTATGATCGGTCATCTGATAGCCAAAATCTTCAGCTATTTTATGCTGTGTTTTTTCAATAGATTCTTCAATAAACTCTTCAACACTGCCGCACTTTTCACAAACCAGGTGATCATGGTGAGAACCTTCATTCAATTCAAAAACTGAAAGACCGCTATCAAAATGGTGACGTGAGACTAAATCTGCCGCTTCAAATTGTGTCATAACCCGATATACAGTTGCTAAACCAACATCTTCGCCAATTTCCAGCAGTTTTTTATAAATATCCTCGGCACTCATATGCCGACCTTCTGAATTTCCCAACAATTCTAAAATTTTTAAACGCGGTAGAGTCGCTTTTAAACCTACTTTTTTCAGCTCTGAATTACCCATTAAAACTCTCCCGAATTTATTAAAACTACTTATCTTATGGTGAACTTGCAAAACTAACAGATTTTGTGCTTTTAGCTTTTACTGCTTTGCTTGCAAAGCAGTTATCCTGTGCCCCATTTTTCAAATGGGGCTTGAGGGGGTTTAATAATTTCAATACTATCAATAAATTAGAAATTTAAAAGCCAACCCCCTCAGTCCCCCTTCTAAAGAAAGGGGAGGTTAAGAGCATTATTGCAGTACATTTTATTATTATATTTACAAATAACAATAATAGATTGATTAATACATCACCCTGACAGGTGCTTTTATAATCATAATATTGTATCATCACGGACACATAAATTATTATTCAAAAGAATTCCAGTAGTATACATAAGTTTAATAAAAAAGTTTAATAAAAAAGTTTAATAAAAAATTCATTAAAGAAATCATTAAAGAAATGCGAAATATTATTTTTATCAGCCTATTAGCTGTCATGTTACTTCAAACTGCCTGTTCCTGGGCTCCGGATCTTTCCTATATTGGCTTACCCAAAGTACATAAGATTGATATTCAGCAAGGTAATGTTGTTGAACAGGTTCAAATTAATCAACTACGATCCAATATGACCAAAGAACAGGTGACCTTTATTATGGGTACCCCAATGCTGAATGATACATTCCATGCTAATCGCTGGGATTATATTTTCCGCTTTAAACCCGGTTATGGTGAAGTCGAAGAGAAGCAGGCAACACTCTATTTTAATAAAGCCGAAAAACTTATTAACATCAAAGGTACCTTCAGGCCTGGAGACGAAGCGGAAGATACGCACAACAGCACAGAGATTGTGACCGTACCGCTAGAGATTTATGAAGATGACGTCAGTAGTACACAAGGTTATTGGAAAAAATTTTGGAGCTTCTTTGCCTGGACGGATGAACATAAAGGCATTCCGGAAACAGGAGGGGACACACCTGTCAATGTTAGAGGTGAAGTCAAAGCTAAACATATGCCTGGTACAATAGAAATTGATCCCTTAAAATAATCGTAACAACTCCGCATATTGACTAAAAAATAACAGTTGAGCACTATGCTCAAATAAGCTCTAGAGTGCTCCCTTCTTCATCTTCTTACCATCAAGTGCTCGCTGTTTTCGAACCTCCTTGGGATCTGCAATAAGTTGACGATATATTTCAATTCTATCTTTATCATTAAGTAGCTGGCTTAATTTTGCCAACTTACTAAAAATACCTACTTTATTTTTCTTCAAATCAATTTCCGGAAAATCATCTAACACATCTGATGCTTTAATGGCCTCTTCAATCGTACTATTTTTATTTATATCGATAGTATAAATAACTTGTGAATCAACAGCTGCATAAGCAACTTCCACACTAATACTATTTTCCATAAATTTCCACTGCCCTTTGACAAAAGGCATCCACCATACTATTAGCTATCTGACTAAATACCGGTCCAAAAGCTATACTCATTATTTTATTAGAAAACTCAAATTCCAGCTCCAGTGAAATTTTACAAGCATTTTCATCCAGTGCATTAAAACTCCAGAAACCATTTAACTGTTTAAAAGGACCATCCACTAGACACATTTCAATTAATTCATTTTGCTGCATTTTATTCAGAGTAGTAAAAGTCTTATTCATACCCAAATGCTGAATATCAACCTGACCTGTGACTTCATTTTCAGTTCGGTCTAATATTTTTGAGCCACTGCACCAGGGTAAAAAATATTGATAATTATCCACATCAGCCACCAAATCATACATTTTTTCAGCACTGTAAGGAATTAAAGCTGTTTTACTAATACTAGTCACATCAACCTCTTATAAAACATGACGCATAAATGCTACGATACCCAGAGCATTCATAAACACAATAATCACCATTAAGGGTGCCACATAACGCACCAGAAAAGACCAGATAGAAAACCAAAAGTGACTAATATCTAGTTCTGCACGAGCATATTCTTTTTTCATTAACCAACCGGAAAAGAGAGCTATCATCAGACCACCCAGAGGTAGCATAATATTAGAGGTCAGATAGTCAAGAAAATCAAAAGCGGTGGCATCCTTAAGAATAACAAACTCTCCATATTCAGTAGCAATACTGGTTGAAATGGTAAAATCACTGGCTAAATTAAAAGAAAAAACAGTGAACAATCCCATCAGCCAGACCAAAACACCTAAAATAATAGAGGCATTCACTCGTGTTACCTGAAAAGTTTTGATAAACCAGGTCACAGCAGGCTCAATAAGAGAAATACTGGAAGTCCAGGCAGCAAAGACCAATAACACAAAAAATAAAGTACCAAATAAAGTACCATAATCCATATTGCCAAAAGCCAGAGGTAAGGTTTTAAAAATAAGCCCGGGGCCCGCTGCAGACTCTAAACCATTGGCAAAGACTATGGGGAAAATAACCATACCAGCCATTAATGCCACCAGAGTATCCATAAAGGCAACAGCGATTGAAGCCTGTGCAATAGAAGTATTTTTTGGCAGATACGAGCCATAAACCATAATAGCACCCATACCTAAACTCAAAGTAAAGAAAGCATGCCCCATGGCACTCAGTACACCTTCTGTGGTAATTTTACTAAAATCAGGAGAAAACAAATAAACTAAGCCCTGTTGAAAAGCACCAGTACCTATGGCATAAAAAATTAGAATTACTAATAACACAAACAATAAGGGCATCAGCAGAGTAACAGCTTTTTCCAGGCCACCACGCACACCCCGGGCAACCACAAACATCGTCATCATAATAAACAAACTATGCCAGGCGATTAACACCAGAGGCTCAGAAACCAAACTCCCAAAAACTGCATTGACCGAATCAGCATTGAGTCCGGTAAAGCTTCCCACTGCCATCATGGGCACATAGGCTAATGCCCAACCTGCTATCACACTATAGTAGGAAAGAATTAAAAAACCTGCGATCACACCCAGCCAGCCCAGAACTCCCCAATATCCGGATTGACCTGATTCTTTTGCCAATAACTTCATGGTTGTGACAGGGTCATTACCACCTCGCCGACCCAGCATAATTTCAGCCATCATAATAGGGATACCAATAGCTGCAATACAGAACAAATAAATTAAAACAAAGGCACCACCGCCATTTTCACCCGTGATATATGGAAACTTCCAGATATTACCAAGTCCAACCGCAGATCCCGTAGCCGCGAGTATAAAAGTAATACGTGATGACCACCGTTCTACATGTGATCCTTCATGTATTTGAGTGTCTATAGTTCCAGAATCTGACATTCCTAGCTTCCCATTTTTTTATTTTTAGCCTATTATAGCATTTTTTAGTATAATTGAATTTTCATAATAGAGAGATACTTGAAAACTAACCGATTTTAAGCTTTTAGCTTCCCAATTTTTAAAATGGGGATTGATGGTGTTTAATTATTTCAATATTATCAACAAGTTAGAAAAATCAAAAACCAATTCCTCTGTCTCCTTTCTACCAAAAGTAGGCTCTCTTAAGCGAAGAAATGGGAGGTTAAGAGCAGTTTTGCAAGTACCTATAGAGAAAGCATTAAGCCTTCTGACTTAAGCACTAACACTCCTTATAATAAGGGTTCCCATGGGAAAAAAGAAAAAACAAGCACCATCAAACACCATCGCTTTAAATAAAAAAGCCCGGCATGATTATACTCTGGAAACAGACTTTGAAGCTGGTCTGGTGCTGGAAGGTTGGGAAGTAAAAAGCCTGCGTGCCGGTAAGGGACAAATCCGTGATGCCTATATCTTATTACGAAATGGCGAAGCCTTTTTATCCGGTGCAGTCATTAGTCCACTACTGTGTGCATCTACTCATGTCTCTCCCGAACAACAACGAGACAGGAAATTACTTTTACATGTTCACGAACTATCCAGATTGGTTGTAGCAGTAGAACGTAAAGGCTATACCATAGTTCCTCTTGCCCTGTATTGGAAAAAAAGTCGTGTTAAATGCAAAATTGCACTTGCAAAAGGTAAGCAGCAATATGATAAAAGAGCCTCCGAAAAAGAGCGTGATTGGAACCGGGATAAAGCCCGTATAGCAAAAATTAAATAACAAAGATTGTGACTAAAAAATACTACCTGCTTGTTGTTGATGATGATGATCACATCAGTCAGTTTGCTATTTCAGAAATGCTCAAGCAGCAGTTTGAAATACACTGTGTTGATAATGGTCAGCAATGTCTAGAAAGCGTAAGAAATAAAAAACATGACATGCTATTACTTGATGTCAATATGCCGGTTTTAAATGGCTATCACACCTGTAAAATCCTACGTACTGAACCTGCATATAAGAACCTCCCTATCATTAATCCTCTCCGCTTTAATCAAGGAAAAAGAAATCACAGCAGGTTATAAAGCAGATTTAAGCACCTCTATCCATTACAAATATACAAGTTGCAGGTATGAAAAAACTTATTAAAATCAGTCTACTTCTTTATCTGGTTTCTCAACTCAGTGCCTGTTCTATCGCATAAATTACCGTCCGTGCAGCCATGCCCTTAATCGATGGTGGATTTACATCCACGAAAAGGGAAACTGACATTGACTTTGATTCTATAAAGCAATATCAGCAATTAATCGATAAGTGCATTAGTCGTCTCAACCACTACAGTCAATCACTGCTAAAAGAAGAATAAAAATACTTAACACCTTTACCTAAACAACGCTTTATTGCTTATACTGAAATGCTCATCAAAGTAACCACAGGTAGCATGATTGTTATTAAACATGCCCTGTACAGTGTACCATCACGTCTCATTGGTGAAACCATTCGAGTTCATATTTATCACGATAGATTAATCGGTTTTGTAGGACAAACTCAGGTATTTCACTTTAATCGAGTCTATTGTAAAAAACGTTGTTGTCGTGCTAGATGCATTGATTATCGCCATGTGATCCGCTCATTAACATCAAAACCCCAAGCATTTCGGTTTTTTAAGTACCAGGATGATCTTTTCCCCGACGACAATTACCGGCAACTTTGGCAATTAGTTGACCAACAGCTTGAGCCAAGAGGTCGTCTTATCAACACCTCAACATGATATTGTTTCTTATGACCAATTGTTGAAACAGCCCATAATAAACCAAGCTGAAAGAGAAATAGCATGTCATTAGAGCTGATGCTTAAATCCCTAAATCTGGTTGCATTTAATCAATACCTTGACGAATTCAATCAACAAGCAATTGAGAAAACATGGAGTTATCATGATTTTTTGTCAAAACTCTGTGAGGTTGAATTAGCGAGGCGTTTTCAAACCAGAGTGACCAATTAGATAAAGAGGCTAAATTACCCCTATGCAAAACATTCTCATCACTTGACTTTGATGTGCTGCCCAAACCCACTCAACAGCAAGTATTACAGCTAAAAGACAATAAGCAATGGACATTACAAGCCGATAACCTTTTATTGTTTAGCCCCTCTGGCGTGGGTAAATCACATATTGCAGCAGCACTTGCTTATCATCTGATAGAAAAAGGGATCCGTTCTAAATGGTTACCAGCAACGGTATTAGTTCAACAATTACAACAGGCTAAAAAAGAGTTAGATCTGATGAAAGTCATGACTTGATTAGATAAATATCGAGTACTTATTATCAATGATATTGGTTACGTCAAAAAATCAGACTCTGAAACTCAAGTTCTCTTTGAATTTATTGCACATCAATATGAAAGTGGCAGTTTGATTATCACGTCTAATCAACCGTTTAGTCAGTGGGATCAGATCTTTCCTGATACTTTAATGACGGTGGCTGCTGTTGACAGATTGATACATCATGCCACGATTTTTGAAATCACAGGGGAAAGTTTTAGAAAAGAACAACAGTTAAAAAAACAATGCACCTCATCAAACAGCTCATCAAATGAGTTCAAACCAATATCTACAAATTAAAAGTTGAATTATGTTATACGATAATCAAGATATGAGGAATTTTAGATGCATGGTGGAAAACGAATATGCAGTGGTAGAAAAAAGAAAGCAGAACACTTAAGACGTCATTTAGTGACGATTAGGCTACCCAAATGGATGATTTTACAACTTGAAAATGAAGGAGAGATAGGATGTGTTATTGAATATCAATTATTAAAAACAGAATTTATTAACCAACCCAAGGACTACAAAAATTAAAGGTTAATAGAACTTTTAATTTTAAATCTCAACCGGACAAAGTAATTGTCGTCAGATCGGACAAAATAATTGACGCCTAATACTTCAATAAAATTGATCCCATGCTTCATTAAGTTTGATTGGCTTTTATTTTCATCAAATTCATACATGACTTAAAATATATACCGATTTTATACTATTAACGTAACTACTCAGTCTAAATTAACAAAAGTCTTATGGTTGCTTGTTTTTAGTACTTAGAACTGTCTGAACGTAGTGAGTTTTCTAAGTTCTAAAAATAAGTAAGCATAAGGCTCAACTGTTATTTGTTAGTCAATATGCTGGGTAGTTACCTATTAACAAGTAAAATAAAGGAAGTGCATAATAAAGTTGGTAGTTGTCAGTCGAGAGTTTTTAGTCTTAGAACAAAAACTTAGATTCCCGCTAAGAGAATGCGGGAATGACGAGCTTGAGAGAAGTAGTGAGTCGACACTCTTACTCTTTTATGAAATTATCTTTACATTCTAACATTTATTTCAATAACAATTATCGTACAATAATTTTTTATGAAGTCAAAAAAAAAGGGTAGTCACCGAAGTGACTACCCTTTCCTGATTCTAAGTTCTGATTTAGAGCATAGCGACTAAATCAGAAATCTGTATTGCCCTCTAAGAGAGCAACAAGACTTAGAACTTGTGAACGATACCAACTGAGAATACATCGTTGTCTTCGCCCATTACAGCATCACCTTCACTGTCGTGACCACCACCCCATGATTTTCTTTTAGCCGATTCATCATTTTGAACTAAAGCATAAGCAGCATAAACAGTAGTGCGCTTAGACATTGAATGGTCTAAACCAATTGACAACTGATCAGAACCACTTTTATCTAGATTATCTAGATCATCACGCTCAGCATATTGTAGCTTGAACGTGTTATTACCCATTTTGTAAGAACTACCAATAGTCCAGATATCTGTGTCTGCATTTTTCTTAAATTTTTCATTTTCAATATCAGTATAAGAACCTAATACTTTGAAATCACCAAATGCATATGAACCACCAACACGCCATGAAGATGAATCATCAATATCAGTATTCCTTACTACTCCATCTGCACTATAGTCAACATAACCAAGAGCAACTAAGATAGGTCCATTATTATAGAATGCATTGAAAGAGTAAGCATTTGAATCAGCGTTATCACCTGAACAATTAACAGTATTACTATCACAATTACCTGTATCAAAAACATAAGCAGCAGTTGCGCTAAAGCCATTCATATTAGGAGTAACATAAGCAACAACGTTATCAGCACGATTTTCAAGAGTAGAAGAACCGCTCATGTTACGAGTATCACCAACTTTATCACCAAATAAGTCAAGTTTACGACCTACTGACTTCATAGGAGTATCCCATTTACCTGCTAAAACTGTACCCCAGTCGCCAGATAATGTAAGACCGTGGTTACGACTAGTCATTTCTTTGTCATTATTTGCCTCATCCATTAAAACATTCCACTCGATTAAATAACCGACCTTCATGCCGTTACCTAAATCTTCAGAACCTTTAACACCGATACGTGAAGAATTAGAGTTTAAACCCAACTCGTTATATTTATCTGAACTTGAACCGCCATTGTCTTTTCCATCAACAGACATATGTAATTTACCATATAGAGTAGGACCAGATGCCATAACAGCAGTAGGAGCGATAACAGCAACAGCTACAGCTGCAACGATTAATTTTTTCATTTTATTTCCTTAAAGTTTTATTAAAATTCTTTTTAAGCTTAAAATCTTTTACAGAGTCTTTTTATCTCTGTGGTAAATTTTGTCGCTTTGTTTTACTAACGGAGACCAGTTTATTCTTATTTTATCTCAAATGCAACATTTTATTTAAAAAAACCACATTTTTTTGCTTATAAATCTGTTTTTTGTTGTTTTTTTGATATAAAAACATGTGGAATTCATATTTATTTCTTTAATATCAGAAGCTTAAAAGTTTACTTTAATAAAACACATAAGAAATAATTTATCGTTGTTTTTTTACAACAACACTAAATACATGAATTATGTATTATGTTTTAACACCTAATATCTTTCTATCTACTATTTGTATTGACAAGACATCTACAAATAATTATAGTATTTCATATGTATAGGGAAGATCAATTGTATGGCTAATAAAAAAATCTATTGGATCGAAGAAAAAAATCAACTTCTTCAACTTCAAAGAGGTATAAGTTTTAATGATGTTTTAACAATTATTGAAAATAAGAAAGTTATAGACAGAAAAATTCATCCTAATCAGGATAAATACCCTGGTCAGCAAATATTTATTATTTTTTTCAATGATTATATTTATTACGTACCTTTTGTTGAAAATGAAAAAGAGATATTTGTAAAATCAATTATATCCAGCAGGAAATTTAATCAGTTTTACAAAGATCTTAAGAATGAGAAACTATCAGATGAGTAATGACCATGAATAATAAAATTTCTTTAGATAAAGAAGAATTAGCATTATTAGATGAAATAGAAAATAATCAATGGATTGACGCACCTTTAAGTCCTGCGGACAAAGAAAAATATAAGGAATATGCGACTTATACAAAATCTTTACAGGAAAAAAGACAAACAACCATACGTTTTTCTGTCAAAGATCTGGCTGCTATAAAGGCAAAATCTAAAGATTTAGGCATAGGCTATCAAAACTTAATACAAGCTCTCGTACATAACTATGCAATTGGAAAAATTAAAATTGAGCTTTAAACCTCAAACTTCCTTTTTACTAATTATAGAAATAATTCCTGCAGAAAATCACATAGGTCTTTTTGAGATTTCTGATCCAACATACCCAGTGTTTTGATCAATCTTGATTTATCAACAGCTCTTATTTGATCAAGCAGAATTAAGCCCGACTTTCCTTTGAAGTCACATGAAACACGGCATGGAAATTCAAAGCCTTTTGTTGGCATGGGAGCCACTAAAACGGTTGCCAAAGCACTCATTTCATCTGGAGAAATAACAACACATGCTCTTGTTTTATTTATTTCTCTACCCTTGGTCGGATTAAGCTCAATCAATCAAATCTCAAAACGAAGGATTTTTTGCATCACACTCCAGTTCATCATCAGCGGTCAGTGTGGCATCCAACCATTCCTGATCAACTTCTTTGATATCTTCTATTACATTTTGAGACAGCAGTATTTGCTCAATAGATTCCTTCCATCCTTCCCGATGTTGTTTTTTAGGGCTAATCAACAGGCCATTAGGTACTAACTCTAATTTCAACTCCTTACCTGTAAAATCAGACTGTTCTATAATTGCCTTAGGTATACGAATCCCCTGAGAGTTTCCAATTTTAACTAAGTGAGTCATCATTATTTCTCTATATTAGGTTCTTCAATTTAACCCTTACTTTTGTCATAACTGTATGTAATTTAAAAAGTGGGAAGAAGATAGTGAGTGGTGAGAGGTATTAGATAAAATCAAGTGCAAGTGCAAGAACAAGAGCAATTAATTATATTATATCTTTCGCACTTATATCTTGTTCTTACCTAACACCACTAACCTCCCACCACACACATCTTTTACACTCACTTTCTTTTCCCCCATAAAAAAAGCCCTGCAATTGCTTGCAGGGCTTTTTTGTACAGCGTCTCTGTAAAACGTTGTTTAACGTTTTGAGTACTGTGGACGCTTACGTGCTTTATGTAGACCGATTTTCTTACGTTCCACCTGACGTGCATCACGTGTAACAAAACCAGCTTTACGTAATGGTCTGCGTAGTGACTCATCATATTCGATAAGAGCACGTGTAATTCCGTGACGGATAGCACCGGCCTGACCAGTAATTCCACCACCATTAACATTAACAGTGACATCAAATTTTTCTAAGAGTTCTGTTAGTTCTAATGGTTGACGTACAACCATTCTTGATGTTTCACGACCAAAGAAAACATCTAGTGGACGTTGGTTAATAGTAATCTGACCTTTACCCAGACGCAGATAAACTCGTGCTGAAGAACTTTTACGACGACCTGTTGCATAATATTGAGTAGACATTTTTTATCCTTTATTTCCTATTCTCAGCTAATTAAATATCAAGAGTCTTTGGCTGTTGAGCTGTATGAGGATGTTCGCTACCCGCATAAACTTTCATTTTCTGATACATAGCACGACCTAAAGGATTTTTTGGTAACATTCCTTTAACGGCTGACTCAATAACACGCTCTGGTGCTTTTTCAATTAACTTATCAAAGCTGATGCTTTTCAATCCACCAGGATAACCAGTATGGTGGTGATACATTTTATCTGTTTTCTTATTTCCGCTCACATACACTTTTTCAGCATTGATTACGATGATGTAGTCACCGGTATCAACATGAGGTGTGTATTCTGGCTTATGTTTGCCACGCAGACGACGAGCGATTTCTGTTGACAGACGCCCTAGAGTCTTGTTTTCAGCGTCAACGATAAACCAGTCGCGTTCGACAGTTTCCGGTTTAGCAGTATATGTTTTCATTATTACAGCGCCTGTATATTTGTATGTATAGTTGTTATATATCGTAAAGAGCCCGAAATTATACATGAAATTTAAATTATTACAAAGACTTTTTTAATGTTTTTTGTTACTTAGAAGCCTATTGACTAGCAATTAACAGTTAAGCATTATGCTCACTTATTTGTAACTATTCAGCGTAATTTTTTATTCATATAAAACTAACTGATAAAATCAGGCAGTTTTCCCTTAAAGAGTAAATCCATAGCATAGCCAGATGTGACTCCCTGTTTTTTACAAGTCGATAAATACCCTCGAATACGACAA
>JAUJGA010000175.1:0-14417 GCA_042095675.1 Gammaproteobacteria bacterium
AGGCACTATTTGTAATTCACAGACGATCAGATCAGCTGCCAAACAGGTAGGAGTTAGCATTCCAACTTCCTTTAGATGGAGGCATCGTTTCCTTGATTTAATCAGTGAAAACAGACCAGAAACACTCACTGGGATCATCGATGTAGATGAAACTTATTTTCTGTATTCAGAAAAGGGAAATAAAATAATATCAGAGACACGCCCTGCAAGGCAGCGTGGTGGTAAAGCCAAGCAGAGAGGTCTTTCTAAAGAACAAGTTTGTGTTTTAATTGCGAGAGATCGAAATGGGAGCACAACAAATTACATGGTTGGTAGAGGCAAAATTAGTGCTTCTTCAGTGGAAAAATATTTGGAGCCATCTATTGATAAAGATGCCTTTCTTATTAGTGATAAAAATCATGCCTACCAGAAATTCTCAAGAGAAAACAATGTTACACATATCGGGCTCAAAAGTGGTATGCCAGATAAAAAAAATAACGCTTATCATATTCAGAACATCAATTCCTATCACAGTAGTTTGAAGGGATGGATGCAAAGATTTAATGGGGTGGCTACAAAATATTTAGAGCATTATCTTGGGTGGCAAAGATCATTGGATCAGTTTAAAAATCTAACGCCTGAACAACTACTCTTTAGCTCAGTAGGAGTTTACCAACACTTAACATAAACAGAGTCAAATTAATTAATATACAACACAATAAACAAAGGTAAATCATGAGTCAATTAGAAGCACTTATTTTTGATGTGGATGGTACTTTAGCAGATACTGAACGTGACGGTCATTTAGTGGCCTTTAATATGGCATTTAATGAAGCAGGCCTGGATTGGTATTGGGGTTCTGAACTTTATGGTGATCTTCTGGCAGTTACGGGTGGTAAGGAGCGTATCCGTTATTACCTGGATGATTTTTATCCTTCTGAAAGAGGAGAGACATTTTCATCTCCTGTAACACAGGATGAAGCATTTATTGAATTTGTTGTTGGACTTCATGAGGCAAAAACTCGTTTTTATAAAAAATTGATGGCCGAAGGTGCTGTACCGCTGCGTACCGGAGTGTTTCGATTATTTAAAGAAGCACGTGAAGCTAATATGCGCCTAGCTATTGCCACAACGACGACCCCGGGAAATGTAACTGCACTCTTAACCCATACTCTGGGAGAAGATTCTATTGACTGGTTTGAAGTGATTGCTGCTGGAGATATTGTACCGGCAAAAAAACCTGCTGCTGATATATACAATTATGCAATGGAGCAGATGAACGTAAAACCTGAGCAATGTTTAGCCTTTGAGGATTCTTATAATGGTATTTTATCCTCTAAAGGAGCAGACTTAAAAACTGTTATTACCATTAATGATTATACCAAAGATCATGATTTTACCGGTGCAGATTTAATACTGAGTGATTTTGGTGAACCTGATCAGCCTATGAGTGTTTTGTCCGGTGATTGTAATGATAGTTATTTTTCTTTGTCCTCTGCACAAAAAATTCATCAGGCCTAATATAAAGAGTTTATAAATTTCTTATGAGCCGTCAGCAAATAAAAATATGCCGCTGTCGCTTTGCAAACATGTTTTATCCTGCAAATAAGACAGAGGTATATTTTTATGTTTGATAAGAGTATTGCATTTAACCATCTGGCCCCTCGCATGAAAGATATTCAGCCTTTTCATGTAATGTCTTTATTATGTAGGGCCAAAGAACTGGAACAGCAGGGTAGGGATATTATCCATCTGGAGGTAGGTGAGCCAGATTTTGCAACGCCTCCTGCTATTCTTGAAGCCGCTATGCAAGCTTTACGTCGGGGTGATACACAATATACACCAAGTCTGGGATTAATGTCGTTACGTCAGGCAGTTGCAGATTTTTATCAACAGCATTTCAGTGTAGATATAAGCGCTTCTCAAGTAGTTATTACGCCCGGTGCATCAGGGGCTTTATTATTAATCACCGGTGCATTAATTAGTCGTGGCGATGCCGTTATGCTGGCAGATCCCAGTTATCCATGCAATCAGAACTTTGTGCGTTTTGTAGATGGTGAAGTTCAGGCTATTGCTGTTGATGAGTCCAGTCAATATCAACTCACAGCAGAGATTATTGCAAAAAACTGGCAGGAAAATACCAAAGCTGTTTTAATCGCATCTCCTGCAAATCCTACAGGGACGATAGTTACCGAAGATGAAATGTTGAAAATTATCGATCTAGTGAGAGAAAAGCAGGCTTATCTTATTGTGGATGAAATTTATCAGTGCTTGGTTTATGACAATGAAACTTATTGTGCCTTAAAGCCAGGTGATGTCACAAATAATGTACAAAACAATGATAAAAGCCATCTCATAATTGTGAATAGCTTTTCAAAATATTTTCAAATGACCGGCTGGCGTATCGGCTGGTGTATTGTTCCTGAACACTTACTGGATAGTTGTGAGCGTCTTTCCCAGAATTTATTCTTAGCCACGCCTACGCTTTCACAAAAAGCAGCTCTAGCGGCTTTTTTACCGGAAACCCTGGAAATCTTAGAACAAAGAAGAGAAATGTTTAAACAGCGTAGAGATTATTTATATCCAAAATTATTAGATCTGGGATTTAAAATTCCTATAAAGCCTCAGGGTGCTTTTTATATGTATTGTAATTGCAGTACTTTGACTGATAATAGCATGACTTTTGCTCATGAGTTATTAGAGCAGACTGGTTTGGCAATTACCCCGGGCATTGATTTTGGCCAAAATAAGCCGCAATCCTATGTTCGTTTAACCTATACCAAAGATATTTCGGTTCTGGAGCAGGCGGTACAGCGCTTAGAACGATTTTTAACGTAATAATGATATGAAATATCCTGAGCCTTTGCTTAAAGCCAAACTAATCAAGCGTTATAAACGTTTCCTCGCGGATGTGATATTAGATGATGGTACAGAAATGACTATCCACACAGCCAATACCGGTTCAATGAATGGCTGTGCCATCCCGGGTAGTACAATCTGGATCAGCAATAGCCATAATCCTAAAAGAAAATATCTTTATAGTTGGGAACTTTCCAGTACTGAACATGGAAAATTAATAGGTATAAATACCATTCTGGCTAATAAACTAGCCAAAGAAGCCATAGAAAAGGGCTTTATCTCTGAACTGAGTGATATGTCAGAAATTGCTACAGAAGTGCCCTATGGTGCAGAAAAGAGCCGTATCGATCTCTTAGTCGGGCAAAAAAATGCTCAGAAGTGTTATGTTGAGGTAAAAAATGTCACCGCCAGTTTTGAACAGGGAGTCGCGGCTTTTCCTGATGCAGTCACTGCTCGTGGAACAAAACATCTACGTGAATTAGAACTCATGGTACAACAGGGACATCGTGCTATTATTTTATATTGTGTGCAGCGTGAAGATATTCATATGGTTCGGGCTGCACAGGAAATTGATCCTGTTTATGCGCAAACATTAAGAGAAGTAGCCGAAAATGGGGTTGAAGTACTAGCCTATGGCGTTCAGTTTTTACAAGGGGAAACCCCGTTGGGAATTGAATTGAATAGAAAGCTATCTGTCATATTAAACTTTGTAGTAAGATAACATGCAAATTTTCAGGATAAATAATTACTAATGTTTAAGCCACTGTCACTTTTTATTGGTTTTCGTTATACCCGTGCAAAACGGCGAAATCAATTTGTCTCCTTCATTACTCTCAGTTCTTTTATTGGTATTGCTATTGGTGTATGGGCCTTAATTACGGTACTTTCAGTAATGAATGGTTTTCAGTCAGAAATTCGTGAACGGATTCTAGGCATGGCGGCTCATGCTACCATTAGTGGTATGAATGGCTCATTAAAACAGTGGCAGTCACTGGATAAAAAAATTCAACAACAAGCCCATGTAATAGGATCAGCCCCGTATATTTTACGTGAAGGAATGCTAACCAATGGCTCCAATGTACATGGTGCCTTAATCAGAGGCGTTGCTCCACAAATTGAAAAAAATGTATCGAAAGTATCTTTGCATATGTATCGTGGTAGTTATGATGCCTTAAATGATCATAAGTATGGGATTATTCTGGGACGTTATCTGGCACGTTCTATTGGTGCAGTAGTAGGCAGTAATGTTACTATGATCACACCGTCTGCCAATATCACTCCCGCAGGCATTATGCCTCGCCTGAAGCGTTTCACTGTGGTGGGTATTTTTGAAATGGGACATAATCAATACGATGCTAATATGGCATTGATTCATCTGCGTGATGCACAAACTTTGTTTAAGATGAAAGGTCTGGTCACCGGTATTCGACTTAAATTGGATGATTTATATAGTGCACCAAGAATCAGTCGTGAAATAGAAAAAACTTTGAGTGGTTTTCATCGGGTTATTGACTGGACGCAACATCATGCTAACTTATTTCGAGCTATCAATATTGAAAAAACTATGATGTTATTGATTTTATCCCTGATTATTGCTGTGGCGGCTTTTAATATTGTTTCTACTCTTGTGATAGTGGTTAATGATAAGCAGGCAGATATTGCTATCCTGAGAACTCTGGGAGCAAGTCCGGGTATGGTCATGCGTATATTTATCGCTCAGGGAATGTTGATTGGTGTGGTTGGTACCTTGTTAGGCGTAATTACGGGCATACTCACCGCACAAAACATAGAAACTATTGTACCTGCTTTAGAGAGCGTATTGGGCTTTAAATTCCTGGCACCGGATGTCTATTTGATCAGTGATTTACCTTCAGAAATGAGGTGGTCTGATGTGATTGTTACGGCTACTATTTCCTTTAGTTTAACTGTACTAGCCACTATTTATCCAGCCTGGCGAGCTTCACGAATTCAACCGGCGGAGGCTTTACGTTATGAGTGATGCCTTAATTATTGAATGTCAGGATTTAACCCAAACCTTTGATGAAGGTAGTAATAGTGTTGAAGTTTTTCAACACGTCAATATACAGGTTCATCCTGGAGAACGTCTGGCCATTATCGGGGCATCAGGTTCAGGAAAAAGTACCTTGCTTTATATGATGGGAGGCCTGGATAAAATTAAATCGGGAAAGGTATTAATTAATGGTCAGGATATTAATCTTCTTAATGCTAAAAAGCTGGGAATATTACGCAATAAAACCTTAGGTTTTGTTTACCAGTTTCATCATTTACTTCCAGAGTTTACCGCTTTAGAAAATGTTGCTATGCCTTTATTAATTCGTGGCGACTCTGTCTTTCAGGCAGAAAACAATGCAACTGATTTATTAAAACAGGTAGGCTTAGAACATCGTTTACAGCATAAGCCAGGTGAGTTGTCCGGTGGTGAGCGACAACGTGCTGCCATTGCACGTGCACTGGTGACAGAGCCACAATGTTTATTAGCTGATGAACCGACAGGTAATCTGGACAATACCAACTCTCAGCAGATTTATGAATTATTGATCAAATTAAATAAAGAAATGGGGATTAGTCTGGTACTGGTCACTCATGATGAAAATCTGGCTGCTAAAATGGATAGAGTTTTAATGCTTAGTAATGGTCATTTAAAAAAGTTTGTAACTATTCAGCGTAATTGAAATTAAAAAAGATGAAAAAAACACTTGACAGATATTTTAAGCCACATTTTAAAAAATGACAGTATTTTGATTGCAGTCAGATTGTAGTCTTAAACGATCAAATTGATCCATAGCGATCTGAACAGAGGAAAAGAATACCCTGTCGGGGGTGGAGAATTATAATGTCTTAAATTGATCGACAGATCGATTTGAGCTAAAAAAGCCCATAATACAATAGCTGTATTGATTAATAGCTATTTGGGCACCGCGTGAATATTAAAGTGGACCCTATCGTCAAGACAAGTCAGTTTAAAAATAAGATATACAATATCCATCGTTAATAGGCTCGCTTTTATGCAGCCAATTTTAGTTTTGAAACAACTTCTGTCATCATGCCATATGCTTGAGCAGGTGTTTTTTCATCATGTGCCTTGTGTGGCCTTTCATAATTATAAAACTAAAAATGTTCCTTTAGAGAGCTTTTTAGCTCGTCAATACTTTGATAATCTTTAAGGTAAACTTCTTCGTATTTCACACTTCTCCAAAGGCATTCAATCATAATATTGTCCATTGCTCTGCCTTTTCTATCCATACTGATTTTTATATCATTTATTTTAAGAATGCCTGTAAATGCTCGACTGGTGTATTGAGCACCTTGATCTGCATTAAATATTTCTGGTTTTCCATGGCGCCGTAATGCGGTTTCCAGACTGCTGACACAAAAGCTTTCTTCCATCGTGGTTGATATCTCCCAGGACAGTACAAACCGACTATTCCAGTCCATAACAGCACTCAGATAGACAAAACCATGTGGCATCCGAATATACGTCAAATCAGTACACCAAACCTGATTGTTTTGATGAATATCAATCCCATCCAGCAAATACGGATAGATATTGTTTGCCTTACAGGTCTTTCTGGTATTCGGTTTTGGTGCAACTGAGACTAATCCCATAATCCTCATCAGACGTTGTACTCTTTTGCGATTAATTTTATAATACCGTAACCTATTGTCCAAATCTTGGGGTCCACTATAGTTTTCATATAGCGTGGCATGGATGCCCTTGAGCGTCCCCAATGATGCAAACCACTTCTCTGTGCAATCGTTTCCACAGTACTTGTCCGAACGCATATCCCTTCTTTTGATCTTTGTCCGTTAAGGTTGTTTTTTTAGTTACATAAAAAGTATCAATCACTGAATAAATGTTGAGATTTATATTTATGGTAATCAGTGTTTGTTATAATACTTTAAATTTTAATTATATGTGCCTTTAATCAATGCCAACTAACACAATACAAGCTAAAAAAATTCCTGATTGGTTAGTTGTTAATTCTACAGTATTATCTTCTATACCCGAAAATATTGGACAGTGGCTTTTAGATGATACTTCGTTGACTTTAAGAATAAAAAATTATTGTGCTAAATATGACTTAGGTTGTTTTTCGGTAAAAGTCTTAAGCCAGGGGATAAGTCAACCTTCCAGTGATGAGATAAAAGGTTTAAACCTTAATAATGAGCAGGATGCTTTGATTAGGGAAGTTTTATTATATGGTGGAGAATCACCATTAATTTATGCACGTACAGTGATACCTTCACAAACTCTGACAGGAGAGCAAAAAGTATTAGGAGAATTAGGTAATCGTCCTTTAGGAGAGTTTTTATTTTCTCAGCCTGACCTGGAAAGAGATGCCATGGAAGTAGCATCTTTGAAACAGGGACAGCAATTATTTGATTCTGCCATTTCTCACCTAAACTCAAACCCGGGAGAAATATGGGCCAGACGTTCTATTTTTCGCCTTAAACACAAACCTTTATTAGTAGCAGAAGTATTTTTACCGAATATTTTAAAATATTTATCCAATCAACACTCTACTTCTTTCTCTGTTAATCCTTAATTAAATGAAAATAAATAAGCTTTCCTTTAAAGAACGTCTGGGTCAATATTATTTATTGATGAGAATGGACCGGCCTATTGGAACATATTTATTGTTATGGCCAACTTTCTGGGCTCTTTGGATTGCAGCTCAGGGTATCCCACCATTATCCATCTTTATTATTTTTTCTCTGGGTATTTTTGTAATGCGCTCAGCAGGTTGTGTGATTAATGACTATGCAGATAGAAACATAGACTCGCAAATAGATCGCACTAAAAACCGTCCTATTACATCAGGCAAAGTTTCTCCTGCTGAAGCATTAAAATTATTTGCTGCAGGTGTTACGATTGCTTTTATTCTGGTTCTTTTTTTAAATATTTATACGATCATACTAAGTTTTGTGGCCTTAATTCTGGCTTCTATCTATCCTTTTATGAAGCGCTACACTCATTATCCTCAAATTGTATTGGGTATGGCATTTAGCTGGGCAATTCCCATGGGATTTGCTGCACAATTAAATTATATATCGAATATTGCCTGGTTATTATATGTGACAACAATTTTATGGATTGTTGCTTATGACACGATGTATGCTATGGCAGATAGGGAGGAAGATCTTAAGATTGGGGTTAAATCTACAGCTATAATTTTTGCAGATAAGGACAAAATAATATTGGCTGTATTACAAATTTTATTTTTAGCTGGAATGATCGGGATTGCTTACTTATTACAGGCAGGTGTTTATTTTTATCTGGGAATTTTATCTGCGTCTATATTTTCTATTTATCAGCAATATCTGATTAGACATCGAGAAAAAAAGGCCTGCTTTGAGGCCTTTTTGAATAATAACTGGTTGGGTATGGTTATCTTTATCGGTATCTTTCTGGATTATCAGTTCTGATTATCTGATAACTAGAAATAAAGCTGAGCGTCCTCTATGGATATTTAAGGCGAGTGTTTGTACTGATTTTTTTTGCCTGAGCTTTTTTGATAACTTTGTTAAATCACTGATAGAATTAACCGTCAGCCGATTAATAGCGACAATGATATCATCGGCACGTAGACCTGAACGCCACGCCAAAGATTGAGGTTTTACTTCCAATACCTGAATACCCTGACCATTACTTCTTTGTCCAAGATTCGAGCCTTTTAGTGATGAATGTAATTTTTGTCCTTCAAAAATGCTACTGTTTGCATTCTTTGTTTCTATAGATGAAATACTCTGTGGGCCACTAATAATGGCTGTGATCGTCAGTTCTTTATCGCCACGGATAATATTTAATTTGACACTGTCTCCAGGACGTTTTAAGCTAATCGTATTACGTAAACTACTGGAGTTTCTAATCGTTTTCGCATTGACTGCTATAATAATATCGCCGGCTTTAATGCCAGCATTGCTGGCTGCAGAATTGGCAATAACCTGAGATACAATTGCTCCATATGTGGTATTAGTTCTAATAGCAGTCGCTAACTCAGGTGTTAAATCCTGAATTTGCACACCTAGCATTCCTCGTTGGATTGAGCCATGTTGTATCAATTGACTCATGACAGCTTTAGCCATATTAATAGGAATGGCAAAGCCGATACCGATATTACCGCCACTTTGTGAAAACATCGCAGTGTTAATACCGATTAGTTTTCCATGCAGATTAACCAGAGCACCACCGGAATTGCCGGGGTTAATTGAGGCATCTGTTTGAATAAAATTCTCATAGTTCTCTATACCTAGCCCACTACGTTCTAAACCACTGACAATACCGGAAGTAACTGTTTGCCCCAGACCAAAAGGATGGCCAATGGCCAGGGCAAAGTCACCCACCCGTAATTTATCAGAATCAGCTAAAGTGAGTGCGGATAAGTCACTAGCATTAATTTTAAGCACTGCGATATCAGTTTGAGGATCAGTTCCAATGAGTTCAGCCACTAATTTACGACCATCTTTCAATGTCACTAATATTTCACTGGCATCATCGATCACATGATTATTGGTTAGGATATAGCCTTTTTGTGCATTAACAATAACTCCAGAACCCAGAGCATGGAGTTGTTTGGATTTCTGCTGATTTTGTTCGGGTATTTGGAATTGAAAAAAACGCTGGAAAAGAGGATCATTAAAAAATTCCGGTAATTGACTTTTACCCTGATACTTTCCCTTGGTTGAAATATTGACTACAGCAGGTGTTACTTTTTCTAACATAGGAGCAAGAGTAGGAAATTCATTATCTTGACTATCAAAAAATGGCAGAGCATGACTATTATGGAATAAAAATAAGGTGAACAATAATAGGCTGGCTCTATAAAGGGTCGTATTTTTCATAAAAATCTCTCCTAATAATCTTCTCGTGGATTAAATTGACTTATTTTCTGCATCTCTTTATAAAGATCTTTTAGTTCATCAGTGTTAGCATCAGGCGTCATTATTTGTAAAATGACATATTGATCTCCGGCACCTTTACCAGGTAAACCACGACCTTTTAAACGCAATTTTTTTCCTCCCTTGGTATTTTCTGGCAGTTTAATTTCAACTATTCCTCCTAAGGTAGGGATGGATAAAGATGTACCCAAAGCTGCTTCCCATGGCGTAATAGGCAGTACCAAGCTGATATTTTTTCCGTCAATAGTGAAGTGCTTATGCTTGGCAAAGCCAACTTCTAATAGTAGATCGCCTTTTGCGTGTGTACCACTGCTGCCCTGACCACTGAGACGGATCTTTTGACCTTCTTTGATCCCTTTTGGGATCTTAATTTTTAGTTTTTTGTTGGCAGATTCTCTCGGGATGCGGATGTTGATGGTGCGATTGGCACCATGATAGGCATCTTCTAATGAGACAGAAATTTTAACAGTTTGATTTTCTCCTTTTGCGGGACTGTTTTGCTGGTATGATTGCTGTGCACCCGATTGAGAAAATGGACCTTCATCAAATTGCCCGCCACGAGCATTTTTGAACATATTATCAAAGATATCGCTAAAGTTGCCCTTTCCAAAGCCACCAAAGTTACTATTACCTCCATTAGGTGGGGGAGTAAAGCCACCACCGCCGCCAAATGGACTTCCATTTGCTGTACCAAAACGATCATAGTTGGCACGTTTTTCTTTATCTTTTAATACATCATAGGCTTCATTCACTTCCTTAAAACGTGCTTCAGTATTATTAATTTTGCTCACATCAGGGTGATATTTCCGTGCCAGGCGTCGATACTGTTTTTTTATATCAGCATTGCTGGCATCTCGTTTAACCCCAAGTGTTTTGTAATAATCTGTATTGGCCATGTTTATCTCTAAGAATGAATTAATGTTAGATAATATGGGGTTAATTTTTAAAATTTAAATGCTGAGTCCTGGATGGTGTAAATATTCGTGTTCTGTAGAAAAATCAAATATACTGTATGTCTAATATAAAGTGTTGTTGGTGGAATAATGAGTTTTAAACAATTTTTAAAATTAGTCTTCTTACTATTGAGTGTTCTCTTCATAGAGAATATTTTGGTTGCCTGTAAGACTATGAATAAACAAATGTCATCCAGTTCAGTTGATAGTAGTGAGCAACAGACTCAGTTGCAACAGGTGCATACTAAAAAGCAGGCAGTTCAGAAAAAATCTTTCTCAGCACCCAATCAAAATTTATCAAAAGAACTACTTTATGATTTGTTACTGTCAGATCTGGCTTCACAACGTGGTGATTATGAACTTGCCTTTGAAAAATATTATAAAAGTGCCAACATAACAAGAGATAGCCGTCTGGCTAAAAAAGCCACAAGAGTTTCATTGTTTGCAAAAAATGAATTGCAAACATTTAAATCAGTTAAATTATGGTCTGAATTAGAACCGGAAAATACTGATGTTCAACAAATTTTAGCCTCATCTTTAATTAAAAAAAGACAGGATGACAAGGCTATTGTTTATTTACATAAAGTGGTTAATTTAAGTGATGATTTTGATGATGGCATGACTCGTGTGGTGAATATTTTAGACACCATTAAGGAACAGGATCGTGTGATTAATATATATACTCAGATTAGTGAGCCATATAAGAAGAAGTTAATTGTAAAACTTTATTGGGCAAAAATCTTTATAAAATTTCAAGATTATGCAAATGCAGAACAGTATTTAAGTGAAATTCTTGTTACAAAACCTGATTATCTAAAGGCAGAAATTGTTCAGGTAGAATTATTAAAAAAACAGAAAAAAAATTCACAAGCCATTGAAGTACTAAATAAGATACTAAAGCAGTCACCGGATAATATACCGGTCAGATTAGAGCTGTCACGATTACTGGTGGAAACTAAATCTTATGAAAAGGGCTTTAAACAAGTACAAATTCTTGCTGAAAAAGAAATATCACCAGACATATTATTTGCAATCAGTCTACTATCGATTGAAATGGATAAATTGGATATAAGCAAGGCTTATCTGGGACGCTTATATCATTATAAACTTTACTCTAATGAAGCTGCTTATTTTATTGCACAAATAGAAGCTGGTAGAAAAGATTACCCTCAGGCAGAGTTATGGTTTAAAAAAGTACAACATGGAAAATATGCTTTTGAAGCTTATCTTGGTTTGATTGCTGTCTATTCACAACAGCAAAAAACCGATCTGGCTTTACAATTACTGAAACACTCCAAGGCTAATAGCAGTAAGCAAAATATTGATGTTTTACAAATTAAAGCAGAGGTTTATTACAACGCTAAGAAATATAAAATAGCCTATGATATTTATACCGAAGCTTTAGTTCTTGACCCGGGTAATAGTGACTTACTATATGGGCGTGCCATGCTGGCTGAAAATTTTGACCGTATTGATTTATTAGAAAAAGATTTACTTACTATTATTAATAGTAATCCGCAAGATAATCAGGCTCTCAATGCCTTGGGATATACTCTGGCAGAAAAAACCAAGCGCTATCAGGAAGCATATCAGTATATTGAGCGAGCTTTGAAAATAGACCCGTACGATGTGGCGACCCTGGATAGTATGGGCTGGATTTTATATAAGCTCAATGAGAATGAGAAGGCTGAGAAATACCTTAGAAAAGCTTATGAAAAAGATCCGGATCCTGAAATTGCAGCACATTTTGGTGAGGTTTTATGGGTACTTGGTAAAAAGTCTGAAGCTAAGGCTGTCTGGGAGAAAGCTCTGAAAAAAGATCCTGAGCATCATATTTTATTAACTATTACTACACGCTATTTACAGTAAATAATGGCACTTCAAAAAAAACTATTTTTATTTATTCTATTGCTGTTTGTTTCATCTTGTAGCGTGCTAGAACCAGAAAACAATACCACAACACAAGCACAGAACCTGAACAATTTTCCTTCACAATGGTCAATTCACGGACGCCTCAGTATTATCAATGATAAAGAAAATTGGTATGCAAAATTCATTTGGTTACAAAACAATGCTGATTTTCAGATTAGCTTTATGGGACCTCTCGGTGAAACAGAATTATTATTAATCAAAAAAGATCAAATAATACAGCTTAAAACATCCTCTTATGAACGTTCTTACACAGGAAATAGTGAAGCATTAGAAACTTTATTATTACAGGAAACCGGTTGGAAGTTCCCTATTAATTCTCTACGTTTCTGGTCATATGGTATACCCAATCCAGCAGTGGAAGCAGAAGTCAAATATGATGAAAGTGGATATATTAGTGATTTGTATCAACAACTATGTCATGTCCAATATCCAAAAAGAATACAAGTTGGTGAATATTATTTACCTAAAAAAATTATTGTGACCAAGCAGAATCTTAAAATAAAGATTATTATTAGCCAATGGAATTTTAATTCCTCTAAACAAGTAAAAAAGAATACGGGTTAAGGCTTATGAGTTGGCTGGCACCGGCAAAAATAAATCGTTTTTTACATATTACAGGTCAGCGTGAAGATGGTTATCATGAATTGCAAACAGTTTTTCAGTTCTTGGATTTTGCAGATGAATTAAATTTTAATGTTCTTAAAACCATGGAATTAATTCATAATAATCCTCTCCCCGATGTACCTGCAGAAGATGATTTAATCATTAAAGCAGCAAGACTCCTGCAGCAACACGCAAATTGTCACTTGGGTATGGATGTTTCTATTAATAAGAAACTACCAATGGGTGGAGGTCTGGGTGGTGGTAGTAGTGATGCTGCGACAACTTTAGTGGCCTTGAATCAACTCTGGAATCTTAAAATTGAATTACCGGATTTAGCTAAATTAGGTTTACAATTAGGTGCTGATGTACCAATTTTCATCTATGGCGTAGCGGCTTGGGCGGAAGGTATTGGAGAGGATATTAGTCCTATAATTTTGGATGAACCCTATTTTGTTGTTTTAATTCCAGCTGTCTCTGTGTCTACGGCAGATATTTTTTCATCTCCCATACTGCAAAGAAATTGTACATCGATTAATCTGTCACAATTTATGTCTGGAGAAGGGACTAATGTTTGTGAAGACATTGTTTGTGAGCTTTATCCTGAGGTGGGGCAAACTTTGCAATGGCTGGGACAATATTCAAAAGCAACAATGACAGGAACAGGCGCCTGTGTATTTGCTTCTTTTTCGACAGAGGCAGAAGCCGAGCAGGTGTTGCAACAAATGCCCGAACAATTTAATGGCTTTGTTGCCAAAGGCCTAAATATTTCTCCGTTATATTCTTAAAAACAAGCAGTCATAATGCTAAGCTGTTATTTTCTAGGAAATATACTAAATAACTATTCCTGAATTCAAGTAATAAGTGCATGACCGGTTAACTCTTCCTGGCTAATGCCGGTTAGCTCTTCAAAAACTTCATAAGGAGTTTTGTATCCCAAACACTTTCGTGGCCGACTATTGAGCTTGTGAACAGCATCATAAACTTCTTTTTTAGTAACATCAACCAGATCCATTTGCTTAGGGAAATACGGCCTTAATAAACCATTAGCATTTTCATTTTGTCCTCGTTCACATGAGTGGTAAGGCTTTGCAAAATACGTTTTACAGTTCAATATAGTGGCTATTTCTTTGTGGTACTCAAACTCTTTACCATTATCAAATGTTACTGTTT
>JAUJGA010000176.1:0-4483 GCA_042095675.1 Gammaproteobacteria bacterium
TAAAGAGATAAAGAGATAAAGAGATAAAGAATTTTTTTATGACAAAGCTTTGCTCTGTTTAGAGTGGAATATACACTGGTACGATATTCTTCTGCATCTTCATAAAGTAGTTCAATTTCTTTTTTATACAAATTAACAGAAAAGAGCTTTGCTTTTAGTTCTGAACCTTCTTCTTTATTTTCATTTTGAAACGAGTATAAATAGAATTAATAAGGCGGTTAGTCAGTTCTACCTGTTTGTCTGCTTCATTTATGGTATTGCTTAAACCATCAAATAAAAGTTTCATCCCTGACTTCATATCAGTGGTTGTCCAACTGCCTTTCATCGTTGTTCGGGCTTGATTAATGTGCTCATCCAGTTTGTCCAGAGCAATAATCTTATTAAGCTTCTTTTGTTGACCTAATAAAATTTGGCGACTGGCATGTAGGTTTTCAGCAATTTTCTGATAAATTTGTTGCTCTTTACGGGTTTTTTTAAGTAAGTTATGAATGACGTTCTCAGTTTTACCACTTAGACCACCTAAACCGGCTATTGATTTTTTGCGCGCATTAAACTGTCCAAATAAAATGCTCTTAGAGCTTTTCATTAGATCAGTTATATCATTAATAATGGTGTTGCGTACTAAGTTTTGTTTTTGCGGTAATTATGTCACTGGACACTACTTGTTCCAGTTTGGGTAGGTTGCTTTTAGTAATGAGCTCTGTATCTTCTCTAACTCTTCCAAGCAAAGCTTTTTGTGCAGATACGGCAAATACATGTTTGCTGTCAATGCCTAAAGTTTTAGAACTTTCCAAGCACTGTCTCTGGATACTGGCTTTTATTTCATTTTCAGTTTTCAAGTCATCCCAAAGAGTATCAATCTTATTAAGGCAACAACTAAACCACTATTACGATTTCTACGAAAGCTTTTCAGGTGGCATCGCCAAATATCCATATCTGAGCGGGTAACACCGGTATCAGCTGCTAACACAAAAATAGCAGCTTGAGCATTGGATAACATATTAATAGTGAGTTCTGGCTAATTTCCTAAAGAATTAAGTCCGGGAGTATCTAAAATAGTCAGTCCCTGCTTTAGAAATGAATGAGGGAAGTTGATCAATGCATGACGCCACATTGGAATTTCAACAATTTTAGCATCGGAAATTTCAGTACCATTATTGTCAGTAATTATATCATAGAGGCCAAGACGTTTAGCCTCTATTGCTTTGACAGGTTTTGTTTTGGTGATTTTGGCAAAATAATCTGCCATCTTTTCAGGTGAGTTGATATCTAATTGAATGATTGTACTATTAATGGGATGTTGCTTGTGTTCGGTAATACTAGTATCTTCCAGGCGACTTTCAATAGGAAGAAGATGCATGTATGCCTTAGGAACATCAACATCATAAAATAATTCTGTGGGGCACATAGTGGTGCGACCTGCATCAATGGCCAGTAAACGACGCTTATACTTAGAAAAGAAAATGGCATTAATAAGCTCAGTTTTTCCTCTGTAAAACTCACCGACAAAAGCCAGAGTAATACGATCGTATTTTAAAGTTTGTAATGTCTCGTATATTTTTAAGCTTTGTTCACTATCTTCCAGTCCGGTTGTATTTAGCCAGTCCTGAAATTGTTCAATTATGGAGACTAGCTCTCTTTTCCTTTATCCATAAGCCTGAACATTATTGAAAAAGTCTTCATTTGCCATACTTTTTATCTTTTTTTGAGGTAATAATTTTTGTGTATATAGCTATTTTTTATGATTTTCTAAGTTAAATCTAAATAAGCTGAAATTATCAGCTTGAATTCTAGCATAATTATTTTAAATACTTTGTGATAGATTTCATATTTATCCTGACTGTCTAACCAAATAAGACAGGAATGAACATAATTAATATATTCAGTACGACAAATACTAGTAAAGGTGATAAATCAAATCCGGAAAAAGGGGGTAAGATTCTTCTGGCAGGCTGCATTACAGGCTCAGTAATTCTATGGATGAGCGCAATTGCTGGATTATAATTACTAGGGCTGATCCAACTGATAATGACTTGTATCACAATGGCAAAAAAGTAGATATATAAAAGTAAGTTAAGTAGTGAACCAATACTATGCCAGAAAATAAATAATGGGTTGAGAGGAATGCCCTGCAGAGCAAAGAGTATGAAATTTTCAATGCATTGTAGAGTGTATGCCAGTGTGAGTGAAGCTATATCCAGTCCAAATAAACCTGGAATAAAACGACGCATAGGAATTAACACAGGATTGGTGGCCTTGATGATAAACTGTGACAGAGGATTATAAAAATCAGCTTTGACCAGTTGTAGCAAAAAGCGTAAAAGTACTATAATAATATAAAGCCCTATAATCGTACTGATTAAATAGGAGCCAGCATTGACCATAAAATTATTCATTAATTTTTATTTTCCTAAAACTTGAGACAATTCAATAGAATGTTCTTTGGCACCTTCTAATGCTTTAAAAATTAACTGTTCCAGTTCTCCATCCTGTAAAATTCCAATGGCTTTTTCTGTTGTGCCACCGGGTGAAGTGACTTTATTTCTTAGAGTTTCCGGAGAATCAGTGCTTTCTAATGCCATTTTTGATGCACCAAAGGCTGTTTGAATGGCCAATAAATGAGCAATTTTTTGATCCAGACCGAGTTTTATTCCAGCTTTTTCAAGTGCTTCAAGTATTAAGAAAATATAGGCAGGTCCACTACCGGATAAAGCAGTCACTGCATCCATATCACTTTCATTGTTTAGCCACAGAGTCAAACCGGCGGATCGTAAAATAGATTCGGCCAGTGTTTTTTGCTGTTCAGTGACACATTGATTAGCATAAAGAGCAGTTGCACCACTTTGTACCAGTGCCGGAGTGTTAGGCATACAGCGAACTAATGCAGGAGTATTATCAGCATTTTCATCCGGGTTTAGCCAGACTTCAATATTATGACTTAAAACACCAGCTGCGATTGATATGATTAAGGGGCTATTATTTGTTGTTTCAGTGGCAATTTCACCACATACTATTGCTAATTGTTGTGGTTTAACTGCCAGAATAACTACATCCACTGTTTTTACTAAGTCAATATTGTTTTTACTGATATTAACAGAAAAATTAGCAGCTAATTCAGTGATTTTTTCTATACTGGGATCACTGACCCAAATGTTCCGACCTTCGACTCCAGTACTAGTCAATCCACCGATTAAGCTATAAGCCATGCTTCCTGAACCAATGAAACCAATTTTTTTATTAATCATAGTTGTAAAAATCTCATTTAAAAGTTTCTCTAAGGCCAGTTATTATACACTAGCTAAGTTTCTCTGCTACCAAAAAGTGCTGTACCAATACGTATAATAGTAGCACCCTCAGCAATGGCTGCTTCCAGATCATTAGACATACCCATTGAAAGTGTATCCATATCCAGTTGATAATCTTTATTTAGCTGTAACATTAACACCCTTAATTGTTGAAAAGGGATACATTGCTTTATGAACTGTTCATTACCTTCTGCTACAGGTGCTGGAATTGCCATTAAACCACGAACTTTTATATTGGGTAAACTGATAATTTCTTTAATGGAATCATGAATATTTGTTGTAGAAAAACCAGATTTTTGAACTTCATTACTGATATTAATTTGCAGGCAGATATTTAAAGGGGGAAGCTCAATAGGGCGTTGTTGACTCAGTCGACATGCTATTTTTAAACGATCAACTGAATGCACCCAGTGAAATTGTTGAGCAATGTCTTTGGTTTTATTAGATTGTATCGGGCCGATAAAATGCCATATGATTTTCAGTTGAGATAACTGGGCAATTTTTTGCAAAGCTTCCTGAAGATAACTTTCGCCAAAATGTCGTTGCCCCAGCTCATATAGAGACTGATTTTTTTTATAGGGATGTCGTTTGCTGACGGCAAGCAAAGTAACTGTTTCCGATGCTGTTCGAGCACTGGAATGCATTGCTTGCTCAATACGTTGCTTAATATGCTCAAATTGCTTTATTATTTTGGTCATTATGGTCTATACTGAGGTCTGAATAACATAATTATATGGGTGCAGATCTTTTGAAACGACGAAATTATAGAATAAATTCAATAATTAAGGTTTGAAAATAGAGAAGAGAGAGATCAAACTAGAGGTTTATAAGTATCTGACATTCATAAACCTGAAAAAAGAGCCCTCTCATGAACATAGCATACCTTGATTCAAATGATTTTTCATTCTTTTCTGCTGCACAGAAAGAATTTGATTTGTTAATAAAACAGCTTAAGTCTGGCCACATGGCAGAGAGTGAACATGGTAAAATAGAAAGTTTCATCAATAAGAAAGGCCATGAAATCATGAGACAGCTATTGCAAGATTGGCTGGATTTAAAAGCTGACAAAGAGAAAAAGAAAGACAGTGTCATCTCAGGATCAGGTGAACTTTTAAACCATGTTCGAGTCACCACAAGTCGAGCACTTGAAAGTTTATTTGGTAAAGTCAATGTGACTC
>JAUJGA010000177.1:0-2334 GCA_042095675.1 Gammaproteobacteria bacterium
TTTCTGAATAATCGCCTTCATCGTTGTACGATAAGGCTCCATAAAAACTTTATGCCTATATTTTGGTATCCAGACAAAATGATACATTAGCCTAAAGACATGATGCGTATTTCTTTGAAGTTCCATGTACTGAATAATATAGACAGGGATAAGCAATGTCTACACTATTCAGCACGGGGCAAGCCCCAGAGATTTTCGCTACGCTCTGTTAAAGAAGCTGACTGTAAGCATGTTCCATTAGTCACGGGTGGTGGTGCAACCAGTGTTGATAAAATTGAATTTATTTGGGTTAACACTATGATAGGTAATATCAAAAACTCTATGAAGGGTAGTTATCACTCTATTAACTCAAAAAATTTACCTCGGTATCTTGCAGAATTTTGTTATCGATTTAATAAACGCTTTAACTTAAAAGACATGATGCCAAGTTTTTTATGCGTGGCGATGAAAATGCCACCAATAAATGGAAAGCTTCTGAAAATGGCGGAGCTTTATGGGTAATCAAGTAAAGAAATATCCCTAAGGGTGTAAGGATTTGTATCTGGTTTCCTTAGCCTGAAACTGGCATAATACACTCTTTCTAAAATAACCCTCTTTCTATAAGCCAACATAAATATTTGTTGGCTAAAGTTCTATCAGGATACACATTATGGCTATTGTTGAGTTTGATCAGCAACTTATTAAGCGTTATGACAAAGCAGGACCACGTTATACTTCATACCCTACTGCTGTACAGTTCAATAAAGAATATACGACGGATACTTATAAAAAATTTGCTAAAAAATCTAATCAGTCTGATAAAGATTTATCACTTTATTTTCATATCCCCTTTTGTGATACAGTGTGTTTTTATTGCGGTTGTAATAAGGTGGTTACCAAAGACCGCTCCAAAGCAATGCCCTATTTAGAGCGAGTTTTTAAAGAAATTGAAATGCAGGGCAAGTTATTTGACCCTTCAAGAAAGGTCAATCAACTACATTGGGGCGGTGGTACTCCTACTTTTATCAGCCATGATGAAATGCGTCAATTAATGGCAGTGACTCGTCAGCATTTTAATTTGCATGATGATGACTCTGGTGAGTATTCTATTGAAATTGATCCTCGTGAAGTCAGTAGAGATAGTATTAAGTTGCTTAGGGAACTGGGCTTTAATCGTATGAGTCTGGGGGTTCAGGATTTTAATCCCGCAGTGCAAAAAGCTGTGAATCGTATTCAGAGCAGGGAAGAAACCATGGCAGCTTTAACGGCTACACGTGAAGAAAATTTTAAATCCATTAGTGTGGATTTAATTTATGGCTTACCGTTGCAAACTGTTGAAAGTTTTGATCAGACTCTCGATGAGTTAATTGAAATCAGTCCTGATCGTGTTTCTGTTTTTAATTATGCACACTTACCTGAACGCTTTAAACCACAACGTCGTATTAATGAAGAAGAGCTTCCTGAAGCTGCTGTTAAATTAGAAATATTCAAACATTGCATGGAAAAATTAACCAATGCCGGTTATGTCTATATTGGTATGGATCACTTTGCTAAACCAGATGATGAATTATCCATTGCACAAAAAAATGGTGAGTTATATAGGAATTTTCAGGGCTATGCTACTCATGCAGATTGTGACTTGGTGGGTATAGGAATTACTTCTATTGGTACTATTGCTAATAGTTTTGCACAAAATGTGCGTACCATGGATGAATATTTCGCAAAAATTGATGCTGGAGAACTGGCTGTTTTCAGAGGTGTAGAAATAGATGATGATGATATCATTCGTCGTGAAACTATTATGCAGTTAATTTGTCATTTTAAACTTAACTTTTCAAGTATAGAAAAACGTTTTGGTATTAAGTTTTCTGACTATTTCTCTAATGAGTTAGAGCGTTATAAAGTCATGTTAGAAGATGGTTTGATTACTATGGATGAACAGTCCATTGAGGTCACTTCTAAGGGACGTTTATTGATTAGAAATATTTGTATGGTTTTTGATCGATACATTAAACCTGATGAAAAGACTGAGCGCTTCTCTAAGTTAATATAAGTCTAAATTGATATAAAAATAGTTTTATTTCTTGCCTCTTCAAAAAAATGAGTGGGCTCTTTCTGGTTCTGGGAGCTTCACCATCGTATGAAACAAGGCGATTTTCAGTATATCGTAGTTCCTAAAACCGTAAGATCTTCTGGTGACCAGATTTACTTTACGATTTAATCCTTCTACAGCACCTGAAGAATAGGCTTTTTTTGCCTTAAACAAATTCATCAATAATGGTTCATGTCTTCTGAGCATTTTGACAAATTTCTTCATCGGTTCAAGTTTTGAACGCATTGCTCTTGTACACCATT
>JAUJGA010000178.1:0-3470 GCA_042095675.1 Gammaproteobacteria bacterium
ATGCTGATGTTAATAAACAGCTAATAGGAATACCACCATCTGCTGCATCAATATGTAAATTGTAACCTATCCAATGACTGGTGTTACCCTTACTATTTTTCTTTGAACCCACATCACAGGCTTTAGGTAAGTCATTCTGCATTTCTTTTAATGACATACCTGAAATCTGGTTTACTATACGTCTTGTTTTCTTCGCTACTACTTCACCTTTCTTTGGCATGCCTGGCTTACTTTTTCCTCAACAACCTTTTTTGCTGGTTTTTCTCTTGCTTTTATAGCCGTTGAATCTCTTGAGAGATGGCCAATAATATCGTCTTTATAACAATCTGTAATCAGTGCTTTTTGAACTCGTTCTGTTAAATGGTTATTTGAAAATAAGCAATAACAGGCAAAAGCTTTATTTTTCCATACAGCTGAACCTTATCTCATCAAAAGCACCAGTAGATTTAAGTTCTGCTTGAATGACATCTCCATGCATAAACTTTCCTGCCAGAATTTCCTGTGCCAAAGGATTTTCCAACATTTGTTGTATAGCACGTTTTAGAGGACGAGCACCATAGAGTGGATCAAAGCCTGCTTCAACAATTTTATCCAGTACCTGTGCAGATAAATACAGATCCAGTTCACGTTCTGCTAAACGACCACGTAATTCCTGTAATTGAATTTCTGCAATTTTAGCAATCACTTCTTTACCCAAAGGATGAAATACCACCACATCATCAATACGATTGATAAATTCCGGACGAAAATGCTGCGATACTTCTTCCATCAATTCTGACTTCATCAATTGATAATCTACTTCAGCTTCAGAGTCTGAATGAGTGCTTGCTTTAATATTTAACTCCTGAATCTTTTGCGATCCCAGATTAGAAGTCATAATAATCACCGTATTGCGAAAATCAACGGTTCTGCCATGTCCATCTGTTAGACGACCATCATCCAATAACTGCAGCAGCACATTAAACACATCCTGATGTGCCTTTTCAACTTCATCAAGTAAAATTACTGAATAAGGCTTACGTCTGACCGCCTCGGTTAAATATCCTCCTTCCTCATAACCCACATAGCCTGGAGGTGCACCAATTAAACGAGCCACCGCATGCTTTTCCATAAACTCAGACATATCCAGGCGTACCATTGCCTCTTCAGTATCAAATAAGAAGTTTGCCAGAGCCTTGGATAATTCTGTTTTACCCACCCCTGTAGGTCCAATAAATAAGAACGAACCATTAGGACGTTTTGGATCGGATAAGCCGGCACGGGAGCGTCGAATAGCATTGGAAACTACCATCACTGCTTCTTCCTGACCTACAACCTTTTCATGCAGATGTTCTTCGAGTTTAAGTAATTTATCGTTCTCCACTTCCAGCATTTTTGCCACAGGAATACCTGTCCATTTCGCCACAACTTCTGCAATTTCTTCTTCGGTGACACGATTTCTTAATAGTTTAGGCTGATCATCATGATCATTCATCTCCTGTTGAGAAGCCATATCCAATTGTTTTTCCAGTTCTGGAATACGCCCATATTGCAGTTCTGACATACGTGCTAAGTCCCCTGCACGCTGCGCAGTTTCCAGATCTTTTCTGGTTTGATCCAGAGCTTCCTTAATATGCTGAGTCCCCTGAACTGCAGCTTTTTCAGCTTTCCAAATCTCATCAAACTCTGAATACTCTAATTCTAAATCTGCAATATCATCCTGTAAAACATCCAGACGTTTTTTTGAGGCTGGATCAGATTCTTTACCTAAAGCTTCGCGTTCTATTTTCAATTGAATAAGACGACGTTCCAGTTTATCCATTAACTCTGGTTTAGAGTCAATTTCCATACGGATACGACTACCCGCTTCATCAATTAAATCAATGGCCTTATCAGGTAATTTACGCTCAGTAATATAACGCTGTGATAAACTGGCTGCTGCTACAATTGCAGGATCAGTAATATCAACACCGTGGTGCAATTCATATTTTTCTTTCAAACCACGTAAGATGGCAATAGTATCTTCAAGAGTCGGTTCATCCACCACAATTTTCTGAAAACGACGTTCTAAAGCAGCATCTTTCTCCAGATAGTCACGATATTCATCTAATGTGGTAGCTCCCACACAATGCAGTTCACCACGAGCCAAAGCAGGTTTAAGCATATTACCTGCATCCATAGAACCTTCTGCCTTACCGGCACCAACCATGGTATGCAATTCATCAATAAACAGAATAATACTACCTTCCTGTTGAGATAAATCTTTTAACACCGCCTTGAGTCGCTCTTCAAATTCACCACGGAATTTAGCCCCTGCAATCAGTGAACCCATATCTAAGGAAAGAATACGTTTATGTTTTAAACCTTCCGGTACTTCACCATTAATAATACGCTGCGCCAGACCTTCAATAATAGCGGTTTTACCCACCCCAGGTTCACCAATTAAAACCGGATTATTTTTAGTACGACGCTGTAATACCTGGACAGTACGACGAATTTCATCATCACGACCAATCACAGGATCTAGCTTACCCTGCTCTGCTCTTTCTGTCAGATCGATAGTGTATTTTTCCAGGGCCTGACGCTGATCTTCAGCATTGGGATCATTCACTGCCTGACCACCACGCATTTTATCAATGGCGACCTCAATGGCATTTTTATCTTCACTCAATTCAGCAAAGATCTTGCCTAATTGTCCATTATCTTCCACTGTAGCCAGAATGAATAATTCACTGGAAATAAATTGATCCTTACGTTTTTGAGCTAGCTTATCAGTATTATTGAGCAATCGAGTCAACTCGGCAGATATTTGCAAATCACCGGAAAAGTCTTCAATACAGGCCATTTGGTCCAGGGCCTTAGATAACTGTGAACGTAATAAATTAATATTAATATTGGCCTGCGTTAGCAAATGTCTGGCAATACCACCATCCTGATCCAACAAAGCCATCATCACGTGGATGGATTCTATATATTGATGATCACGTCCCACGGCCAGACTTTGAGCATCTGCAATAGCCTGTTGGAATTTACTGGTTAGTTTATCCATTCTCATAAATAATAACCCCTATGATTTTTATAATAAAATTTAGTTGATAGTACTAATATTGGGTTGTGGATAACTTTTTCAAGTTCTTTTTTTAATATGTTAGTCATTTATATTCAAACAGTTAAGTTGTGGATAAGTAGTTTGTTAGGCTCTGTTCACATTAAGTGTTGTTTTTCTTTTTTTGTACTATAATCAAATATAGTATAAAAGAGGTAAACTCCTATGAAAAAGAAACTATTGAGAATATTGCTGAATGAAATCAGCCAGTTGGATAAAGATGAGCGAACTGAGATCGGAAAGCTAATACGCCAGCTTGATGATGATAACAAAATTATCTCAATGATTGAATCATCACTTGATGAAAAAAACCACTGCCCACATTGTGGTGGAGAAAAATACATAAAGTACGGGTTCGCACATGGTTTGCAACACTATCATTGCA
>JAUJGA010000179.1:0-22931 GCA_042095675.1 Gammaproteobacteria bacterium
TGCAACTGTTTTCTGGCCTTTAATCGCTTCAATGGCTACTTTTGCTTTAAACTCATTACTGAATGATTTTCTCTTTCTGCTCATTTTTCGTTCCCCGTTAGGTTAGCTCTTATATCTTAACCTATTGTCCAGTTTTCGGGGGCCACTATACTTGATAGCCTTCTGCAATTAATTGCTCATAGAGTTTTGTTGCGGTACGTCTTTCTCGTTTGGGACGCTTTAAATCTTGTTCAAACCATTGAGTGTGTGGGCTTCATAATTTTTAAGTTTTTGACAAACAGTGGGTTTTGTTCGCTCATATTTTGGTGGAGTACCATCTTTGCAATACTTGCTGGTTGTATTTCTTGATAAGCCGGTTTTACTGGCAACACTGCGCATGCTTTTGCCATCGATTAAAACCCACTGCCTGACCTTCATTGCTGTTTCCATTAATATCACCTATTTCTCCAAGCAAACGCTTGGTATTAAACTACATTTGATAGGTGAATCAATTTTAAATACAAATTAACCTTAAAAGTGGATCAATTTTACATGCTTATTAACATTTAGCCGGTTGAGTAATGCGATAACTACGCTAACACAGGGGGAGAGGGAGCTTAAGTGTTTAGTTTACGACTAATTTCTTTTGATGAAAAATATTTTATTGCCATAAGATGTTCTTTCCGTGTCACTAATTCCATTGCTTCTTTAACTTTAACCAGACGACGCTTTCTTTTATAGTCTTCTTTCCATTTTTCTAGAATTTTATCAATGTATATAGGATAGATTAATAATTTACTCCCGCTTTCAGTTTTAAATTCACGGTAAAATGATTTATTTAATACTTTACCTTTTATCCCCGCTTCTTCATAGCTTTCTAATTCTGCTACTTTATCGTTTTTTAGGTCAGACTCAGGCTGTCCCTTGGGTAATATCCATTGTTTACCTGAAGTATTTGTAACTAACATAATGTAAATTTTTCCTTTCTTTATTAGAAAAGGAAATGATCCAATTTCAAACATAGTGATGAAAACCTTTTATTTGTTTTTAGCCAGTATTTTGACAATTTCATTAAATAGTGTTCGATAGGCCTGAGCACTACAGTTCTTTGCTGTATAGGCTAATACAGGTTCTCTATGGATTCCCATACGTTCAATTTCAGTGGAAAAGCTAATGATGCTTTTTAAAAATTTAGGATAGCGTCTCTCCATATCTTTGATGGTTTGTTTGTGAAGTTTATTATTGCTTTGTGCCATGGAGAAGAAAGGACGTATTTTTTTCTTGTCATAGTGATTATTTTTAAAGAACTCGAGTAATTGTTCGAAGGTTCGCTCAGAAAGGGTGGTGGGAATAACTGGGACAATGATCATATCAGCTGCATTGAATATATTTTCTGATAATAGGTTAATATTAGGAGGACAGTCTAAAATAATTAAATCATATTCATCTTTAAGTAGGCCAATAATTTCCTTAAGGCGCTTCTTTGATTTATTCATATCATTGAGCATGATATCGAAGTTTCTAAAGGAAAAATTTGCAGGAAGGATATCCAGTCCCTTATAGTTGGAACCTTTGATATGTTTAAGAAGTTTATTTTTTTTAGTAAAAAAATAGCCTTTTTTTTCTTTTTTATGGGTGTCTACACGAAAATAAAAAGAGGAAGCTCCCTGGGGATCTAAATCAATTAATAAGGTATCATTACCTGCTTTGGCTGCGGCATATGCCAGGTTAACGGATGCGGCTGTTTTACCGACTCCGCCTTTGATGCTATAGGATGCTACTACTTTCATTTATTTCTCGTGTTGTTTGGCTGGTTCTCCCATAAACGAGTAGGGGATTGAGGGAGTTGAGTGATTTGAGTTTAAAATAAAATTTAAAGTCAAAATCAAAAGATTCAACCCCCTCAATCCCCCTTCTGAAGAAGGGGGAAGTAAAAGAATGATTAGTTAGACTACAAATGTAGTTTTAAATATTTGTCGATTTTGTTCATTGGAGAAGATGGCTAATTCTTCAATACAGCGTTTTCGTTCTTCTACTTGTTTTGTATGTAGAGCGGAGATAAGTCCGCCGAGGGCTTCTATCAGCATAATGTCTTTATTTTCTTTGTGTTCTATTTTTTCCAGGTAGTTTTCCAGAAATTCACCCTGTACGGTGAGATCGTTAAATAAGCCTAATTTATCTTGTAATGACTTTAGATGCTTAATGGCTATTTTTTGCTGTTTGCTGTCAAATAGTCCATCAAAGAAGTAGAGTAAGTAGCGTAGTTTTTTACAATCAATGCGGATACTATGAATATCACGCTCTGGTGTGTCAGCTGTAATGGTAGCTGCTGATTTTTGTATGACCTTATAACGCTTTTGAATTCTATTAACTGCCAGTTCAATGGAGGGTACTTCACTCCATTGGGTTTCAATTGCACAATAGCCGTTTTTAAATAAGGACTGCAGATCAGTAATTTCTTTTTCATAGGTTTTACTGGATAACCATTTTTCAATTCTTTTAACTTCACTAGTACGATTCTTTTCAAAGTCATCGAACATGGGTAATAAGCCACTGGAAAGTGATTTTGGAATCAACCCCAGATAATAATTTTTTTCCATGATAAAAACATCAAGATCTCTGAGCAGGTTGGTATTACGAGCCAGTGTTCCAAAGCGATCTTTGAGCATAATGACATCCTGCTCCGGAAAAACTACTTTAAGTTGTGCGACAGCCGCACGGACCATACGTAAAGCGACTCTAAAATGATGTAGAAATTCGGTATCAATATCTTTAATAATTCCATTTTCAGTCAAGCGTTGCTTTTCAAGCATGGTACTGATAATAACACTGATTGCAGAACGCGAGGGCATATCTGCAGGGATATTAACTTTAGGCTTAATTGAGAAACCTTGAGGAATAATACCCAGGGCACTGTATAAACTTTTTATAGGATCAAGCTGAGGTTTAAATACACCGAGATTGTTCAGTAGTTCAATGGCTATTTTGTGTTCTTTTTCATAGCCCATAAGTGGAGTTAATTTGATTTGTCTGAATTTTGAAGTACGAGGACTATCTATTGCATGTATAGAAATAAGCTGACAATCAATTAAAAATTTTCCATCTTCATTTTGCAGGCTAAATTGCTGTATCTTAAGTATACCCTTATACACTGGGTTTAATGCTCGAAGATCCAGTATTTTTTTAAAAATATTTTTTGTTTCTTTAGTCTCATCTAAATCAGGAAATTCCCACCAGAATCTGGTATTGATATTTATATTATCAATACTCTGAGATAGCTCAGGATCAAGACAATCTTCCTGTTGCCAGAGATTCAGTTTCTTAGCCTGATGAGTGGCTATATAGCCATTAAAATAAAGTCCACATTCAAAACTATCCAATAAGGTAAATTCATCAGAACTATTTGCAGTTTCCTTTATGCTAAAGTTTTGTTTGAAAGCATCCAGAAAAGCTTTCTTGCTTATGCTTGCAGGCAATAGATGGCGAGAACAATTATTTTTTTTAGATTTCATATTTTTAATAAGTCAGGGAAGTTTAAGTTGATAAAATATGTGTTTTATGGGCATTAATTATATCTATTATTATCCTGTATTTTTTTTAAGATGTCATTAATAGATGTAAATGTTTTCATAATTGCATAATAAAATTGACTATCTTTATAGATAAGTTAAAATTTACAGTTACGTGAATAAGGTTCAATATCACTTTTTAGTTAAGAGTCAACATTAAGAATCTTTTGTAATACTTTGAAAACACTCTATTAATTTGTCAAAACAGGCTAGATAATGTCAGAAAATACAAATATTGACCAAGTTCTTGTAGAAAAGAAGATGCCTTCACGCTTACAAGAAACTCCGATTGCTATTATTGGAATGGCATCACTCTTCCCTGAGTCAAAGGACTTAAATGAGTATTGGGAAAATATTATGGCCAAGATGGACTGTGTCATTGATGTTCCATCTGATCGTTGGGAAATCAATGATTTGTATGATGCTGATCCTTCTGCACCGGATAAATCCTATAGTAAACGCGGTGGCTTTATCCCTGATATTGATTTTGACCCTATGGAATTTGGTTTGCCACCCAATATTCTGGAAGTCACTGATTCTTCACAATTATTGTCTTTGGTAGTTGCCAGAGATCTACTTAAAGACTGTGGCTATGTGGATGGCAATTTTGACCGTGAAAATACTGGAGTTATTCTGGGTGTGGGCGGTGGACAAAAACTCATTACACCGTTGGTTTCACGTCTACAGGGCCCGGTTTGGGAAAAAGTATTAAGAAGTAGTGGTGTGGCTGAAGATGATATTCAGATTTTAATCGAGAAAATGAAAAAAGCCTACATCCCCTGGGTGGAAAATTCTTTTCCGGGTATGTTGGGTAATGTGATAGCAGGTCGTGTGGCCAATCGCTTTGATCTTGGTGGTACCAACTGTGTGGTTGATGCAGCCTGTGCCGGCTCTTTAGCGGCTATGAAAATGGCTATTAGTGATTTACTTGAATATAAAGCCAATACCATGATTACTGGTGGTGTTGATACAGATAATTCACCATTTATGTATCTGAATTTCAGTAAAACTCCAGCATTTACTGATGGTGAAGTGCCTAAGCCTTTTGATGAAGATTCACATGGTATTGTTATTGGTGAAGGTGTGGGTATGGTGATGCTCAAGCGTTTAGAAGATGCTGAGCGTGATAATGATCATATTTATGCGGTGATTAAAGGGGTTGGTACTTCTAGTGATGGTCGTTTCAAAAGTATTTATGCACCTCGTGCGTCTGGTCAGAGAGTGGCCATTGATCGTGCCTATGAAGATGCTGGTTTTGATAAGGCCAGTATTGACTTGGTTGAAGCACATGGGACTGGTACTAAAGCTGGAGATGCAGCTGAGTTTGAGGGCTTGAAATTAGCTTTTGATACCGATGGACATGAAAAACAACATATTGCCCTGGGTAGTGTAAAATCTCAGATAGGTCATACCAAAACTGCTGCTGGCTCTGCAGGTCTTATAAAGGCGGCTTTATCGCTTTATCATAAGGTTTTACCACCAACAATTAATATTGATAAGCCTAATCCAAAATTATTTATTGAAGAGTCTTCTTTCTATCTTAATACCGATGTTCGTCCTTGGATTAATATGGCGGATAATCCTCGTCGTGCCGGTATAAGTTCCTTTGGTTTTGGTGGTAGTAATTATCACTTTGTCATGGAAGAGTATATTTCAAAGTCAAAAGAAAGCTCCAAGCGTATACATAGCACGGCTCGTTCATTTGTTATCAACGCTAATGGTGCTCAGTCATTAGCTAAAGAATGTCAAAACTGGCTTGGTGCTTTAAATAGTGATGCGACAGGTGTGGAGTTTTATAATTTTGTACAGGCTTTTGATAATACTAATATTCCATCTACTGATGCCCGCCTTGGTTTTGTTGCAAATTGCCAAACTGAAGTTGTTGATTATTTAGCCACATCATTAGATCAATTAAATGCTCAAGCTGATAAAGAACTCTGGGATCATCCTAAGGGAATTCATTATCGTGCTAAAGCGATGGCTGATGATGACAAAGTTGTGGCACTATTTAGTGGTCAAGGTTCACAATATCTGAATATGTGTAAGGAATTGACCATTAACTTCCCACCGATGAGTGATAGTTTTGCTCAGATGGGACAGAAATTATTGGGTGATTTGGACACTAGTATTGCTAGAGCGGTTTATCCGGAAAACCCATTTGATGATAATATCAAAAAAGCTCAGGAAAAAAAGTTAAAACAAACACAATATATACAGCCCTCAATCGGTGCTGTGAGTGCTGGTTTATTTAAGATGATGCAGCAAAATGGTTTTAAGGCCGATATGATTGCTGGTCATAGTTATGGTGAACTAACAGCTTTATGGGCTGCTGGAGCCATCGATGATGAAGGATTTTATAGTCTTTCCCGTGCTCGTAGTCTGGCCATGGGTACACCACCTGAAGAAGGTTATGATGCAGGCAGTATGCTGGCTGTTATGGGTGATGCCTCACAAGTTGAAGATAAGCTAAAACCTTTTGCTGGAGTTAATATTGCTAATTATAATTCTCCTGAACAAGTTGTTCTAGCCGGACCTACACAAGGCATTGAAGAAGCAAAGTCTGCCCTAAAAGAAGATGGTTTCAGAGTGGTTTTACTACCAGTTTCTGCTGCATTTCATTCTTCTTTAGTTGAATTTGCCAATAAGCCTTTTTCTGATGCCATTGAAGCACAGAAATTTACCAAGCCTCATACCTCTATATTCTCAAATGTAACTGCCAAAAAATATCCTGAAACAGCGAAGAAAATTAAAGACAGTTTTAAGCGTAATATGCTCAGTTCTGTGCAATTTACCCAACAAATTACAGAAATGGCCGATCAGGGTGGAACTATATTCGTTGAATTTGGTCCCAAGAATGTACTGACCAAATTAGTCGGTTCAATTCTAGGTGATAGACCACATATGGCTATTGCCTTAAATGATTCTCCTAAGAAAAATAGTGATACGTTATATCGTGATGCAATGGTGCAATTAAAAGTAGCTGGTGTTGATATTAATCTCAAAGATATTTATCAGCAAGATGTAGAAAAACCGCTTACTAAAAAAGCTGGTATGAATATTAAGCTCAGTGGTGCGAACTATGTGAGTGATGCGACTAAGAAAGCCTTTGATGATGCTTTAAATGATGGTTTTCAATTAAACTTGCCTCAACATGAGCAAAGTCAAACTGTCACTCCTGTTGTAGAAACTCCTGCACCTATTACTCAGATTGTGACACAAGAAGTTAGCCAACCACAAGTGGTTGCTGTTCAGGCAATGGATCAAACAGATTGGTTGAAATCACAATCAGCTACCTTGAAAGCACATGAAACTTATCTGGAAAGTCAAAAGGACTATTCACAGTGTTTCTTTAATATGATGCATCATCTGGTCGATGAGTTTGGTAGTGATAATTCTATAGTACCAGATAATATTACTAATGGTCTGTCTGATATGCATGATTATCAGCAACAGACACTCAAGGTGCATGAAAGTTATTTACAAAGTCAGATTGAGTTTAATCAGGCTACTCAACAAATGTTAAGTGGACAGACTAATTTAACTTATCAATCGGCTCCAGCAACTTCTAACGTTAAAAATGTCACTCCTGCTCCTGTTGCAGCGGTTGCAAAATCAGTGGTTCAGCCCGTTGCAAAAACTATTGTAGAAGCTGTTGCCCCTACAGTAGCTGCCGCTCCAATTGTTCAGCCAGTTGTCGCTCAAGTCAGTACACCTGCATTAGATACTGAAACAATTCGAAAGGGTTTGTTGGAAATTGTTCAGGATAAAACAGGCTATCCTATAGAAATGCTTGATTTAAATATGAATATGGAAGCTGATCTGGGTATTGATTCTATTAAACGTGTAGAAATTCTTGGTGCGATGACTGCTAAATTCCCTGATTTACCAGAATTGGATCAAAATGATTTAGCTGAAACTCAGACTTTGCTGGAAATAGTTGAGTATGTTGATCAAAGAGCCAGTAGCATGGCACCAGCAACTGCATCAGCCCCAACACAGATTGCTGCTCCTGCTTCAAATAGCCTGGATTCAAAAGTTATTGAAAAGGGTATGCTGGAAATTGTTAATGAGAAAACGGGCTATCCTGTTGAGATGTTAGATCTGAATATGAATATGGAAGCGGACTTAGGTATTGACTCTATTAAACGAGTTGAAATACTGGGTGCAATGACAGCTAAATTCCCTGAATTGCCAGAGCTTGATCAAAATGATCTAGCTGAAATGCAGACATTATTAGAAATTGTTGAATATGTTGAATATGTTGAACAAAAATCAGGTGCTATAGCACAAGCTGCTCCTGTAGTAGTCTCTACACCAGTTATGGCATCAAGTGGTTTAGATTCAAAAATCATTGAAAAAGGCATGTTGGAAATCGTCAATGAAAAAACAGGTTATCCTGTTGAGATGTTAGATCTCAATATGAATATGGAAGCGGACTTAGGTATTGATTCTATTAAGCGTGTTGAAATTCTCGGTGCAATGACTGCTAAGTTCCCTGAAATGCCTGAGCTTGATCAAAATGATCTAGCTGAAATGCAGACCTTAAAAGAAATTGTAGATTATGTAGATGAGAAAGCCGGTGCTATGTCACCTGTAGCTAGTACACTTACTACAGCTACTGCAGTTTCTGCACCAGCTGCAAGTAGTTTGAATTTAGAAGCCATTAAACAGGGCATGTTGGAAATCGTCAATGAAAAGACTGGCTATCCTGTTGAGATGTTAGATCTGAATATGAATATGGAAGCGGACTTAGGTATTGACTCAATTAAACGAGTTGAAATTCTTAGTGCAATGACTGCTAAGTTCCCTGAAATGCCAGAGCTGGATCAAAATGATTTAGCCGAAATTCAAACCTTAAAAGAAATTGTCGATTCTGTTGAAGAGAAATCATGTGCAACTGCTAGTAGCTCTGATCCAGTTTTAGAAACTGCTACTATTTCAGCTTCGTCTGTTATTGATGAGCCTTTAATACAGCAAACAATGCTTGAAATTGTCAATGAAAAAACTGGCTATCCCGTTGAAATGCTAGATTTGAATATGGATTTAGAAGCTGATTTAGGAATTGACTCAATTAAGCGTGTTGAAATTTTAGGTGCGATGACAACTAGATTCCCTGAACTGCCTGAAATGGATCAAAATGAATTATCAGAGATGCGTACTCTGGCTGAAATTGTAGATTATGTTAAGAGTTTAGTACCTCAGGACAGTAATATCAGCAGGGCACTTTCAGAGCAGCCTGCAGTGGTTTCCAGTGCAGCGAATAGTGATTCATTTTCAACCTCTGAGAGGGTAGTGGTCAAAAAGTTTCTGCCGCGTCCTGATGTTCTGGAGTCAGAAATTAGTCTGCAAGGTCGAAACTGTCTGATTACTGATAATGGTGAAAAAGTCACTTATAACACAGCTAAAGCATTACAGTCTTTAGGCTGGAATGTGACGGTCATGCAGATGCCTAGCTCACTAATTGCTAAGCCTAGTTCTCTACCTAAGGGTGTTAAAAGCGTTAAATTAGCCAAAGGTACTGTTGAAGAACTTGAAAAAACTTTAAATGCCGTGACCAGCAGCCAAAATTTAAATGGTTTTATTTATCTGAGTAGCAAACCTTCTGATAAAGGTAATAAACTTAAGTTTAGTAAACGTGAATCAACCTTACTGAAATTAACTTTCTTTAGTGCCACATATTTACAGCAGGCCTTAACTAATAAACCTGATACCGGACGTAATTTCTTTATCAGCACTTCTTATATGGATGGTGAAATTGGTACAGCAGGTACTGTTCGTTTTGAACTTAACCAGGGTGGTCTCAATGGTTTGATCAAGACGGTCAATCTGGAATGGGATGATGTTTTCTGTCGTGCGATTGATTTAAATCCAAAAATTACTGATAAGCAGGCCAGTGGACTGATAATTGATGAATTATTTGATCCTGACTTGTCAGTGACAGAAGTGGGACTTTCAGGCAAGGATAGAATGACTCTGTTCGGTGAACTAAGAGCCTATGATCCAGAAGCAAGTGCCAATAATAAAATTACCGACAAATCAGTATTTTTAGTCAGTGGTGGTGCCAAGGGTGTAACAGCTGCTTGTATCATGCCTCTGGCGGAAAATTATCATAGTCGATTCATTCTTGCAGGTCGTGCACCCTATAATGCTAAAGAACCTGAGTGGGCAAAAGGTTGCGATGATGAAAATGAATTAAAGCGTAAAATTATGGGCGTGTTGCAGGAAGAGGGTGAAAAGCCTACACCTGTACTGGTTAATAAACGTTTACGTGCAATTAAGTCAGATAGAGAAATTTTTAAAACTCTGGCTCAGATTACAGCAGCAGGTGGTCAGGCTGAATATATCAGTGCTGATGTCACCGATGTCAGTGCCCTGAAAGAAAAAGCACAGCCTGCAATTGATAAACTGGGTAAAATTACCAGTATTGTTCATGGTGCAGGTGTTTTAGCGGATAAACCAATTCAGAAGAAACTGGAAGGTGATTTTAATGCGGTATTAAATACCAAGATCGAAGGTATTGAAGCGATGCTATCTCTGGTGGATAAAGATTCACTGGAATATTTAGTGATGTTCTCATCAGCAGCAGGTTTTTATGGTAATAATGGTCAGTCTGACTATTCAGTTGCTAATGAAATCCTTAATAAAACAGCACATCAATTCAGGCATTTCTATCCTAATTGTCATGTAGTATCCTTTAACTGGGGCCCATGGGATGGTGGTATGGTGACTCCTGAATTAAAGCGTTATTTCCAGGAACGTCAGGTAGAAATTATACCTATGGATGAGGGTGTTGAGATATTCTCTAATGAGTTACACCAAAACAGAGCAGAAACGATTCAGTTGCTAGTGGGCAGTTCTATGGGCTCTGATGCGGATAATAGCAATACACCATTAAGAACTTTTTTAATTAATACGCAGTTATTATTAGAAGATAATCCTTTCTTAAATGATCATGTAATTGGTGGCAATCCGGTATTACCTTCAGCTACAGCACTTTCCTGGATGGCGAATATCTGTGAACGTATCAGCCCATCCTATGATTTCTTTGAATGTGAAAACTTCCAGGTTCTCAAGGGTATAGTATTTGATAAATCGCAATCTGAATCCTATCAGGTTGATGTGAAAGAAATTTCCCATGACGGCAATATTAGTCGCTTCAATGTCACAATTTCTTCACAAAACAATGGAAAAACGCTTTGGCATTACAAGGCTGATATGGCAGTTGCTAGAGAATTACCTCAGGTGCCTTTGTATACTGAATCTGATTTGAATGAAAATGAAAGTGAAAGTACTACAGGTGATACGCTTTATAGTAATGGTACTTTATTTCATGGATCATTATTTCAGGGGATTGAGAAAGTTATTAATACTTCGATGAAGAAACTGACACTCTTATGTAATATGGATAAGGTAAAAGAAAGTGAGCAGGGGCAATTCCAAATTAGTTCATTAAATCCTTTTGCTACCGACCTGATGTTCCAGGCTATGCTGGTTTGGGTGAGAGAACATCGTCATCTGGGTAGTCTGCCTTTGAAATTCTTAAAAATGGCGAATTACAAAAAAATTCCAAATTTAAAAGATTTCTATATTTCTTTAGATGTGGAATCTACTTCAGAAACCAATATGAAAGCCGATGTAGTGATTCATGATCAAAAGGGTAATATCTATTCCAGAGCCTTTGGTGCGGAAGTAACAGTGAGCCCAACTCTTGATTCGATGTTTACGGTTAAATAATCAATACTCACTAAAAATTAAAACTGTACTTGCACAATATATTGAACAAGTTATACTTGTCTGATATATTGTACAAGTATGAGGTGTATTATAATGAGAGTTGTCAATTTTTCAGAAGCTAGAAATCATTTAAAAAGTGTTTTAGATCAGGTGGTTGATGATGCTGATTATACAATTATTTCACGCAGAGATGCTGAAAATGCTGTTGTCATGTCACAGGATCAATTTGATAGCTTAATGGAAACTGTTTATTTATTGAAAAATTCTGCAAATGCGTCACACCTGGCCATGTCTATAGAGCAATATCATTCTGATAATGTTGTTCATCATGAATTAAGCAATGATTGAAATTTTAGCCTGGACTCATGAAGCATGGTTGGACTATATTTATTGGCAGGGCAAGGATAAAAAAACTTTAAAACGTATTAATCGCTTAATTGTTGATACAAAAAAAAGTCCTTTAGAGGGTATAGGCAAACCTGAACCACTTAAGGAAAATTTATCTGGTTTTTGGTCACGTCGAATAGATGAAACAAATCGTTTAATTTATGCGTTTGATGGAAAAAATCTGACAATTATTTCTTGTCGTTATCATCATGAAAGGTAATTGTTCTTTACCTCCACCTACTTCCCCTAAGAGCGCCTACTTTTGGTAGAAGGGGGAAATTAAGAGCAAAAGAAATGGGAGCATCAGCCTCAGATCCACTTTTAAAAAAGGTGGAAGAATAAAATCGGAGAAAGATTTTTAATGGATAAAATTGCAATTATTGGAACTGCCTGTTTATTTCCTGGGGCTGATACACCAGAAGCATACTGGGAAAACCTGGTTGCCAATAAAGATTCTCGTATTTCTGCTGATAAAGAACATATGGGGCGTGATGCTAAGGATTATTTCTCTCCTCATAAGGACACCAAAGATAAGTACTATTGTACCACCGGTGGTTATATTGAAAATTTTAAGTTTGATGCTCAGGACTATGCACTAGAGTCAAAAAAACTTAATGCTCTGGACAATACTTTTTTATGGGCATTACATGTCAGTCGTGAAGCTTTAAAAGATTCCGGTTATGCAGATAAAGCAGACTTGCTCTCTCGTTGTGGTGTAGTGCTGGGAAACCTATCCTTTCCGACTAAAAAATCTAATAAGTTATTCTTACCGCTTTATCATCAGGCTCTATCAACGCCCTTAAAAGACTTATTAAATAACTCTGAATTTAAAATGGGTGATGAAGTTGATGCTGATCTGGATAATGGCAGTGTGGCAGGAATGCCAGCCAGTATTATTTCTCAGGCTCTTTCTTTAGGTGATGTTTCTCTGGCATTAGATGCCGCCTGTGCTTCTTCTTTATATAGTATGAAACTCGCCTGTTCTTATTTATTATCCCATAAAGCAGATATGATGTTGGCGGGAGCCGTGAGTGCTGCCGATCCCTGGTTTGTTTCAATGGGGTTTTCTACATTTAAAGCCTTTCCAGAAAATGTCATCAGTCGTCCTCTGGATAAAGACTCATCAGGTTTGAATACCGGTGAAGGTGCTGGAATGTTTGTGTTAAAGCGTTATGAAGATGCTTTACGTGATGGTGATAATATTCATGCAGTCATTAGTGGTATTGGTTTATCTAATGATGGTAAGGGTAAGTTTGTACTTAGCCCTAATCAGGCAGGGCAGGTGACTTGCTATGATAGAGCCTATAAGGACACTAAGCTTAATCCTTCTGATGTTGATTATATTGAATGTCATGCCACTGGTACGCCCTTAGGTGATGCTACCGAAATTCATTCAATGGAAGAGTATTTCTCTGATAAAGACATTCATTTTGGTATGGGTACGGCCAAATCTAATTTTGGACATCTGCTAACATCTGCCGGTATGGCAGGTATGTTAAAGATCATTTTATCGATGAAAAATGATCTCTTACCTGCCACAGTTAATATTCAGTATGCTATGACTTCTGATAATGATAATATTGCCGGTGATAATATCCTCACCGAAAATAAAGTCTGGTCAGATATAAGTGCTGGACAAAGTAAAAAGAAAGAAAAAGTTGCTGCCATCTCAGCCTTTGGTTTTGGTGGTACCAATGCTCATTTAATTTTAGAGCAGCATCAGGCAAAGAATAAGGCCAGGATTTTAAAACGTAAAGTGACACCTATTAAGAGTCAATCTATCAGTATTGTTGGAATGGGTGCTTATTTCGGTGAAAATAAAAATCTGGCTGAATTAGAAAATACCATTTATCAATCAAAATCCTGTCAGTCTGAATTGCCAAAAAATCGTTGGCAGGGCATTGAGAACGACAAGTCACTATCTGAAAAATTTGGGCTTTCTGCTGATCAAGAAAAGCCACAGGGTAACTTTATTGATCAATTCGACTTTGATCACCTATATTTTAAAATCCCACCAGAAGAACAGGCTCCATTATTACCTCAGCAATTGCTGATGATGAAAGTTCTTGATGAAGCATTACAGGATTCTAATTTACCCAAGGGTGGTAACATTGGTGTCATAGTTGCGATGGAAATGGATCTGGGCATTCATCAATTTCGTGGGCGTATTGATGCTGCCTGGCAATTACAGGAAAGTTTACGCAATAGCCAGATTACTCTCAATGATGAGCAGCAAGATCAATTAACAGAACTATTAAAAGACAGCTTACATAATGCTGTAGAAATTAATCAATTTACCAGTTTTATCGGCAATATTATTCCTTGTCGTATTTGTTCCTTATGGGACTTTTCCGGACCGGCATTTACCATCTCTGCACAAGAGAATTCTGTATTTAAGGCATTAGAAGTTGCTAAGCTCTTTTTAGAGTCTGGTGAAGTAGATGCAATGGTGGTTGGTTCTGTTGATTTATCTGGTAGTGTTGAGAATGTTTATATTCAAAATCAAAGAAATATAATGGATATCTCAAATAATTCTAGCCTAAGTTTTGAGCATAACTCTAAGGGTTGGAGTATTGGAGAGGGTGCAGGGGCTGTTGTTCTAAAACGCTCAGATCAGCTTGAAAAAGATGAACGGATTTATGCCAATATTGAAGGTTTTTCCGGTGTTAGAAATATTAGTATTGATAGTCTACAACAGGCCACTGATAATGCCTTAAACGAGGCAGATATTAAACAGGATCAAATTGACTATATTGAGCTTAATAGTAGTGGTATTCCTAATCATGATGAAGCAGAGATTGCCAGTTTAGTTTCTCATTATAAGAATAGAACACCCGACAATAGTTGTGCTCTGGGCAGTATAAAAGCTAATATAGGCCATAATTTTGCAGCTTCAGGCATTGCAGCTCTGATTAAAACTTCACTTTGTCTTTATAATCGTTTTATTCCTGGTATACCAAATTGGGAACAACCGAAAGATTTTGAACAATGGCAGGATCAACAATTTTATTTTCCTCAGGAGTCACGTCCCTGGCTGATTAATCAGGGAAAATCTAAGAAGGCAATTGTTAAACGTTATGCAGCTATTAATGGCTTGGGTCAGGATAATAGTGCCTATCACCTGGTTTTATCTGACAGTTGTTCACGAATCCCAACTAAAACAATTAAAAATCAACAGCCTGAAAATCATTACTTTGATCAATTAGCAGAAAATCAGGCATTATTTTTATTTCCTATTGCTGCTCAATCTGAAAGTGAATTGCAGACTTTATTGAGCCAATTAGAAAGTTCAGCAAGCAGCTCTATAGCTCTAAAAACTATGTATTTAAAAGATTTAGCTTTAGAAAAACTGGCTGAATTTAAAAAAATAAATAAACCCAAATATAGCCTGTCAATCCTTGCTCGTTCACAGGAAGAGTTACAGCGTGAAACCCGCTCGGCAATCAATGCATTAGCTGAATCCATTGCCAAAGATGAAGAATGGTCAACACCTTTGGGCAGTTATTTTACGCCTACGCCACAAGGGGATAAAGGTAAAATTGCTTTTGTTTATCCTGGTGGTTTTAATTCCTATATCGGTATGGCTAGAACAGTTTTTCATATGTTCCCTGAACTCATTGATCAGGTTGCACATTCAACCTCCTGTCTTAAAAAAATGATGCGTACTCATTATGTTTATCCTGAGACAGTCTCTAATCCTGATAAAAAAGCCTTCAAAGAATTAGAAGCAACTATGGGTGATGATGCTGTAGCCATGTTTGAGTCAGGAATTATGACTTCAATTGTCTATACCAAACTGATTCAGGATATTTTAGGTGTTAAACATGAGGCTGCTTTAGGCCATAGTATGGGTGAACTATCCATGCTGTTTTCTTCTGGTGCTTGGGATAATACAGATTATATGAGTGAAACACTTCACTCAACAGCCACTTTTCATAATCGTCTGGTGGGTGAAATGGACGTGGTACGAAAAGCCTGGGACTTACCTGCTTATAAAGAGGGTGATAAACCCATCTGGGGTACTTATACCTTAAGAACCTCACCTGAAAAAGCAGAACCTGTTATTGCAGAAGAGGAACGTGTATTTTTAATTATTGTCAATGCACCTAATGAAATAGTCATTGCCGGTGATGATGAAGCCTGTAAGCGTGTAGTGAAAAAGCTTAAGTGGCGACTCTTTCCTGTACCTATTAAAGATGTGGTGCATAACGAATTAGTGATTGCAGAATTTGATGCCTTAGAAAAACTACATACGATGCCAACAACTGCTATAAAGGGTGTTGATTTTTATACCGCGGCAGATTATAAAAAGACACAAATGAAGGCTGAAGTCATTGGTCATAATATTGCGACTTTTTATACCCATATGGTGGATTTTCCTAAATTAGTGAATCAAGTTTATGATGATGGTTCGCGTATTTTTATTGAATTAGGCCCACAAAGCAGTTGTTCCAAATGGGTGGGTGAAAGTTTAAAAGGCAAACAGCACTTATCGGTGAGTATTAACCGCAAGGGTGCTGATGATTATACCTCATTACTAAGATTAGCAGCCAAACTCACCAGTCATGGTGTGGCAATGAATCTGGAAAAATTATTTCCTCATTCTGTAAAAGATGCTGGACAAACGGTTAAAGCTAAGCCGGCATTAATTAAATCAGTTGTATTAGGTAAAAAACCTTTTGCTGACGTCATTCTAACTGATGAGAATCGTAAAAAGTTCGCACCTCAGAAAATAATAGTAAAGCCTGTTGTTGTTCAAAAGACTGTTACTGCTCAAATTGCAAAACCTGAGATCAAAAAAATAGCTGAACCTGTCAGCACTCCAATAAAGAGCGTTGCTAAGTCCATAAGAAAAGAGCCAAAAGCTCCTGTATCAGCAGTTTCAAATAATAGCTATGCCAGAAATACTCAATCAACTTATAACTCTAATGCAAAAAGCATGGAAAGACCTTTTATGCCAACTTATCAAAGTGAAATGTTACAAAAGATGTTCCAACATAATATTAACATCAGTCAAATGCATGCTGATTTTATGCAATCAAGAAGTCAGGGCCTACAAACTCTGATCAATCTGGTTTTTGATAGCATTAATAATCCAAATGTCCATCAATTTTTTAATTCTGCTGCTGTAACACAAACACCTGTTGTAAAGGATAATCAACTCCAAAAACAATTATTTCCTACAGAATATAGTACACCAAAACAAATTATCTATACCGAGCAGGATTTACGAGAAGTCGCATATGGCAAAATAGGCAAGGTTTTTGGTTCAGATTATGACGTTATTGATACTTATTTCCGTCGTGTGATGTTGCCAATGGATCCCTATCTATTAGTGACACGTGTGACTGAAATGAATGCCGAAAAAGGGGAGTATAAGCCCTCAACTATGACCACGGAATATGATATTCCGCATAATGCCTGGTATTCCACTGACGGACAGATTCCTACCTGTATCTGTATCGAATCAGGACAATGTGACTTATTATTAATTAGTTATATTGGGATTGATTTTGAAAATAAGGGGCAATATGTTTATCGTTTATTAGATTGTACCCTAACCTTTTTAGATGATCAGCCTAAGGAAGGACAAACATTACGCTATGAGATTTCTATAAACTCCTTTGCCCAGCATAAAAATAATTTATTGTTCTTTTTCTCCTATGAATGTTTTATCGGCGATAAAATGATTCTGAAAATGGATAATGGCTGTGCTGGTTTCTTCTCTGATGAAGAGCTGGCGGTTGGTAAAGGTGTGATTCATACCAAGGAAGAAGAGTCGATACGTGCCAAAGTTGTTAAATCATCTTTTACACCTATTTTACAATGTCAGAAAACTACTTTTGATAGAACTGATATTCAATCATTAATGGATGGTGATTTGGCTGCTTGTTATGCCAATCCTGCCTATGATAAGCAAGGTAAGAATCCATCATTACATTTTCCATTAGAAAAAATTATGATGTTGGATCGTATTACTAAAGTCGATCGCAGTGGTGGTTTATGGGGCTTAGGACTGATTGAAGCTGAGAAAGATCTATTCCATGATGAATGGTACTTTACCAGTCATTTCCGTGATGATCCTGTACTTGCCGGTTCTTTAATGTCCGAAGGCTGTGTGCAGTTATTACAATTTTTTATGTTGTATCTGGGATTACATACTAAAACTATCGATGCACGTTTTCAGACTATACGTAATATTCCTCAACCAATTCGTTGTCGTGGTCAGGCATTGCCAAAAGATCGCTTGATGACCTATCGCTTAGAAGTTGCCGAAATGGGTCTTTCATCTAATGGTACGGGCAAGCCTTATGCTCGTGGAAATGTGGATATTATTATTGATGGTAAGATTGTAGTTGATTTCAGAGATGTGTGTCTGGAATTATCGGAAAAGAGTGATCAGGAAAAGCAGCTGCTGAAATTTGGTAGCACTGCAATTGCTCCTGCCGTTGAAACGGTTATTCCTGTTGCTGCACAATCCATAGCTGAAACTACTTCATCTATGCCTCCTATTCATAAACCTCAGATCAAACCTGCATTATTTACAGAAGAGCAAATTATACATTTTGCCACAGGTGATATTGAGGCCTGTTTTGGTCCTGAGTTTGCTCTTTATAAGCAACCACTGGCAAAAGCGGGTGATCCACCAAGACGTCCACCGCGTACACCGAATAGTTATTTGCAGGTTATGCATAGAGTTCTGGATGTCAATGGTGAGCGTCATGATTTTGAAAATACGACTAAGTGTACTGCAGAATATGATGTATCTGAGGATGTCTGGTTTTGTACTGAAAACTCATACCCTTCATTTTCTCCTTATTCCATGCTAATGGAAATTGCATTACAGCCTAATGGTTTCTTAACCTCTCATATTGGTAGTACGCTGATTTATCCAGATATTAATCTGTATTTCCGTAATCTTGATGGTACTGGTCGTTTAATCAAGGAAATTGATCTACGTGGAAAAACCATCGTGAATAAAACCACCATGTATTCTACTTCAGCAGTAATGAATAATATTATTCAGAAATTCACTTTTGAGTTGATCTGTGATGGTGAAACATTTTATGAGGGCGATGCTGTATTTGGTTTCTTTAGTGCGGACTCTCTTTCTAACCAGGTGGGTATGGACAAGGGTAAGAAGTTATTGCCCTGGTACAAAGAAGAGAATATTCCAGAACAAGAGTTAGTGCTTTATGACTTAAATTCAGAACAAGCTAAAAAAGAACTTTTTGCAGCCAAATTTGGTAAGCCTTATTATCACTTGGCAAGTGGTATGTTAAGTTTCCTTGATGAATCCATTGTGGTCCCTAATGGTGGTAAGTTTGGCAAGGGCTATGTACATTCCATGAATGTCATTGATGGCGGTGACTGGTTTTACCCCTGTCATTTCTACAAAGATCCGGTAATGCCAGGCTCTTTAGGTGTGGAAGCTATGATTCAGTCTATTCAGGTTTTTGCTTTGCAGCAGGATCTGGGTAAAGATTTTACTAATCCTCGTTTTGGTTTAGTGGAAGATGAGGCTAAATGGACTTATCGTGGACAAATTATTCCGGATAACAAAGTAATGACATTAGAAGTACATATTAAGGAAATCAGAAAAACACCGAATCGAATCGATATTGTCATTGATGGTAATTTATGGAAAGATGAACTGCGGATTTATTCTGTTGAAAGTATTGGCCTAAGTATTCAGGAGGCTCAATAAGTGACGATTTTAAAAGGGATAGAGGGAATAGAAAATTTAAAAAATCTTGATAAGCCTTGTTATGTGATGTTGGATAATGATCAAATAACAATAAATAATGAGGGTTGTGCTGAAGTTGCAAAGATAACCGCCTATGTGCCGCCAGTGATGCCAGAACAATTAGGCGATCCACAATTTAAAGCATTCTATAATGTTAAATATACCTATATGACAGGTGCTATGGCCAATGGTATATCCTCAGAAGAGCTGGTAATTAGTCTGGGTAAACGTGGCATGTTAGCTTCATTTGGTGCTGGTGGTCTTGATCTACAACGAGTTGAGCTTGCTATAAAGAAAATTCAGCAAGCTTTGCCCAATGGCCCCTATGTTTTAAACTTTATTCATAATCCTTCAGAGCCTGCCATTGAACAGGGAACCATTGATTTATATATAAAATATGGTGTTCATGTTATTGAAGCTGCAGCATTTTTTACATTGACTCCTTCTTTAGTTCATTTTCGTGCCAAGGGTTTATCTAAAGCTGCAGATGGCTCTATTGAAATTAGTAATAAAATTATCGGTAAAGTATCTAGAAGGGAAGTGGCAACCGTTTTTATGCAGCCGGCACCTGAAAATATTGTTAAGCAATTATTAGCACAAGGTTCAATTACACAGGAACAAGCTCAATTAGTGATGCAAGTGCCTATGGCTGATGATATTACAGTGGAAGCAGACTCCGGTGGTCATACAGATAATCGTCCTTTAAGTGTTTTATTACCTTCTATTATTGCGTTGCGTGATGATATTCAGGCACAGCGTCAATATCCGGTAGAAATTCGTGTCGGTGCTGGTGGTGGTGTGGGTACACCAGATGCGGCACTGGCTTGCTTTATGATGGGTGCTGCTTATGTGGTGACAGGCTCTGTCAATCAGAGTTGTATCGAAGCAGGTGCTTCTGAGCATACACGTAAATTATTAGCTCAGGCAGATATGGCTGATGTAGTCATGGCGCCGGCTTCCGATATGTTTGAACGTGGGATTAAATTACAGGTATTAAAGAAGGGGACTTTATTCCCCATGCGTGCACAAAAACTTTATGAACTTTATAGTACTTATAATAGTCTAGATGAGATCCCTCAAACTGAAATTGACAAGCTTGAAAAACAAATACTGCAAAATTCTGTAGAGACTATCTGGCAGCAAACGGTAGAGTTTTTCCAGAAACGTGATCCATCAATTATTGAAAAAGCTCAAAAAAGCCCTAAGAAAAAAATGGCACTGGTCTTTCGCTGGTATTTAGGACTTTCTTCCCGCTGGTCTAATGCAGGAGTTGCCGGACGTGAGTTTGACTATCAAATCTGGAGTGGCCCTGCGATGGGTGCATTTAATGACTGGGTGGCAAATACTTATCTAAATGATTATAAAAATAGAAAAGTTTCCGATATTGCAGAACACCTGATGTATGGTGCCGCCTATCAACATCGAATTCAGGTTCTAAAAAGTCAGGGCTTATATTTACCTGCTCAGTATCAGCGTTATATCCCAGCACAGCCATTAATTTAATTTGTACATTGTTAACAGAAAAATAACCTTAACGGACAAAGATCAAAAGAAGGGATGTATGTTCGGATAAGTACTTAGGGACACGATTGCACAGAGAAGTGGTTGGCATCATTGGGGAAGCTCAAGGCCATCCATGGCACGCTATATGAAAACATCCATGTTTTCATAATCCCCAATGATGCCAACCACTTCTCTGCACACTCTCCCACTGTATTTATCCTCACTTTTGGGGGTGGTTCAAAAGCCAAATCCAGAGCCAAAGATAAGTGAGATTGGGGATATAGAATATTACTCCGTCTTTTCTTTACTCTGGTTCTTTACGCTCCCAATGAGAGAATATGACGTAAGAGTGATTTGGAGTATGGTGTTCTATTTCAGGGAATTGTAAAAACATGGATGTTTTTACATAGCATGGGATGGCCTTGAGCCTCCCCTGAAATAGAACACCATACTCCGAAGCACGTCTTAAAGCTCATATTCCCGAATGCCACTCCTTCTTTTGATCTGTCTTTTTCGGTTGTATAATGAACTGATTTTAAAAAAATATTATGAAACTTAATACCATTGATATCTGGATATGCCAGTTTGATACTCAGCAATACAATTTAGATAAATTGTATTTAACTTTATCTGCAGAGGAAAAACAACGGGCAAAGCGTTATAAATTTATAGAGCATAAAAATCACTTTATAATTTTTCATGGTTTTATGCGTAAAATCCTTGCGAAATATCTGCAAATAAAACCCATTGAAATTGAATATACTAAGGGCGAAAAAGGTAAGCCTTATCTTTCCAGTCAACTGAATAGTTCAATTCAATTCAATCTTAGTCATACCAAAGATATTGCATTACTTGCTATAAGCAATGATGGAGAAGTGGGTATAGATATTGAGCATCTTGATCGAAAAACTGACTGGCAAGGGATTGTGAAACGGTTTTTTACTGCGGACGAGCAACAGGCTTTGTTTAAATTACCTGAAGAACTGCAACAACAGGCTTTTTATGAATTGTGGACTAGAAAGGAAGCTTATATAAAAGTATTAGGCTCTGGTTTATCACTCTCACCCACTGTTTTTAGTTTAACTGTTCCACCAGAAAAACCAGCCTTGCTTCAACACTATTCTGAAAAATTTAATACTGATAAAAAAATCTTTTTTAAACAACTGAAACTTCCTCATACATTGCACAACTATTGTGCCTGCATAGCTTACGAAATAGATGTTCAAACTATAAATTATTATCCATTTATTTAAAACTATGCTAAATTTAAAATAGTTACAATATTTATTAATCTGTTACACCGTCACGTTATGTTTTAATTACTTCTATTTTTACTCTTTCGTTTCCCAATTCCCTGTATTTTGTGAAAGCTGTCTAATACCGTTGTACTGTAGTCTTATTTTTATAATTCCATGGTTTTTTCTGGTGTTTTTAATTTGCATTCATTTCTCAATTAACCTATAATGTACTTAAATTGAGTAATTAAGCGGTTTTAAGTGTCATAATTTAAGTGCTGGATATGAGTAAAAAAATCATAAAAAAAGAGGGTGGTGAAATTTATTGCTATGGTGTCCTTCAAGATAACTCTAATTTTGAGGTGCATTGTGATAATGAGTTGTATGATGGTATTTATGCCAACGGCAATCCAAAAAATGACGGAAGGGGTTTTTCATCTTAGCAAGAGGTGGTTGATCATCTATTAAAAAATTATCGACAAGATATTGAAGAAATTGAATCGGTTTAAGTAAAAGAAAGCGTTTTATTGTATCAATAGGTTATAGCTCACCTGTGTTGCACACTATTCGAAAGATAAGCGTACAAGTCTTGTTGTGGATATATAGTGGACCCCGAAAACTGGATAATAGGTTAAGATATAAGAGCTAACCTAACGGGGAACGAAAAATGAGCAGAAAGAGAAAATCATTCAGTAATGAGTTTAAAGCAAAAGTAGCCATTGAAGCGATTAAAGGCCAGAAAACAGTTGCAGAAATTGCTTCAGAATTTGAAGTCCA
>JAUJGA010000180.1:0-3976 GCA_042095675.1 Gammaproteobacteria bacterium
TGAAAGCACAGTTGGTTTGTGATGCACTGACAATGGCTATTTGGCAACGCCAGCCAGAAGAAGGTTTAATTCATCATTCAGATCGTGGTTCACAGTATGCCAGTAAAGCTTTTAAGCAATTACTGAAAGCTCATGGTGTTAAAGGAAGCATGAGTCGTAAAGGTGATTGTTGGGACAATGCTGTGGTAGAAAGCTTTTTTGGTACATTAAAACAGAAACGTGTTCATTGGCAGAATTATCAAACAAGATACGAAGCACAGCATGATATCTTGCAGTACATATCGATGTTTTATAACAGTAATCGAATTCATTCATATTTGAACTATATGAGTCCAAATAATTATGAAATGCAAAAGTTAGAATTAAAGAAAGCAGCTTAACTGGGGTGTCCGGAAAAGGTTGATCACGTCAGGTCACGAATTACTATAAATCATTAACCTCTATGGTGAAACAATATGATTCTTTTGGTCTGATGAAATCATATCTGGGTGATACTACGAGATTGATGACTATGTTACCAATAAAACCATGGAAGGTTTATTTAGCAAAATTGCAGGTCAGGAAAAGTTAATTCGTGATAATTCAATGGCACGTTCAAGTGATTTATTAAAAGAAGTTTTTTCATCATCAGGACAATAAACACGAGAATTAAACATGTTTATTGATACCAATTGTCACCTGGATTTTTCTGTATTTGATAAACAGCGGGAATTGATTCTTGCTGCTTGTGAAAAACAATCAATAACTAAGATAGTGATTCCATGTGTTTGTGCCAAAGACTGGCAAAGAATATTGAAATTATGCCAGAAATATAAAGCGCTTTACCCGGCTTTGGGTTTACACCCCTGTTTTTTATCTGAACATCAGTAAAGTGATTTGCAGGAGCTGGATAAAATTTATAGAACTCAGGAGATCCTGGCTATAGGTGAGATTGGTCTGGATTATTATAAGGGAAAAAATAATCATATTCCCGATAAAAGTAAACAGAAGTGGTATTTTTTTGAGCAACTGAAAATAGCTAAAAAGTATCAGTTAGCAGTGCCGATTCATGCACGAAGCTCACATAATGATGTACTTGAAGAGTTAAAAAAAATACAACCATTAAGTGGTATTATTCATGCTTATAGTGGTAGTTATGAACAGGCAAAGAATATTTAAAGCTGGGCTTTAAGTTGGGCTTTGGTGGTGACTATACCTATCCAAAGACGACTAAGTTACGTAGTTTGGTGGTCAGATTACCATTATACGCCGGGGTTTTGGAAACTGATGCTCCTGATATGTCACCTATTGAACATTATGGCTAGACTAATAGTCCTGAATACCTTATAGAAATTGCACAGGAATTTATTAAGGTATATGATGAAAGCCATCATTTAACATTAAATACCCAACAAATTTTAAGCCAACTTTATAATAACTCATGTGAGGTGTTAGCATTGACATGAAATATTGTTATTTTTCTATAGGACTTTGTACTGCTTTTCTTCTCTATGCTGCAAATAGCTGGTCAGCGAATAAAAATTTAGAGAACCTGATTACTACAGATCAAAAATCCTATCCTATTGAAAATAAAAATCTTAATGAGTCCAGTGGTTTGGCCTGTTCAAATAAAAATAAGCATATCTTATGGAGTCATAATGATAGTGGCCATATGCCTATTATTTATGCTATGGATAATAAGGGAAAAGATTTAGCAACTTTTCATCTGGAAGAGAATGCCTGGGAAGAAAAACTCATTGCTAATGACTGGGAAGACATGGATGTCTTTGATTATAAGGGAAAAAATTATTTATTAATTGCAGATACCGGGGATAATTTTAGAATTCGCTTTTATTATCAAATTTACATTATTAAAGAACCTGATCTGAAAAACAAACAGAAGTCTATTATTTCACCAGCATGGTCTTTTAATTTTAAATATGAGGATGGACACTCCTATGATGTAGAATCAGTGGCTGTGGACGTAATCAATGAGAAAATTATTTTACTGAGCAAAAGAACTGATCATGCATTGATGTTTGCATTACCATTAAAGCCAAAGTATGTAGATGTTACACAAATGGCAAGAAAAATAGGTGAGTTTAAGAATATAAAGAAAGCTTCCGCTTTAGATATTAGTGCTGATGGACAATTAATGTCGATTAATACCTATGCTCGAATTCATCGTTTTCATAGAAGTGTTTCTACTGAAAAAAAAATTAATAGTAGTTGGATTTATAAGGATTCTTTAAAGTATAAAAACTTATTTCAACCTGAAGCAATGTGTCTCTCTAAAAGCGGTAAAAAATATTATGTAACATCTGAAAGAAAATCAAAATTAGTAAAAGTTAAAGTACCCTTATAATAGACCTCTTTGAAATTAAAAAAAAGAAAATTGTGATTTCTGTGGTATGTCCTTCACTCCATGCAATACTAATTAATAAGTAATAAAAAAGTCCAACTTTTTGCTGGGCTTTTTTTGCGTAAAATTTGTATAAAAATACCTCTCCTATTTCTTTAATTATGCACTATAGAAAGTCTACGTATCTTTGGGAATTCAAACTTCATCCTATTTTTGATATGAATCTTCCAAAAGGATATTTATTTGAAATATTTAAAAATTTATTGAGTAAAGAATATGGCTATATTGATGATTTTTTTTAATTTTTTTATATCTGAGTTCAAATATACAGGGGCGCCTTTGTTATAAAAGTCCCAGAAAGAAAGCATTTTTGAACTTAAGCAATACATAACAAATAATAAGGCTTTTGCTGAGATTGGTTCAAAAATGATAACAATATGGAAATTTTCGCTGGAGAAAACGCAGCATAAGGAGCTACCCCTTGAGATTATTCGAGATTGGAACAGAGATAAAAAAACTTAGAAAAGATAAAGATATTACACCGCTTCAACTGGCAAAAATGGCTGGGATAAGCCGCGTTACTCTGGGCAAACTGGAGAGAGGAGAAATTGTCTCTGTCTCTATTAAAGTATTGGGAGGTACTTGCAAAACTAACAATTTAAGAGAGTTTCTTAGCTTAATTGCTAATTTTTGAATAAAATCCAAGTCAAATTTGTTATAATATGTTTGCGAACAAAAACAAAAAAAGCTTAGAGTATTAGTATGTTAAGAGACACTTTAGCACAGAAATGGGAACAAATACAAGGCTCATTTTTTCCTTGGATAGTAGAAGAGATTGGTGATATATCTGAAAAACAGCAACAACTCATTAGCATTCTGGAATTATTAAGAGTAGAAGAACATACACCAAGTTCTAATGCACTGGTTGGTAGAGTAGAAAGTGATAGCTCTCCTATAGCCCGAGTGTGTGTAGCTAAGTCAGTTTACAATATGCCAACACCAAGAATGTTGATAGAGCGTTTGAAATCAGATATCAAAATAAGACGTATTTGTGGTTGGGAAAGAAAAAGTGATATTCCAAAAGAGTTCACATTTTCTTGTGCTTTTGCTGAATTTTCAAATAACCATTTAACAGAACGGGTTCAAAAAGCACTGATTACATATTGTTATAAAGACGATATTATTGGCCATCTCTCCAGAGATTCAACGCCCCCAAAACCTGACACTGCAGGCTAATTGGACAGGTATTCTTATTTTGGGTAACAAACGAATACTTCACTTCGTTTCTGCTGCAAAGAATACCGTCGCCTTTTTTAGGATGTCTTTCTCCATTTCAAGACGTTTTACTTGTTGTTTGAGTTTTTTTATTTCTGTTTGTTCTGGTGTTAATTTACCATTACCCTGAAAAGCATGACCATTATCAGATTGTTGATGCTCTATTACCCAACGTCCTAGCATGGTAGGATTTATTTCCAAGCTTCTAGCCGCTTCTACACGGCTATAACCATGTTCAAGAACCAGACTTACAGCATCCAATTTGTATTCTTTTGAATATTTTTTTCGTATTGTCATTTTTTCACCTCAGTTAAGTTAATTATGCTTAACTGAGGTGTCCATGTCTATTAGACCATGTCA
>JAUJGA010000181.1:0-8368 GCA_042095675.1 Gammaproteobacteria bacterium
ACTTCGTTCTTTAAAATCCAGTGGTGACTTTGAAGAATATTGGATGTTTCATAAGCAGCAATCAAAGAAAAGGCATTATGGATTTTTACAAAATACTGAATTTTAGTTTATAAATCTCGTCGATTTAAAGGAACTACACCCTCACTCTTTCGAAAAGGGGGAAGCTAAGAGCAAAAAAAGTGGGGAGCCGTCAGCCGCAGTATCCTTTAAAAAATTGGGAAGTTATAGTAAAGATTAACAATAAAAAGTAGAAGAAAGAATGAAAGAAAATTTTGCCAATATTATTTCGGCTGTAGGGGAAGATCTGGAGCGTGATGGTTTAAGAGATACGCCAGAACGTGCTTCCAAGGCATTCAAGTTTTTAACCAGGGGATATCATCAGAATATTGATGAAGTCGTCAATGGTGCTATTTTTGAGTCCGATAATGATGAGATGGTTCTGGTAAAGGATATTGAATTATATTCACTCTGTGAGCATCATCTTTTACCCTTTATCGGTAAATGTCATGTGGCTTATTTGCCGCAGGGGAAAGTGATTGGTTTATCTAAAATTGCCCGAATTGTTGATATGTATGCACGACGTTTACAGATTCAGGAAAATATGACCAAGCAGATTGCTGAAACTATTATGCAAGTGACAGGAGCCAGAGGGGTTGGAGTAGTTTTAGAAGCTAAACATTTATGTATGATGATGCGTGGTGTTGAAAAGCAAAATTCCATGATGACGACTTCAATGATGCTGGGCGCCTTTCGTGATACACCGGCAACTCGTGCTGAATTCTTACATCTTATTCGCTAGGAATTTTATGCTGGCTACTATTCATATTAAAAACTTGCGCTTAAGAACCTTTATTGGTTTTAATGAGGAAGAAAAAACTAAAAAACAGGACGTGATTGTTAATATTCGTCTGAACTATGATGCCAGTCATGCAGCCAAAACGGATTCCGTTGATGATGCCTGTAATTATAAGGTATTAACCAAGCAAATTATTGCCTTAGTGGAAGAGAAATCCTTTGATTTGTTAGAAACGATGGTTGCAGATATTATTGAATTGATTGCTAAATTAGAGAAGGTGTTGGAAGCGACCGTGGAAATAGATAAGCCTCATGCTTTGAGGTTTGCTGACTCGGTTTCTTTACGGATGGATTATAAACGTTAAAGGTAACTACTCAGTATATTGACTAACAAATACTAGTTGAGCCTTATGCTCACTTATTTTTAGCAAACATAAGACTTTTGTTAATTTAGAGTGAGTAGTTAGTGCTAAAGTATTAATATTGCTTCAGTTCCACCTTGTTGGCGTGTGACTAATTGAATATCCCAGGTATTTGCATCGGCTAATAATGGTATCTGCTTCCAAATCACCAACACGTTCTCTGCTATTGACAACATCTGGCATTTCATCAATATCAACCCTAATCAGAGATACCGTTCTTACTGCGCTTATTAGAAGAGCAATAGCGCTTTCTATAGGTCTTCTTTTGATGCCTTAAATGCTTATACAAAACACCCCCAACAGCCTTATCTGATAAAACATATTGATAAATTGTTTCATGACATACTGTCTTCATTTTTTAGCCAGCCAGATACTTGTTCTGGACTCCAGTCCTTTGTAAGCAAATCACTGATTGTGTCCTTGACTTCATTTGTGACTTTTACGACTTTAAATTTGTTCTGATGGCGCTCTATGGTCTTTTTATGGCTTGTTTATGCTGATATCCTCTCAAGCCTGTATTACGTGCAATTTTTCTTGTAATTGAACTCTATGAACGATCAAGTGATTCTGCAATTACTTCATGACTCTCTTCGTTTCTTAGTGATATTTCGATATAATGTCTTTCTTACAAGACTCAGGTGTTTATAGCTCATTTGTAGCCTCTGCTGTTGGTGTCGTAACCTGGCATTGTAACCCTGAGTCTTGTTTAATTTACAGGGTGTTTGCTCAGCTACTATCAGAGGTCATGCACTTATTATACGAATTCAGCTCCTGAGTTTGCCCAATAAATAGCAATTATATTAAGCAAAGGTTTTCATCATACACAGGATTTAGTATTATCTACCCTCTTACCACCTTTCTAAACTAACTGAAGCTATACACACTATGAGTTTAATTGATAAATATAACCGAGAAATCAGATATTTAAGAGTTTCAGTCACGGATAAATGTGATTTGCGCTGCTTTTATTGTATGCCTAAAGGCTTTGATGGTTATGAAGAACCTGAAGACTGGTTAAGTTATGCGGAAATTGAGCGTATTATTGCTTCCTTTACTCGATTAGGGGTTAATGCAGTTCGTATTACTGGTGGAGAGCCACTGGTTAGGAAAAATTTACCTAAGCTTATTTCACGCCTTTCTGCTCTACCAGGCCTTGATGATTTATCATTAAGCACTAATGCTACACGTTTGGGAAAACATGCGCAGGAATTATATGATGCAGGTATATCTAGAATTAATGTGAGCCTGGATACGGTTGATTCTGTTAAATTTAATGAAATTACACAGGGTAAGTTAGAAAAAATAACTCAGGGATTATTAAAAGCAAAAGAAGTAGGGCTTGACCCTATTAAGATCAATATGGTCATTATGAAAGGTGTTAATGATGATGATGTTGAAGATATGATTGAGTTTTGTATGCAGAATGATTTTACTTTACGTTTTATAGAAACTATGCCAGTAGGTGATACCGGTCGTAATGCTACTAATTATTATATTGATCTGCATGAAATTGAAGAACGGTTGGCACAAAAGTATGAATTAATACCTGCAGTGATGAAAGGTGCTGGCCCTGCACGTTATGTGCAAGTAGCTGGTACTGACTTTAAAATTGGCTTTATTACTCCTATCTCACAACATTTTTGTGATACATGCAATCGAGTTCGTTTATCAGCAACAGGTACATTATATATGTGTCTTGGAGATGAGCATAAATATGAACTACGTCCATTGATACGAAAATGTATTAGTGATGATGAACTAGATCAAGTAATACGTGATGCCATAAATTTAAAACCACTTAAACATGAATTTAATGAAAAGCCGGAAAAAGTGGTACGTTTTATGTCTATGACTGGAGGCTAACATTGTCTATAACATGACACAGATCATGGTGTTAATTATAAAAAATATATTAGACTCCGCATATTATATTTGGTATTACTTGGTTCACATTTTTAATTATTAGGAATTTTCACATGGCTGTATCTGAAAACAAGGCTCATTATGGACATCGTCTGCGAGTTTATAGAAAAATAGGTGATGTTATTTATGATGAAGTCTATTATTTAACCGTTAATGGTAAGCCTGTAAGCAAAAAAAGAGAGCGTGAAATCTGGGTAGAAGCTAGGGCTCGTGATCAGGAGCTTTTAGAGTATCAACTTGCCTGCAAGGAAGAAGATGATCTTGAAAACCCTATTCGTTTTCACCGTGATGGTCGCATTATTGGTTTGACACGCCAACAACAGCAAAGTCAGGGAAGGACGATTGATATTTTTAAATTACGTATTAAATTAATTGATGGCAACATCACATGGGGTAGTATTAGTATAGATTATCATGGTTTCGATGATGCATTTAAGCTGGCAATAGAACGTATTGCTGAAATTCTGGAGCTTAATAAACGTGCTAAACTATATCGTCACATGAAACAGTCCAAAGAGGCTTATTTATTAAAATAATTTGTATCTATTCAGTACATTGATTAACAAATAACAGTTGAGCCTTATGCTCACTTATTTTTAGCACTTAGAAAACTCGCCATGCCCGCTTTTGGGTGCAGACAGTTCTAAGTACTAAAAACACGCAGGATAAGTACTTTTACGAAAATATAAATTTTCTAAAGTACTAAAGCAATCATAAGACTTTTGATTATTTAGAGTGAATAGTTACAATAATTTATTCAATAGCTTCATTCACTGAGTTACTTTGTGAGTAATAATCATATTTATCCAGAATATTAATCATAAAAGTCCATGCTTCACTATAAGAGAGACCACTATTATCCGGAATAATAATTTTTACGTAGAGTTTATTTTGATATTGGTCTTTTAATAACTGTAGTTTATGGTGCATAACCACACTGGAAATACGTTCATATGAATCCTTCTCATCTTCTCGAAAGCGTATATAAGGTTTACCGGACAGTTTTTCGTAACGCACCTCAACAACATACTTGCCCACTGCAGAACGTGAAGGTTTAATTAATTTATTATATTTTAACTCCAGTTCTTTATATTCATTACTAAGAGTGGTATGCTGTTGCTGAGCATGAATAACCTGTGCTTCATATTCAGACATATTATCCAGATAAAATTGATTCTGTTTTTGTAAATCAGATAGCAGTTCTTCTCTATTGGAAAGAGTAAGTACTTGCTCACTTAAATCTCTATTTTTTCTTGATAATAGAATTGAAGTACTTTCAAGTTCATTTTTAACATTTTCAATTTGCTGATCCTTATCAGCAAGTACAATAAGCTGTTTATTGAAATCTTGTTCCTTTCTAGCTAATTGTATTGACGATTCCTCTAATTTATCTTGTAAATTAATTTTTAAACTATTTACCTGCTCAAGCTGCTGTTCAATTCGTGCCAGATTGTCAATATTCTTCTGAATATTTTGTTTAAGTTTATTTTGCTCCACTAACATGGAAATAATTTGTCTATCCTGTTCAGCAATCAAATTATCCCGTTCAATAGCACTTTCTTTTGCCTGCATCAATTGTAAACGTAATAGTGATAATTCAGTCTGTGTTTGTGTCAGAGTTTCTTCAAGAGTGGCTTTTTCTGCTGAGGTTTGCTTAATAGTAACAGCGGTACGTTGCTCTGCAGCAATACTATCCTGTAGCTTTTGAGAGATTTCCAGGCGCTTATGTACGCTATCCTCTAAATCTTTGGAAGTTTGCTGTTGTACTGCAATACTATTTTTTAGACGTTGTGAGATTTGTTGTTCTGTAACAATGCGTTGCTGAAGTTCCGAGACCAGTTCCCAGTTTTTAACAATAAGAATACTACTGGTAATAAGGAAAATCATCACCACAACAGTCATAATGTCAGTAAAAGATGGCCAGAAAGAATCCTCAACCAGCTGAGTATTGTTCTGCCTTAGATCAATAAATCCATCACTCATTAGTGATTGTCCAATGACTCAGGCTTGGTATCAGGCAAACGGAATCCTTGGCGCAAGAGTTCTTTTATCTCAGTAATATCACCCGATATATTATGAATTCGTTCGTCATATTGACTGGTAATTTTATTAACATTAATGGCAATATTAAGATATTGTTTTTGTGACAATTGCATATTGCTGACGGTATCACGTAATAAATTAATCAGTTCTGTCAATTGATGAATCATATCTTCACTCTGGTGTGAAAAGCGTGGCATTAAATATTGTGTACTGATTTGTTCAATGGCACTAAATAGATTAGTTTGTACGTCCGTTAATTTCAGATAAAAATAACCAAAAAACAGATAACAGACTATCGCTGTTGTAGTCGTTGATAGTGCCGTAGACATACCGTGAATCACTTGTACCATCCCATCAAGACCATTATTCTCCATCAGGCTTGATGCACCTAATAATGCAATAGAGAGTGAAATAATCGTACCGAAAACACCCGTAAGAATTAATATGTTGGAAACATACTTAGGCAAGCTAAGACGCGTACTTTCTGAAGCCAACATGGTAGCTGCCAGAGCATTTTGATTGATACTAGCACGCTTCTGATAAATATTATGCATGGCAATATAGCGATGATAAATCAGGCTTTTCTCACTGATGGATTCAACTGGATTATGCACTTCTCTATGCAGATTAATTATAAATTTTCCAACTGAACGTTCTTCACGCCAATAATAAAACAAGGCTAAAACCAATTTAGCCATGCCTAATAAAAATAAGCCTATAATAAAGCCATTAATGAAAAAGCCGGTATTGGTTAATTGATTTTTTAAATATACATTTTCAATATAATCCATATTATATAAAATCAATACAACAACCAGTGAAATGAGCACAATCAGGCGAATAAGGATATTAAAACTATAATTTGATTTAAATTCTATCATCATTTAATAATAAGCTAATGTTGCCTATATGGGAATTAGGGTTAATACTTAGATTTGGACTGCAAGGTATATTTTTACAGCCCTATTATTTTTTATAGTAATTAGTTAAACACAGCTCTTTTTTGCTCACTTCTTCTAATTTGTTCCATAAAGTAATTTCTATAATAGAGCAGTGCGCTAATGCCGTTTGCTCTCACATCAATAACTTTCCAGCCCGCAGGTGTTCTAATAAATTTAAAATCAACCTGTATACTGCCACCGGTTTCCTGATAAACATTGACACTAGCTGTCGCTTCATTTTCGCGGCTTCTTTTTGAAGTAAACTTTCCTATCACTGGAGGATAGTTCTGAAAGTGTGTCAGTTTTTTAACAAATGTCGTTATGAATAAACCCACAAATGTTTCTGTAAACTCTTCTTGTTGCTGCGCTGACATCTTATTATAAAAACGACCTGCTACCCAATGAGCCATATAGTTAAAATCAAAATGCGGGCTAATTTCCTGATGTAGAAAATAGGTAATTTGGTCCATACTGGCCTGTTGTGGCTGAGCCAGAAAATTACTAATACTTTTAATAGAGCTTTCTAGCAAGTCAACAGGGGATTTTGGTCTTTCCACTGGCATCTGAAATTGCCTGGGTTGATAATTTTGTAAATAGTAACGCCCCCGGGTCTGTGAATAAGCAGGTGCTTGCTGCCTCCTATATTGATCATGCTCCTCATTTTCATCTTCATATTCATAATTAACTTTAACATTACCTTGTTTATAAGTTTTTGTATAACTTTCTGCCATACTGCTGCCCGAAAACATAAATACAGCAATAAACATAGATATTTTTATTACAGTCTGACTCATAAGGATCTCCTATATTTTTATTATTATTTAAACTGACAGCCTAAAGATAAACTATAATATCCTCTTCGGCCATAAAAAACTTAAAAATTAATGGTTTTTTTCTATTTTCACAATTATTGCTTAAAAAACTTGCTTAGGCAGTCTTTTTTGCGTAAAATTTCGCCTCTTATTCAAAATGCCGTATTATTTCAAGTTTTGATTATTTATCATGATCATATTAATGCATTGAGCATTTTAACTAAAAGAATAAGTAATACGAACAAATTAAAGTAATACGTTAAAGATTGATTGGAGAATACGAATGTCTAAGGTATGTCAGGTTACAGGTAAGCGTCCTGTTGCGGGAAATCATGTTTCTCATGCCAATAATAAAGTTAAACGTCGTTTTTTACCTAACCTACATTCACATCGTTTCTGGGTTGAGAGTGAAAACCGTTTTGTAAAATTACGCCTCACTGCAAGTGGTATGCGCACAATTGATAAGCGTGGCATTGATGTTGTTTTAGCAGAAATGCGTGCCAGAGGTGAAAAAGTTTAATATTAAACTTTTATCAAAAAGAATTTAAGCGGGAGTAAAAATATGCGTGATAAAATTAAACTGGTATCTTCAGAAGGTACAGGTCACTATTACACAACAAGCAAAAACAAGCGTACTATGGCTGAAAAACTGGAAATGAAAAAATATGATCCAGTGGTTCGCAAGCACGTCATGTATAAAGAAGCTAAAATTAAGTAAGTTTTTAGTCTATTATATTAAAAATACCGTTATAGATAAGTCTATAGCGGTATTTTTGTTTTAGGACTTAGGAATAATAGCTGAATTCGTATAATAAGTGCATGACCTCTGATAGTAGCTGAGCAAACACCCTGTAAATTAAACAAGACTCAGGGTTACAATGCCAGTTTACGACACCAACAGCAGATGCTACAAATGAGCTATAAACACCTGAGTCTTGAAGAAAGACATAAGAGGTACTTGCAAAACTAACAATTTAAGAGCGTTTCTTAGCTGAATTGCTAATTTTTGAATAAAATTCAAGCCAAATTTGTTATAACATGTTTGCGAACAAAAAACAAAAAAGCTTGTGATATTAGTATGTTAAGAGACACTTTAGCACAGAAATGAGAACAAATACAAGGCTCACTTTTTTCTTGGATAGTAGAAGAGATTGGTGAGATATCTGAAAAACAGCAACAACTCATTAGAATTCTGGAATTATTAAGAGTAGAAGAATATAAACTAAGTTCTAATGCACTGGTTGGTAGAGTAGAACGTGATAGATCTCCTATAGCCCGAGCGTTTGTAGCTAAGGCAAAGAAAGAGAGTTTCATTCCCGCTTTTTATCCTTAATGAACCATTATTTAATAGAGCCTGTTGCTTGTACCCCAGCGTCAGGTTGGGAAAAAGGACAAATAGAAAACCAAGTCTATGTGCTGCGCCGTCAGTTGT
>JAUJGA010000182.1:0-7983 GCA_042095675.1 Gammaproteobacteria bacterium
TGTCTGATGATGACAATGGTGGCACTGATAAAGGTGACGCTTTTCTAAAGTGAAAAAGGTTTTATTGCCACACTCTGGACAAACAAATCAATCAGAAAACTTCCATTCAAATAAGGCTTGTCGGCACTGTTCGTCAATGCCATAATCATTAAAAAGCTCAAATAAACTGTAGCCTTCCTGGAACTGAATTTTATTTTTTGCCATCATTATACTCCCCACATAATCTATATTTTATATTATAGTACAATTATCAAAATATAGCGGAGCTTTGTGGGCAATCAAGAAATATTTAGATCATTATCTTGGGTGGCAAAGATTATTGGATCAGTTTAAAAATCTAACGCCTGAACAACTACTCTTTAGCTCAGTAGGAGTTTACCAACACTTAACGTGAACATAGCCATTTATTAAGATACTGTTCTGCCTGATTATAGATATCCTTGTCCTCTGTTGCAATCCATAAGGCATCTTTTTCACGACGTAACCAGGTCATTTGGCGTTTGGCAAATTGTCGTGTAATAGTAATCCCCTGTTCAATCATTTGTTCCTTAGTTGTTTTACCTTGCAGATATTCCCATACCTGACGATAGCCCACAGCTCGTATCGAGGGTAATGATAAATCCAGATCACTACGCTTAAATAAAGCTTCTACCTCTTCAATAAAACCCTGTTGAATCATTTTCTTAAAACGAATCGCTATGCGTTCACGCAATAAATCACGAGAATTGGGAGCAATGACAATTTTGTAAGTATCCCATGGCAAAGCTTCTGCCTGGTTTTCTTGCTGTAATTGAGTCATGCTATTACCGGTAATTTCATATACTTCCAAAGCTCTTTGTACTCTTTGCGGATCATTGGGATGAATCCGCTGTGCAGCTATAGGATCAACGTCCATCAAGCGTTGGTGCATAAACGCAGCACCTTCTAATTGAGCCTGTTGTTCCAGTTTATGACGAATTTTATCATTAGCTTTGGGCAATTCTGATAATCCATAAAGTAAACTGCGATGATAAAGCATCGTACCACCGACTAATAAGGGAATTTTATTCTGTGCATGAATTTCTTGTATGGCTTGCAGAGCTTCATTTCTAAAATGAGCTGTAGAATATGATTCTGCTGGATCTATAATATTGATCAAGCGATGAGGTGCTATAAAAAGTTCTTCATCACTAGGTTTGGCCGTACCGATATCCATGCCCTTATAAATTAATGCAGAGTCAACACTGATAATTTCAAATGGATGATGTTGAACTAATTCAATGGCCAGATCAGTTTTTCCTGAAGCGGTGGGCCCCATGATGAAAACAGCACTTGGCTTTTGCTGTTTCATAAATAATTATTCCCTAGCATTTTATCTAATTGTTTTGCATTTAAAACAATCCAGATAGACTGATTTTTTATAAATGTATCAGAAGCATAAATTTGATTTGATAATAAGTTCAATAGCTGTTGTTGTTCTGTTATTTTCATTGTTTTACTTACCAATGCTGAGACCAAACTTTGCAAAACATTTTCTGAAAAATCAACTTCTGATACCGCTTTTATTTCTTTTATAAGCAAAGTGATAAAAGCATATATATTGATTTCACAAGCAGGAATATCACACAAAAAGGGCAAACTTCTGATGAGTATTGTATCTTTTCCTAATTGACTAAATTCCAAACCCCATTCTTTAAGAGCATCCTGATTATCCAATAAACAGTTCATAGCCAGTGTTTCTAAAACTAATGACTGGGGAATTAATAAGGAGCTTGATTTTCCTTTTTGAAAAAGTTGTTGGAGTAAAAATTGCTGTGCCTTATTAATATTAATGACAAATAGCTTCTCTTCAGCTATCATCTCGTTTTGAATCACAGCCACATTTTGCGGATTCTGGCTAAATAAATAAGAGGGAATTAAACAACCCAATGTCTGGCCAAAAAAACAGCTTTGAGGTGTTTCCACTTTAGCCTGATATAATTGCTGCATCCCGTCTAATTGTTCAGCAACCTGTGTTTGACTAATGGGTGATGTTTTATTGAATGGATATTTTTGCTGACCATTTATATAGGAACTTTGGTTATGATTTTGTTGCTGTGGAGCGATAGAATTCCCCTGCATATAGCCTGTAGAATTATTATGTTCATGTTGTTCTATACTAGGATTAACAGAAGTATCGCTTGATAGCGTAGCCTGGGGTATTTGCGTCTGTTTTAAAGCACTATAAATAAAATCATGGACAATACGTGTTTGTCTAAAACGCACTTCATGTTTGGTTGGATGAACATTCACATCAACCTGATGTGGGTCAATTTCCAGGTACAGGATATAAGCTGCATAAGTATCAGCCGGTAATAATTCCTGATAAGCCTGGCGTAAAGCATGATTGACCAATTTATCTTTGATATAACGTCCATTAACATAAAAATACTGCCAATCTGATTGATTACGATGCCAATCAGGTTGGCTGATCCATCCCCAAAGACGCAGACTACCCATATCCACAAAATGATTGGAAGTATAATCCACTTGATGAGCATGAGACAAAAATTTAGGGGAGAACAATTTACTGATTCTTTGCTTAATTGCTTTATCTGTCACTGCCTTGGGTAAATTACGCAGCATTTTTTTATTATGACTGAGCTTAAAGGCAATTTTAAATTGACTCAGAGCAATACGTTTAACCATTTCATCAATATGTCTGAATTCAGTTTTTACGGTACGCATAAATTTACGTCGTGCCGGGGTATTATAAAATAAATCCCGCACTTCAATGCTGCTACCCTGGGAATAAGATGTCGGCTCAGGCTCGGCAGAATAATCAGCAAAGTCACTCTCGGTACCAGTATCTATCATCCATGCCTGTTGCTGTTCCTGAGGCTTACTTTTTAAAGACAGCTTTGATACTGCAGAAATACTAGCCAGAGCTTCGCCACGAAAACCCAGACTATTCACCTGTTCTAATTCATGCAGAGTATGTAATTTGCTGGTGGCATGACGTGTTACTGCCAGTGAAAGATCTGCCTTATCAATACCATCACCATTATCACTGATTCGAATCAAAGCACTCCCACCGCGATCGATATCAATTTCAATCTGATCAGCATGGGCATCTATGGCGTTTTCTAAAAGTTCTTTGACTACTGATGCAGGGCGTTCAACTACTTCACCAGCAGCAATTTGATTCGCGAGTTGTAAACTTAGGGGTTTAATACGGGCAGTAATAAGACTAACTCCAATTAGGACTTTAGGAAATTTTATTTCCGTATAAAATCATTATCCTAGCGCATCAGGAACGGGGGATTTGTAGAACTTTACCTAAATAGAGTGTATTACTTTTTAGTTTATTAGCTTTTTTTATCGCCGTAACACTGACACGATAGCGCCTGGAAATACCACTAAGGGTATCACCACGAGCCACTTTATGTTTTTTAGTATTTTTACCTGCAATAGTATTTTGCCAAGGATGAATGTCACTGTCTTTTGCATAAATAGTACCCGGTGTAGGATATTGTTTAAAATAACTATTCACACCATTAAAAATAGCCTGAGCCAACTTTTTTTGATAAGAAGATGTGCGCAGTAATTTTTCTTCTCTGGGATTAGAAATAAAACCAGTTTCCACCAGAATTGATGGAATATCAGGGGATTTCAATACCACAAAGCCTGCTCGTTCTACACCGGGCTTATGCGTTTTAGCAACTTTTTTGATACCTCTAAGCACTCTTGATGCCACACTAGTACTGGCTTCAATAGTGGCGGTTTGAGATAGGTCCAGAAGCATTTTTGCCAGCATATCATCCTTATCATCCAGACTAACACCACCAGCTAAATCCGCATCATTTTCCTTTTTCGCTAACCATTTAGCTGCCTCACTGGAAGCACCTCTGGAAGATAGAATAAAAACTGAAGCCCCTTTTGCCTTGGGATTTTTAAAAGCATCGGCATGAATAGAAATAAATACATCCGCATTTAATTTTCGAGCTTTTTTAGTACGCCCTCTTAAACTAATATAATAATCCCCATTACGAATTAATTTTGCTTTCATTCCCGGAGTTTTATTAACAATATCTCTGAGTTTTCTTGCAATAGCCAGAACTACCTTTTTTTCCTTAGTCCCTTTAGGGCCTATGGCTCCTGGATCATCACCACCATGACCTGCATCAATTGCAACAATTAAATCACGTTTTTTACTGGAATTCACACTATTGATTATTCTGGAAGTGGCATTCTTGGAACGAGCAACTACTTTTTCCAGGTCAATAACTAAGCGATAGCCATATTTTGAATTAGGTTTTAGTAAAAAACTTTTTGGTTTAATATTTTCTCTTAAATCAAGCACCATACGTAATTTGTTATTTTTCTTTTTAGCAGTACGCAGGGTTTTAATTGCACCATTTTTATAACTTACCTGTGTTTTTTTAGTCACAAGTTGGACCTGATCGATATCAATAATCACTCGTTCAGGTTTATCTGTTTTGGTAAGAATATAAGAGACTTTTTTGGAGATATCGAGCACCAGACGAGTAGAGTCAGGTGAGGCCCACATACGAAATCCTTTTACCTGTGCCACACTGGCCAAAGCAAGTTCTGACAGCAATAATAGAGCCATGATAGATATGATAAATTGCTTAACAATTGTCATTTTGAATAATGATAATTTCATATTCTTCTTTTACATTCATTCAAACTAGAAAATGCAGTTGACATCGTTATGAAACACTCAAGAGTACTGTAGATTAAGGGTTTTCCTAAATATTTAGGCTTTATTCGTAGTCATTCTACGGGTGAAGCAAAAATATTTAGAAAATCCTTAAGGTGCAGTGCTATTTGCTGTTGTAATAGATTTTAACTACGTTTTCTAGGGTCCAAGTAAAGAAATTAATTTCCGGGCTTTCTTAGATTGATAAATTAATTCTAATTGCCTGGAATCTTTTTGATAATTAATTTCAATAATCAAATCGGCATCAGGCAAAATACCCATCCCTTTATCCGACCACTCAATCAATGCAATAGACTGCCCATCTAAATAGTCACGAATTCCCATGTATTCCAACTCTTCAGGATCTTCCAGACGATATAGATCAAAATGGTATACTTTTACAGAATCAGCCCTCTGATTATTCAGTTTAAGACCGTCTTCTAAGCCATTGTAATTAAATAACTTAATATTATCAAGTGAATATGACTCTACAATAGTAAATGTCGGGCTTTTTACTGCTCCCTGATGATTAAATCCACGCAGAAAACCACGTACCAAAGTGGTTTTCCCAGCCCCTAAATCACCTTGTAGATAAACCACCATTCCCTCAAAAGCCAAAGCTGCCAGTTTTTCACCTAGCTCTAACATAGCTTCTTCATTTATAATATCTAATTGCATGTGATGTACTTTCAGCCCTTAACTTTATAAAAACCCTATTATATATTGAATGAAACAAGAAAATAACACCTCTAATCCATTAGCACCAATATCTTCACAGCAACTAGAAGAGCTGGTCATACAGATCAAACAATGGGGCAGGCAACTTGGTTTTCAGGCAGTGGGGATAAGCGATACAAATTTAAGCATTGCTGAACAGCATTTTAACCTCTGGATAGATAAAAAAATGCATGGTGATATGGAATATATGTCTCGCCATGGTACCAAACGAACTCGTCCTGCAGAATTAGAAACAGGTACTTTGAGCATTATTTCAGTCAGAATGGATTATTTTCCAGAATATCCCGAACAGGCCATAGAACTACTAAAGAAAAATAACAAGGCCTATATTGCGCGTTATAGTTTAGGCCGAGATTATCATAAAATGGTAAAAAAACGTTTGCAGAAACTAGCAAACCAACTTGAAGATGCCATTGGAGAATTTGGTTATCGAGTTTTTACCGATAGTGCCCCGATACTAGAAAAACCTCTGGCAGAAAAAGCAGGACTAGGTTGGATTGGCAAACACTCCAATTTACTTCAGGAAAAAACCGGTTCATGGTTTTTTCTCGGAGAACTATTTACAAACCTTCCCCTGCCCACTGATTCACCTGCAATTAATCATTGTGGCACTTGTCAGAAATGCATCACTGTCTGCCCTACTCAGGCTATTGTTGAGCCCTATGTAGTAGATTCACGCTTATGTATTTCATATTTAACCATTGAATCAAAACAAGCAATTCCTGAAAAACTTCGTCCTCTCATGGGTAACCGCATTTATGGTTGTGACGATTGCCAGTTATTTTGCCCCTGGAATCGTTTCTCAGAACAAACCATTGAAAGTGATTATTTTGCCCGCGGTGATCTGGCCAGCCCTGAACTATTAGACTTATTCCAATGGACAGAAACTGAATTTTTAAAAAATACAGAAGGCAGTGCTATAAGACGCATTGGCCATCAATCCTGGCAAAGAAATATTGCTGTCGCTTTGGGTAATGCTCTTGCTGATAATTCATCAAATAGTAATGAAATTATCAAAGCATTAAAAGAGCAACAATCCAGTAGTTCTCCACTCGTTCAGGAACATATCCTCTGGGCTTTACAACAATTTAAACCTTAATAAAAGGTGTTAGTATTTATTTGGGCTACTTTACGTTTATATCACTGATGAAGAACTAACAAGTATAATTAATCAATATCTTCACTATAATCCATCTGCTCAATCAGATTTAGAGCAATATCAACAATGTCTGAATCAGTAATTATTCCAACTAATTGATTATCTTCCATAACAGGAAGTCAGCCATACTTGTTTTTTTGCAACTTAAGGCATGCACTTCTAAGCGGATCTTTGGGGCTTGTATAAGATATTTCATTTGACATAATATCTTTTAATAGAATTGATTTACTATCGAGTTTCTGCTGATTACTATCCATCAATTCAGAATCCTGGGCTCTGAAAATATCACGTTGGCTAATAATTCCAACAGGGAAATTATTAGCATCAACAATAGGGATATGACGAACTTCTTTTTCTTTCATCAACTCACTGGCCATAAATATATTATCCGTTGTAAATAGTTCAAAATCAGTTGGTCTGATGGCAAAAACAAATCAGGCTAGAAAGGTTATTGATAATCTTAATACCGATAAGGTATTCTTATTAGATTTATCTAATAAACCACACTCAACGCTTGATGTCAATAAGATGATGATTTTATTCGACTTAGAAATAACACCTATTTTAAACTTGGATAATGTCATCTATCATGCACTTGATAATAATGAGGCAACCAATGCCAAAGGCCGTCATCTTATCTCTTACCAATTGGTACTACATGAGAAAAATCTCGGTGAAATCTTTTTTATTCGTCGTACTCATTTTACTAAAAAAGAACAGAACTTTGTTGAAACCACATTAGTTTCAATTTTATCTCCATTAAGTAATGCCCTGGATTATCAGTCAGAAATTCGTTCTGCAGAACATGATCCATTAACTGGAGTATGTAATCGTTTTGCAATGTAAAACAGCCTTAAAAGAGAAATTGAATTAGCCCGTAGAAACCTGATCCCTCTTTCAATGATTGTTCTGGATGTCGACTTTTAAAAATATAAATGATACCTACTGACATGCATCAGGTGATTGCGTTCTAAAACATTTGTGTGTAGTTATTTTGCTTCGACGAAATTCATCACCCGAAATTGTTATTTTTTAAAAAATTATAATTTCTTGCCTTGGACATTTTCTTGTAAAATGTCCAGTAATTTTCAAAGTCACCACTGGATTTAATTGATCGTAATTTCAATATCGCTTCTGCTTCCTGTAAGCTCCAACGTGCCCCTGTAATATCAATACGATCATTAATCAGGTGATGACAAGCACCTTCAATCATACCACTTGCAATAGGCAGACCATATTCTAACGCTGTACCATACTGCAGTCTCTCTTTGTTATTCAGCAGATAGCTGGCACATTTATCAATATTGACCCTGTCTGTTATTTTTCTTTTGGTAGCACTGATCCGAAGACCTTTTGCAACCTGTGAGTAATGACCATTAAGGATCTTGATTGATTTTTCTGCTAT
>JAUJGA010000183.1:0-2809 GCA_042095675.1 Gammaproteobacteria bacterium
CGTCCACAACTTACCGCCCAGAAGTATTTTTTCTTAATTTCAGGATAAATCCTGAAAAATTCACGAGCGGTAATACTTTTTATTATTTGCATTACACCACTAGGTGATTGCCTGGGTATACTCCTGATAACCATATGAATATGATATTCTGGCATTTCAAGCTCAACAATATCAATATCGTAATCATATCCAATTTTCTGAATAATCGCCTTCATCGTTGTACGATAAGGCTCCATAAAAACTTTATGCCTATATTTTGGTATCCAGACAAAATGATACATTAGCCTAAAGACATGATGCGTATTTCTTTGAAGTTCCATGTATTGAATAATATAGACAGGGACAAGCCCTGTCTACACTATTCAGCACGGGGGCAAGCCCCGAGATTTTCGCTACGCTCTGTTAAATTGTTAGTTTTGCAAGTACCTTTATCATCAAATGATTGATGTTGCTGATAGTGCCATGTAGCAATCAAAACAAAATGGTCGTAATAGAGTCACCATCATTGATTAAGCTTCGTAGCCCCTTAGACAACTAATTGTTTTTTATACTGCACTGTTTCATTAGAAACTCAATAGAGTATAATCCTATCTTCTATTTGAGATAAGAGAGGGAGTTAGTATTTTATGTTACAAAAAATAAAACAGTTTTTTGATAGTAATCTATCATTAGCACAAGAAAAAGTTAGTGAAGCGCATCAACTGCAGTTAGCAACAACAGCTCTATTCATTGAGATGATACTACAGGATGGCCAAGCACATAGTAATGAAAAAGAAGCGGCAATAAAAGCAATTAGAATACATTTTAATATATCAACTCAGGAATTAAATAAACTATTTTTACTTGCAGAAGAAGAATTAAAATTTTCTACTGATTACTACCAATTTACTCAACTTATTAATAACCACTTCTCACAAACTCAAAAAATACAAATTATTGAAAATCTTTGGACAATTGCCTATGCAGATTCTCACCTTGATGATATGGAAGAACATATGGTAAGAAAAATAGCAGAGTTAATTCATGTCCCTCATATGCAGTTTATTAAAACCAAACTCAAAGCACAAAAGCCGTTATAAATTTATAATGTTTTTCTGAAATTGTATCTTTATAGTGCATGTGCTCTATTTTCGCACACAGATACTGAGTTTTAGAGTAAGGATTTTATTATTTTTATAAACTCCGGATCATCCCATTCAATAGCAGCATTAACACCATATTTAATTTTTCCATCAGGAGCAATAACAAAAGTTGATGGATAGTTGATCACATTCCGAGGGTGTAATCCTAACTGTGTAACTGCCCCTTAAATATGATTGAGAACCACCATTTTCATGCTTTAGTTTTTTCTTGTTAATAAAGTCATCAATATGTCTGGTAATGCTTGTTTCATGCAAACGTAAAGCTTGTGATATCATCTTGGTTGACCAACCTTAGCAAAGCAATACTGCTTTAATTCGATCACAAACACGCTTATCACGACTGGCATCATGAAGCGCATCTAAATCAACTTTTTGTTCTGGTATTAACCTTATTTCTTTCATAAGGTATATAATGATCCTTATATTTTTATAAATCAAGCACCTTCATTGATCAGCGGTATAAATTCAAGAATCGTTTTACTATCTTCGGCATAATTAATTGAAATTAGCTCAAATTTCTGGCCTGACATTTTCTTTTTTAAATGATTTAAAGATGGGATTTCTTCAACACAGGGATGACACCATGTTGCCCAAAAATTAACCACAGTAACTTGATCTTTAAAATCTTTCTTGTAAAAATCTTGACCATTTGCATCTTTTAAATTTATTGAAACAGGCTGAATTTTTCCTTTAAATTCTTTCAGATAACTATTAATACCACTTTTATCTAAATCTATTTTTTCAAGAGGAACCACAGTTTCTGAGATAGTATATTTTTCCAGTACTTTAATCATTTTTTTTATATTTTTAGGTAAATACTTTATATTTTTTTCAATAGCTTTATTTGGGTTTTCACTATAAAACAAGCCCATGACATCAGGCATATACTTTGTGTATACGGGGTTACCATGTTGTTGTAACATTTCAAGTAGTCCTTCAAATTGTTTAATATTACCGCTTTTTTGAGCCTGATAAATCATAATAGGAATATTAGTGTCAGAAATAATAGGCATAAATTCAGGAGGGAGATCCAGAGGCGGAATGGCGGCATAAACAAAGGGATAAAAAAGAATTTCAGCAACAAAATATTTTTCAGCATGTTTACGTTCTTGCCATTGATGAGCACCTCGTAATGCACTAATTGCAGCATAAGAATCACCAGCAACAACAATTTTTTTACCTGTGATTTTATATGCATAACTCATTAAATCAGCAATATATTCACCATTTAACTGTTTCAGAGAGGTCGGTGATTGTGGTAAAAAAAGTGCTTCTGTTATATTAGCTTGCCAAACTTCAATACCTTGTTCAGACAGTTTTTGAGCCAAGTGACGATGAGTTGCACGAAACCCATATTCTGGAGCTAACCATAGTAATAGGTATTGACCTGTTGCTGGAAACTGTTCTACAGCAATATACACATCCTAGGAAACGGGTACAATAATTTCCTCCTGAGAAGAACTGATATTTAACAGAGCGTAGCGAAAATCTCGGGGCTTGCCCCCGTACTGAATAGTGTAGACAGGGCTTGTCCCTGTCTATATTATTCAGTACATGGAACTTCAAAGAAATACGCATCATGTCTTTAGGCTAATGTATCATTTTGTCTGGATACCAAAATATAGGCATAAAGTTTTTATGGAGCCTTATCGTACAACGATGAAGGC
>JAUJGA010000184.1:0-11580 GCA_042095675.1 Gammaproteobacteria bacterium
TATTGGCTTAATAAGAAAACGAGCTAGAGGAATTCGAGATACTGAATACTTCAAGTTAAAGATTAGACAAACTTCTGTTCCTGATGACAAGAGCATGTTCTATTTTGAACAATAGTTCACTCATCAAAGCGGAGAAGAGCCACTTTGACAGTGTAGCTCAAACATGAGTCAGTGCAGATTACCCAAACCTGATTTTACAATGACAGGGGATATTCATTTCTATAAATATCCATTGTGTTATTCAGCAAATCTGGTAATTGAGTAGTCAACTCAAACAATTTTTTATTTTCACTTGATTTATAGGTTAAATCTATTGCATTAGCCAGCTCTTGTAATTGTTTTGCACCATACGTACCTGAGCTGCTTTTTAAAGCATGTACCTCTTGCCCAATCACATCATGATCATAATCATTGATTGCTTTATTAATCTTTTGCAGACGTGTGTTTAATTCTTTAATAAACACATTCACCATTTCCGGAACAAGTTCTTCTGAAGTATCTTGTGCCATTTGTTTTAGTACATTTTTATCCAAAATAGGCAGCGACTTATAAGATGGTAAACTTTCAGCAATTTCAGGCATCACAGCATCATGAATGTTATTTTCAGTTAAACGTTGGATTTTCCTGAGCAACACCTTTGTATCAAATGGTTTGGACAGGTAGTCATCCATCCCTACATCAAGACAACGCTCCTTATCACCTTTCATTGCATTAGCAGTCATCGCAATTATTGGAATACTTGATAGTGGTTCTGGCAGAGTTTTAATCTGACGTGTCGCTGTCAGTCCATCCATTTCAGGCATCATCAAATCCATCAAAATTACGTCATAGAAATGATCACTATCCATTGTATTTTCAACCGCCATAATAGCTTCTATGCCATTTTCAACCACATCAACTTTATGCCCCGCTTTTTCTAGAATTGACATTGCAACAATAACGTTTGCTTCACTGTCTTCAGCGAGAAGAATATTCAAGGATTGATTCATTAAGGGTTCATCATCAATTAATGCTACAGTTTTATCAGGCATTGTTTCATCTGCAACAACTGGTATAGTGAACCAAAAGAGACTCCCCTGGCCCAACTGACTTTCCAACCCAATATTTCCACCTAATAGATGAATAATTTTTTTACAGATCGCTAACCCGAGTCCCGTTCCTTCAAAACGTCGATTTGACTGTCCATCAACCTGGGTAAATTCATCAAAAAGTGTTTCCTGATCAGCCTCATGGATGCCAATACCATCATCCTTTATTTCAAAACGTAAGGTAATTTCTGCACTCTTCTGTTCTACTTTAGAAATATGTAAAATTATTTTTCCATTTTTAGTGAATTTAACAGCATTGGTCATTAAATTTAATATAACCTGTTCCAGTCGGCCAGGATCGCTTTTTATGATATCCGGTATTTCATCATCAATCATTGTAATGATTTGGTTGTTTTGTTTTTTTGCTTTAACCGATAATATATCTTCGATATTTTTAACTAATGTACTTAATGAAAATGCATGTTCTTCAATTGCCAACTTATCCGCTTCAATTTTTGAAAAATCCAGAATGTCATTAATGATATGCAATAAAGATTTTGCCGATCCTTGTGCCGTTTTAATGAACTTGTCTTGTTCACTGTCCAACTTAGTTTCTTGTACTAAGCCCAGAGTACCTAAAATAGCATTCATTGGCGTTCTTATTTCATGACTCATTGTCGCAAGAAAATGACTTTTTGCTTCATTTGCTTTTTCAGCTTCTTCCATGGCGTTTTTTAATTCCTGTTCTGCCGCCTTGCGTTTGCTAATATCAATAAAATGAGCAATATAGTATAATCTTTTTCCTTCTTCATCTTTAACCACAGAAATACCTAACCACTCTGGATAGATATCACCATTTTTTCTCATATTATAAATCTCACCTTCCCAGGAACCCTTATCTCCAATAGCAGACCACATGGATTGATAAAACGCTGCATCATGTGTGCCTGATGATAATTTTTTAGGCGAATGACCAATAATCTCATCAGACGAGTAGCCTGTAATTCGGGTAAATGCCTTATTCACGCGTATAATTCGGTTATCGGCATCACTAATAAATATCGCTTCCTGAGCCTCAAATGCCTGAGCTGCAACCCTTAATTCTTTTCTGGCATTTTCCTGTTCTGTTATATCACGGACAAATGCCGTAAAAAATATTTTTCCCTGGGCTTCAATGGGAGTAATCGTCAGTTCAATTGGAAAGATCTCACCATTTTTTCTCAAGCCCTTAAGCTCCAGACGTTTATTAAGCACTTCTCCTCTGCCTGTTTCCAGATATCGACGTAATTCCTGATGATGAAGTGCACGAAACTCTCTTGGCACAATGAGTTCCGCCATTGATTCACCCATCACCTGATCTTTGCTATAGCCAAAAATTTCTTCAGCAGATTGATTGTATTCAATAAACTTCCCATTACTGTCAATCGTCACTACCGCATCAAGCGATGCAGACAAAACAGTTGCATTGAGTGCCTCACTTTGACTTGCCAACTCAGCCATTTTTTGGTATGCAATACTTGTATGTTTTAAATCTGAATAAGAACGTTGTAAACGCGATGACATCTTATTAAAAGCATGGGCAACCTGAGCCACTTCATCACTACCATGTGTTTCAACCTGACAGCCAGGGCCTTTTAAAGCGATTGTTTCAGAGGCTTTTTTTAATGACATTAATTGACGGGTTAACCAGGTTCCAAGAATAAATGAAAATATTGACACAAGGGTCACTTCTATAACAGCGATCACTATTACCCATTGTCGAACCTGGGCAAGAACCTGTTGAATTCGATCAATTGACAGGCCTATTTCTACTCTTCCATAGGCATAGCCTGATTCTTTAATGACAGCAAATGCATCAAAGACACCATCATCCACTGTTGCAAGCAAGTGATCATGAACAAAAGGTTTATTGAGGAATAAAGCATCTCCACCCTGAGCCAGAACCGTTGAATCATTTAATATGCGGGCATAAACAACATCATCATTTTTTAATATTTCTGAGATAAAATCTTCAAGGTTAGCTAAATCATAGGCAATAACAGCATCCTTGCTCATTGTGGCAAACAACTTAACCGTACTGGAAGCACGCTGATTTAGCTCTTCCTCATGAGAAGAATTTAAAAAAGATAAGACGCTAAAGATGAGTATAATCAATAGAGTCATTTCTATTATAGCAATACCAAGAATGGTTTTTAAGCGAAAACTCAAAAGAACTCCATTAAATTTATAAAAACCTATCGAATAAGATCATCTAATAACTGAATGTTAAGTTGTCGAATATCATTCCAGTCTTCATCTTTAGCACTCGTAATACCTTTAAGTTTTATTGTACTCAAAAGCTGCTTTCCATCTTCCTGTTGACTTAATTTTATGAATGCTTTTTGAATTTTATTTTTTACTTCGGCATCAACTCTGGGGTGAACTGAAAATGCATGAGGTGTATATTTTTCAGTTTCCCATAAAATCTTCAATTGCTCTCGAATGTCTGGCGTCATATTTTTAAATGTACGCACAACACCACCACCTGCAGGAAAGTGTCCTTGTGCAACCGCACGATATACCGAATCATGTGACGAAACATACTTTGGAGTAATATTTAAACCAATTTTTGAAAAATAAGTTGTCGGTAAAATGGTCGCAGCAAAAGCAGCTGGTGAAGGAAATGCTAAGGTTTCACCCTCTAATTGGCTCAGCTGAGTCACATGGCTGTCTTTTCTTACAACAACAATACCTTTTATTCTTTTATTTGCTGCTTTAGCAATCGCCTGATAACCTGGTTTCTTATGAAATGCGGTATAATGATACGGGTTCATATAAACAAAATCATATTCAGAATTGAATAGACGCTCTTCAAATGCAGGAATATTAGGTGCAGTTTTAAACTTCAAAATAACACCCGCATCCTGTCCAACTTTGTTTAGAATTGGTGTCCACAAACGAGCCAATTTGCTGGCTGACTGCTGAGGAACCACAGCAAAAGTATATTCTGGAATATCAATAACTTCATCTTTTGCCTGTACATTAAAAAAAGAACTCATAATCAAAATCAGTCCTATAAAAGTATAGCCTTTATTCATAATAACTCCAGTTATTTATTAGTGCCAAGTGTAAATTAACTATCAGTATAAAAAAACTTAATGAGCTGATGGAATATCAGTAACACCTAAACTTATTGCTGCCCCTTTCTGGACAAATGCCTCAATAATGCCAAGCAGTGAAAACAATATATAAACCAATCCAGAGACCTCTACAACCATTAAACCACTAAAAAGTTCTATTTGATTATAGCTTTGTATCATCAAAACACCAAGGGCAGAAAGAATTGCCGGTAATACCGCGTAAGATAGATTTCGTCCCAAACGATATACTCGCATGCCATTTTTTTTTAGGTAAATCACACCAATATAATAGAAGGCTTGATGCATAAACCCCGCACCCAATAACCAAAAGAAAAACAAATCCATACGAAACAATGAAAAAAAATCATCATCCATAAAATATTCCACAAGGAAGACTGAAATCAAAAACAAACTCAGCCTTAATGCCGTTTCATAAATAAGAATATGAAAATAATAGATTCCATAGAGTTCCGTCAAATTTCTATCTGCACGTTTCTTAATTTCAACCGCCCGAGAAGGCCCAATAAGACTGACATAGCCAATCACAAATAAGATTTTCCGGATAAACCCAGGAAGTAAACTGTCAATAATTTTGTGCATAGGTGATCTCTTTAGATTGTGATTATAGATACAACTGCAAAAATCATTCCATTTTAAATATTGTTTATTTAATTCAAGCACATAAACATAACTTCCCATTGATGTTCAAATAATTTTTAGCTCAGATTTGCATTCTGCAAATAAAGTATCTTCTTATTCTGGATTGTTTTGCATATTTCAATAATTACTGTGAAAATTTGACTGTGAAAAACAGTTTTATTTTATAATTTTTTATTGAAATATAAGCTTTTAAAGTGATTGGCAAGAAAATTGCTCTTTGATTCCTATCTATTTATTTTTCATTCACAATTATTTTCTTGAGGTAACACAATGGGAAGCTACTTAATCACAGGAGGATGTGGTTTTATCGGATCACAGCTCAGTCACCAATTGATAAGTCAGGGACATAAAGTCAAAATTATTGATAACCTGTCATCAGGCTCTACGACTCTAATTCCTAAAACATGTGATTTTTTTCATGGAGATATTAATAATAGTGAAGGCATTGAATCATTAATGAAAGACATTGATGGTTGCTATCATTTGGCAGCAAATTTACCTTATAAACAAAATAATCAGAGGTTAATCAATACAGATTTACAAGGTTCAATTAATGTTTTCAATCTTGCTAGAAAAAATGAAGACAGAGAAGCAATACCTGTGGTTTATGCATCTTCTGCCGTCGTCTACGGTGATAATGCTAAAATGAGCCTGAAAGAAAGTGACATCGTAAGACCCATTAGTGAATACAGTGCAGATAAAGTCTGTTGTGAATTGCATGCACGTGTAGCAGGCATTAAACACGAAGTAAATACCATAGGCTTGCGTTTTTTTAACGTTTATGGGCCTTGCCAAAAATTAACATCACCCTATTCCAGAGATATTTCTAATTTTATCAAATTTATTATTAACAATAATCCTGTACCAATTCCTAAAGAGGACTGGGAGTGTCATGATTTTCTTTATATTGATGATGCAGTTAATGCCTTAATCAGTGCTATGTCCTATGCCCAACAACCCAGTAATAAAAATGAGATTTTTAATATCTGTTCAGGCAAAACCACATCTAGCAAAGTAATTTCTAAAATACTCTTAACCATATCAGGGAAGTCATTACCAATTGTGACAACTTCGCAAGAAGCAGGCTATATTAACCCTTCATCAGGCTGTAATAAGTCATTTCACAAGAAATTAGATTTTAAACCCTTGATCGATCTTCATACCGGATTGAAACAAACCTATCATTATTTTCTAAATCATTATAAAGGAGCATTATAATGCTTATTCAGGTTCTTCATCCCAGCTTTGTTTTTTTCGATAAATGGTTGACGGGCTGACTTCAAGTTGAGCGGCAGCTTGTGGGATATTACCATCACAAGCATCTATTGCCTCATTGATCACCTTTTTCTCCACTTTCCACAAAGGAATAATCTGATATCCTCCCGGACGACTAATATGAGTATTCTGAGTTTGTATCTGAGCAGAAGGCTGTTCCAACTCATCAGGTGAGGAATATTTATTAGTAATTAATGCACTCGATATATCATTTAGTGGAGGGGGTAGCATTTCAGGTGTCACTATTTTACCTATATTCAGAACCACAATGTTTCTAATCACATTGAGTAATTGCCTGATATTTCCAGGCCAATTGTATTGCAGTAATATTTGCTCAGTTTCAAAGGAAAATGATTTGAATGTTTTATTTTCTTCTTTGTTATAGCTGTCTAAGAAATGACGAGCGATATGTATTACATCATCATCTCGCTCTCTCAGCGGTGGTATTTCAATGGGTATAACATGCAGTCGATAATATAAATCTTCTCTAAATCGACCGGCTTTAACTTCTTCCATAGGATCTCGGTTAGTTGCACAAAGAAAGCGAATATCACATTGCTGAATTTTACTACTACCCACTTTTTGATAGGTACCAGTTTGCAAAAAGCGTAATAACTTGCTTTGCAACTCCATATCCATTTCACAAACTTCATCAAGAAAGAGCGTACCATGGTTGGCTAAGCTGGCAGCACCCTCACGTTCTTTTTGCGCTCCTGTAAAAGCCCCCTTTATATGCCCAAAAATTTCGCTTTCCATTAATTCTTTAGGAATTGCGGCACAATTGAGGGGAATAAAAGCTTGTTCTTTTCTTGTACTTTCCCGATATAGAGCCTCTGCACATAGCTCTTTACCTGTACCACTTTCACCCGTAATGAATACACTGGCTTTGCTGGATGCTGCACTTTCAATAATTCGATAGACTGCCTGCATTTTCAGTGATGAGCCAATAAAACTATGAAATGTATCTCTGGCATAGTTTTCCTGATACATTTTCACTATTTGATTAAGCTTTAGTTTCTCAGTCACATTTTTTATAGTGACAATTAAACGGTTGGCATCAAAAGGCTTACTGACAAAATCAGCTGCACCCAGGCGCATAGTTTCTACAGCCATATCTACTGAACCATCCGCTGTTATGACAATAATTGCTGCGGGCCAGTGTTCTTCCTGAGATTGTTTGAGTATCTCTATACCAGAAATATCCGGAAGGTTAATATCCAATAGCATAATATCAGGAAAGTTATTATTGATTGAATCTAATGCCTGTTGACCGTTCATTACTGCAGTTACGGCATAGTTCTCTTTTCTTAAATAGCTCTGATAGACAAGAGATAAAGATTCACTATCTTCCACCAGTAAAAGCTTAATTTGTTCATCTTTCATATGAAACGAATACCTCAGTTTGAATAGTCTGTTTAGTAAAAATTTAGCAACAGGGTCTTCTTTATAGGGAATAGTATAACATCCTGTCAGTTATAAACTCATCACCATTTTTTTACTATTTAATTTAAACATATAGGCATAATTTTTCAATTCGCATAATGCGAATCATTTTCAAATTCAGAAAGTATCATTTTAACAAGCTAACCATCTATATGATTAAAAAAACAAACTTTCATTTTATAATCATACACTTAAATAGATAATCATTAACTGGCGCAGGGCTTGCTTAATAGTGAATATGTGAATAATTTTTAACGGAGGAATGTTTCATGTTTTTTTTAAGCCATCAGTTTTACTAATCGATGATGATCTTTCAATTAGCCTGTTGGCTAAAGCCAGATTAATGTCTCATGAGAATTACAAGATTATTCTGGGTGGACTGGATGTTTTAAGACAACTTAAGACAAATGGAAAAACCAGAGCAATTCCTGTCATTATGATGACAGGAAAAAATATGATGCGAGATATTGAGCAGGCTTTTTCTTCAGGAGCTGAAGCTTATATCACAAAACCACTGGATTTAAAGAAATTGAGCAATAAAGTTAATTTACTAATAAGTAAATAATCCTGAATATTCTAACTCAATTAAAGAGGTATCAATCATGAGTGCAGTTTTAAATTTGGAAACCAATATTATGGACAAACAGATAATGAATACAATGATAATGCCTGAACGATTTAGTGCTCTGGAAGCAAAATCATTCCCATTTCTTTGTATCTCTTATTGCCAAAGCATCACTAGAAATGGCCAGCTATTATTAGATTTTAGTAAAACTCAATTTATTGATAGTAGTGGCATCGGTGCACTTGTTAAAAGTATGAAAGATGCAAAAAAAATGGGCGTTGATTTGTTCATTATAAACCCAGGAAAACAAATTTGCTCTGTATTAAAAATGACGGGGCTTGAACATTTTTTGTTAAAAGAAAATATCCATTCAAAACCTAGTATTAAAATAAATAATCTTCCCACAACTCATGCATCCGTGAAGTCAAGAAGCAAAAGACTGATTGATATCCTTGGTTCCGTAGCAGGACTGGCAATAACGTCTTTAGTTATCATTCCCATTGCCATTGCTGTCAAGATAGAAAGTCATGGGCCTTTATTTTTTGGACAGACTCGAATGGGATGGCTTGGTAAAAAGTTTACAATTTATAAATTCCGCACCATGTGTGCCGATGCCGAATATCGCCAGCATGAAGTTAAAAACGAAGCAAAAGGCGCCATTTTTAAAAATGCGAACGATCCCAGAATCACACGTGTTGGCAATTTTTTACGAAAAACCAGTCTGGATGAATTACCACAATTCTGGAATGTGTTAAAGGGAGAAATGAGTCTTGTGGGAACTCGGCCGCCAACTCTTGATGAAGTCGATAAATACTATATTTCATACTGGCAGCGACTGGATGTTAAACCAGGTATTACTGGTGAGTGGCAGGTCAATGGTCGTTCCAGTGTAAAAAACTTCGAAGACATTATCCAGTTGGATCTCAGATACCAGAAACAATGGTCTATTTTATACGATATTAAACTATTGTTTAAAACCATTGTAGTCATCTTTTCTAAAGACAGTGGAGCATTATGATGTCTATTAGTAATTTACAGAACAAACAAAAATTGTTGTTTCTGACACCGGAATTACCTTATCCACCAGTCAGCGGAGGTAAGCTGAAAAGTTGGAAATTTCTGGAGTTTCTCAGTCAGAATTATCAGGTTTCTGTGGCTTCAATATTAAAGGAAGACGATACAGAGTATGTCGATGAATTTTTAGAGCATATTAATATAGTGCAGTTTTATTCAGACTCAGTAAAACACCCTCGTACTCTGACAAACTTGATTAAAAGTTATCTTAAAGGCATTCCTTTAAATTTATACAGGACATTATCTGAATCGTTTGCACAGCAAATAGCAGAAGACATATATCAATATGATCTGGTTATTTCTGATCATTATGAAGTGTTTCAATATGTACCAGATGACTATAAAGGTAAGGTCATTTTACATGAGCACAATGCCTATTACCTGATGTTTGAACGTTATGCTGAAGATCCTAATCATAGTTACGCAAAACGAGTAATCAGTTATTTTGAAAGTCTCCGGGTTAAAGACACTGAAAAAAATGCTTGTCAACGAGCAGACTTAGTGTTTGCATCACCCAATGACATTGATACGCTTGAATCAATCGGTGTCGACCGAGATAAATGTCACTATACCTATCATCTGGGCAATGACGAGCAACTGGCACTTCCCTCACTTCAGTTTAAAAATAGTCAACTATCATTGCTTTATATTGGCTCCCTGAGCTGGGAAGCAAATATTGATGGGCTACTATGGTTCATAGATGCAGTTTGGCCAACCCTATTAATAAAATACCCTGAGCTTAAGTTTAATATTGTTGGAAAAAACCCTGATCAGCGTTTAAATAATGCTGTCAAGCCATATAAAGGAATCTGTTTAACTGGCTTTATTGATAATTTAGAACATTATTTTCAACAAAGTCGTGTATTTGTTGCCCCTCTAAGGTTTGGTGCTGGTATGAAGGTTAAAGTACTTGATGCCATGTCTCGTGGGATTCCGACAGTGACCACATCCGTTGGCAGCGAAGGAATGAATTATGAGAACAACATTCATATATCAGTTACTGATAATGCAATAGATATGATTAATCGTATTGACGTGTTATTACACTCTCAACCTGATTGGGAAGTTTTAGAAACAAGCTCTAGAAATTTAATAAAAGAGAAATACACCTGGAAGACTCTTTTTTCAGCAATGTTAATAAGAATAAATCAACTCACAGGAGAGTTAAAAGATTCAAACATTAATAAAACAACAGCTTATCAATAGAGAGATGACTATGTTAGAAGAGACAACTTATATCGTTATTTTAAATTGGAATAACTGGCAGGACACCGTTGAGTGTCTGGAATCTGTTTTTCGCCAAAAATCGAGTAATTACAAGGTCATTGTGTGTGACAATAATTCTTCAGATAACTCGATGGATTATATTAAATCCTGGGCTAAAGGCATTACAAAAGTTAAGATTCACACTCACAATCCTTTATTAAACCTGATTTATCCGCCAGTTAATAAGGGTATTTTCTATACTGAACTGACTCGTGAACAAGCAGAAAAATTACAGCATGGAGATACAGAGGAAAATAATCTGATATTAATCCAGACTGGAGATAATCTTGGATTTGCTGGCGGCAATAATGTCGGTCTGCGATATGCTCTTAATTGTGCTGACATGAAATATGTCTGGCTACTGAATAATGATACCGTCGTCAAAGCGGATTGTTTAACAAATATGATTAATTATTCAGAACAACAAGACAAACCCAACACCTGTGGCAGCATTATCTACTATTACAATGACCCTTCTGTAATTCAAGCTTTAGGTGGCAGCAGTTATAACAAATGGACAGGTCTGGCTTCAACGTCTTTAGGAAGAGGATTAACAGATGATGCCAATATCGATCATAAGGCTGTTGAAAAGCAGCTTTCATATATTGCCGGAGCGTCCTGGCTATTACCCAAACAGTATTTACTTGATATTGGTTTAATGAATGAAGACTACTTTCTTTATTGCGAAGAGATTGACTGGTGTGTTCGTAATGACAGCCAATATAAGCTGTGTTATGCACCTGATGCAAAAGTTTATCATAAAGAAGGCAGTAGTATTGGTTCACCAAATAATGAAAATCCATCATCACTATTATCTGATTTCTACATTTTTAGAAACAAATTACGTTTTACCTGGAAATATTATCCAGAAGCAATTATCAGTGCCTATCTCACGACATTCTATCAGGCCTTCAATCGAGCCAGAAGAGGACAATGGGATAAGGCAGGATTAATATTAAAAATTATTTTTGGCAAAAAAACGTTAACTTTATAATTTCTGAGCATAAAACTAAAGTGGACCCTATCGTCAAGACAAGTCAGTTAAAAAATAAGATATAAAATATCCATCGTTAATAGGCTCGCTTTTATGCAGCCAATTTTAGTTCTGAAACAACTTCTGTCATCATGCCATATGCTTGAGCAGGTGTTT
>JAUJGA010000185.1:0-2449 GCA_042095675.1 Gammaproteobacteria bacterium
CTGACCTTTGATGGCTTCAATGGCCACTTTTGCTTTAAATTCATTGCTGAATGATTTTCTCTTTTTACTCATTTTTAGGTTTCCCATTTGGTTAGGTCTTATATCTTAACCTATTGTCCAAATCTTGGGGTCCACTATACTGAGACAATGGAAGCTTGGAAATTAAATCGTTTAAATAGTCCTGTAACCCTCAGTTAAATCATATCCAAGGCTACTTCCTTTGGTTATAGCTAGCATAACTAATACACTATAGGCTCAAGAACCTCTATAAAAAAGATTAATATAATAAGGAAATAAATAATGACTGATAGTATTGACCCTATGTTTCTTAATGTTTTATATGCCTGCATGGGCTGTGTTTTAACTCTGTTTTTTTCTGTGGTTTGGTTGTCGCTTATTTAGTCACATTGTCAGCTTCAGTATTCCAGAGCAATTAGCAAAGGGTAATATTGCTATAGGTTTAATGTTGATGGGCATGTTTATTAGCATTGGTACCGCACTGGGTTTAACTATTGGACTGGGCTTAAATTAATGTTTTTCCGCTTGATACTGCTATTTGTTTTACTCTGCTTTAGCTGCATGGCGATGGCTGCTTCACACAAACATGTCAAACATAAATACTGGACAAAAAAATACATGATTACCCACAAAGCTCAGCTACCTCTTGGATGTAATATATCTACCAAAGCCAATAACTACGGTAAAGCTGATTTATTGCACTAATACAAACAGGTCATTTTTTCTCTAAGATTGTATATAATTTCTTATTATTCAAAACTTTCATCTATAACATATTGTTTTTACAAATATTATATTTTCTGAATATGGCTGAGCTTTGTAAGTAATCAGGATTCTTATTGATAAACAGAGTTCAAAATTATCAGAAACAGATAAAACAATTATAAATAAACCAACCATGCTGATATTTGCAGCTGATCACGGTATTGCAGAAGAAGGTATCAGTATAGCCCCATCATCTGTCACTCAACAAATGGTGCTCAATTTCTTAAATGGTGGCGCAGCAATTAATTGTTTTTGTCGTACAAATAAAATGTCACTTGAAATTATTGATGCCGGAATATTATCAGACATAGAAGATCCCCGCCTCACTAAACAGTCTCTAGGATCTGGTACTAGAAATTTTAGTCAGTTTGCAGCTATGGAAAAATCAGCTGTTGAAAAAGGGCTTCAACTAGGTGCTAATGCAGTATATAAGCACGTAAAATCGGGTTGTAATATCATAGGTTTTGGTGAAATGGGTATTGGCAACACCTCTTCAGCTGCTGCCATCATGGCAGCAATACTTAACTACTCAGTTAAAAATTGTGTCGGGCGAAGAACAGGAATCAATGATACAATTCTTAATAAGAAAGTCCTGCTGATTGAAAAATCTATTCAATTACATAAAAATATTTTAAATTCTCCTATTGATATCATGGCCTGTTTTGGTGGCTATGAAATTGTACAAATGGTAGGTGCAATGCTGGCAGCTGCAGAAAAAAAATGTCTGCTATTAGTCGATGGTTTTATTTCATCTATAGCAGCACTGCTTGCTTATAAAATAAACTCTCATGCTCTTGATTATATTGTGTTTTGTCATCAGTCCAATGAGCAAGGACATCATTTAATACTTGAATATCTTAAAGTTACGCCATTACTGACTCTTGATTTGCGTTTGGGTGAAGGGACAGGGGCCGCCCCTGGCACTGCCTTTATTACAGGCGGCTGCCAGTTTTTATAATAATATGGCCAATTTTGTAAGTGCTGGAGTTCGAGTTGATTAACCATAAACTTTTATATCTTCTTAAGTCTCAACTCAATCTTTTTTTTATTTCTTTGACTTTTCTAAGCAGAATACCTGTGCCTGCATCTGTTGACTATAGTCAAAATAAACTGAATCAGGCAAGTCGTTACTTCCCTCTAATTGGCTGGATAATAGGTGTTTTATGTGCTCTTATCTTTTGGTTAAGTCAGCTATTTTTACCACTCAATGTTGCCATCTTCTTTTCTATGTTATTTGGTATCTTCTTAACTGGATGTTTTCACGAAGATGGACTCGCAGATACCTGTGATGGATTTGGTGGTGGTTGGAATGCACAACAAAAATTAGCAATTATGAAGGACTCAAGAATTGGCAGCTATGGTGCAACAGCTTTATGGTTTGCTTTAGCCTTAAAATATACCTTTTTAAACAACCTGGTCGAGCTTTCAATTACTTATACAACCTTAATTATCATCGCTGTACATCCTATAAGCAGAAGTGTTTCCACGATAATGATCTTTATCCTTCATTATGTGACAGACAGTAAAACTACTGTGGACCCCATTGTCAAGACAACTCAATTAAAAAATAAGATATAAAATATCCATTATTATTTTTACTATCATGCAGCCAGTTTTAATTCTGGAGCAACTTCTTTCATCACACCATATATTTCTGCAGGTGTTT
>JAUJGA010000186.1:0-8316 GCA_042095675.1 Gammaproteobacteria bacterium
ATTTTTCATGTTCACGGTTGTCTTTAATCGCACTAAAGTAAGATGAGATAGAATTTTAGAGCTGACAAGCTTAGGTATTTCTTTTGTTTGGTCAATGAAGTCAAAATTAAAAACAACTACTGAATGATATAGAACAAAAAAAGAACATTTAAGTGCCTGTACTTGTTGAAAAACAAGAGTATGATCTCATGTTTTTCAACAAGCAAGCTTTTATTGTATTATTTTAATATTACTTGAAATTAGTGCGAAAAGTCTTTTTTATGATACTCTGAGAGCCTGATGTATAGTGAGGTTATTTTTTACCGATTTTTGCTGTTCGTTCTACTCTTTCCGTTCTTTCCAAAAAAACGGCTCCTTAAGGAAAAATTAAAATCTATGCTCAGCCTTACTCAAAACTTAAAAAATACTCCATTTCCTCTTATCAAATATAAATTTCTACCACCCTATTATTTGCTGATAGCTCTTATTTTTCTAAGTATTTTTTTAACAGGCTGTCAGTCACAGCCTCATAAAGAAAATAGTCATACTCTGAACAACAAAATCTGGGCTGTATTCAAACAAGAATATATTTCTAAAAGTGAGTTAGATAATCAACTCTCTCACTATGATGCTATTTTATTAGGAGAAACTCACGATAATCCTCAACACCATGTGCTGCAGGCTAGAATCATTGATGTATTGATTCAACAAAAACCAGATATTGCCATTGAAATGCTTAATCAGAACCAACAGGAAGCTATCACAACATTTCAAATTCAAAAAAATCCAATAACAGATGAATTTGCTAAAGTGGTTAGTTGGGAAAAAACCGGTTGGCCTGAGTGGTCTTTATATCGCCCGGTATTCAAAAGTACTATCAAAAACAATTTAAATATTATTGCAGCCAACATGAGCTCTAAACAAATTAGAAAAGTCATTAAACAAGGTGCAAAAGTACTTACCCCTGAATATCAAAAACTCTTACAAAAGTACCAGTATGATGAAAGCCAAAAGAAAGAGCTGGAGAAAGAAATACTCTCCGCTCATTGTGATATGCTGCCCGAAAAAATGCTCTCACCCATGCTTTTAGGTCAACAAATCAGAGACATTGCCATGACTCTGACAATACAAAAAACCCTCGATTTATCAAATAACAAAGTCGTTCTAATAGCAGGCTCAGGTCATACTAGAACAGATTATGGCATTCCTTATTACCTAAAAAATGAAAGACCCGATACAAAAATTGTCAGTATTGCATTTTTTGAAGTCAGTGAAGACAAATACAAAGTTATAGACTATGCAGAAAACTGGAATGCAAAGACAAAAAAACTTCCCTTTGACTATATCTGGTTTACTCCACGTGCTGAACGCGAAGATCAATGCGAGAAGATGCGAGTATACATGAAAAAGAACGTTCATAAATGATGATAGGGGCAAAATCCGTGAGTAGTGTATGTTGGTTTATCTTGCTGGGGACGCTTTAAAGCCATTCATGGCACGCTTACTTACGCCATCCATGGCTCCAGAAACACCAGCAAGATAAACCAACACACCCTACTCACTACCAGCATCATTTGCCTCGCTAGGGGTGGGAAGAGCAAGAGCCAAAGAACAGAGAAGTACTTGTAAAACTGCTCTAACTTCCCCCTTCTTCGCCTAAGAGCGCCTACTTTTGGTAGAATGGAGGACTGAGGCTGAGGACTACCGACAGCATTTTCTGGTAAATCAATTGCTTAAGCTTCCCCCTTACACTCGTGTGCTCTACTTTTTTCTTATCTTTTGCTCTCGCTCTTCACGCCCTTAGTGAGGGAAATGACGTAAAAGTAATTTGGTGTGAGGCTTATAGATTAGGAGGCTTTTCGAGGCATGGATGCCGAGGCTGAGCGACACATGGATATGCTTGAGCGTCCTCCTAATCTATAAGCTTCACACCAAAGTACGTTTTACACCCACATTTTCCGAACGTCACCCCATTATTTTTTCAAAGATCAAAAAGCCAGCCACATAAGTACCAATAGCTGAACCTAAGGTTGAAAAGAAAAATACCAATAAAGTTCGAGCTACTTTATTTTTCCACCAGCCTGAAATATGCGTCGTATCTTTTTTCAAATCACTAAAATCACCCACATTAGGCTTTCTTAGATATAATTCAATTCCCGCTGTCACCATGCCAGCACCGATAGTGGGATTCAGCGAGGTTAATGGCGCTGCAAAAAATGCCCCGATAACAGTCAAAGTGTGAGCTTTAGCAATAGCGGCACCTAAGGCTGATAGAGAGCCATTGATTAATACCCAATAAATAATTAATTCTATACCTAAATCAGTGCTCTTATTAAAGCCAATTGTAAACCCCGTGAGCAATATTGCAACAATAATCCACGGAATAAATTTTGGCCAGACACTTTTCTTTGGCAGAGCATCCAGTTCATTAATTTTTTTCTGAGCATTACCATGTAGTTCTGCAACAATATCAATATTCTCATCTTTAATAAGATAAGATTCTATACCCTTTAGGTGCCCTGCTCCCACAACAACTAGAATAGATTGATTATCTGAGTCTGCCACTACCTGTTCTATACGGGCAGCCATATATTGATCTCGTTCATCAATTAAGGGCACAAAAAGTTCTTTGGCTTCTTCTGCAAACTGAGAAAAAGTTGTTTCAAGAATATCTCCTTCTTTTAAACGCTCTACTTCTTCTTCAGATACTTTTTCATTAAAAAAAACACTACTAAGCAAACCTCCTACAATACCCATTTTTTTCCACCAGGGTACATTGCTATAAACACGTTTTAAGGTGGTGCCGACTTCACGATCAATTAAATGAATATCACACTCCATCTCTTGTGCTTGCTGTATCGCCATACGCATTTCAGCACCTGGCTCGATACCAAATTCATCAGCCATTTTCTGCTGGTAAGCACCTAAAGCTAAAGAAGCTATCACCATAGAGGCTTTACCTTCTTTAAAGACCTGAAATAAGTCCATCTTTGCCAGATTATCAGGATCAATCATACTATTATAACGACTAAGGCAAAGCTCAATGGCTACCGCATCATATTGACCTGTCGCCAATAATTCTTTAACTTTATCAGCACTGGCTTTGGATACATGAGCGGTGCCCAAAACAGTAATAGATTTACCCAGTAATTGATGATGATAAACGGGTTCATCTTCTTGTTTATCTTGTACTTCTTTTTTTTCCAATTTATTTTCCATACACTCTATATTTGCTAAGAGATCATTCTTAAGTTTGGCTAAAGGCTTTGTTTTTCAAGTAACGTTAAACGCTGTAATGCAAATTCATTTGAATTACCACAAAATTCTTCACTGGCTTGAAATATTGAACAGACTTTTGGCCTGCTAGACTGAGCAAATATTTTACAATTATTTTGCTTATCTAATTGAATACATCGTACACCTGCAGCATTACCATCCTGCATGCCCGGGATTGCAGTTGAAATAGAAGGAGCAATACAGCAAGCCCCACAACCTTGATGACAATTCATTATTTAATTGATAACTTAATAAAAGTGGGTAATAAAAAAGGCGAATATCCTGTTTTAGAATATTCGCCTATCACAACAGCAAAAAGAAAATCTAAGTTTTACTTCTTCTTCTTCTTAGCTTCTTTACGCTCTTTAGTTTCTTTAATCACTTCTTCAGCAACATTCTTAGGACATGCATTATAGTGAGAAAATTCCATGGAGAACTGACCACGACCAGAAGTCATAGTACGCAGATCACCAATATAACCAAACATTTCACTTAAAGGCACATCGGCTTTGATGCGAACGCCTGTAGGAGTTGATTCCTGATCCTTGATCATACCGCGACGACGATTCAAGTCACCAATACAATCCCCAACATGATCTTCTGGCGTAAATACGTCCACCTTCATTATAGGTTCAAGTAATTGAGGTCCTGCCTTTGTCATAGATTGACGATAAGCACCATTAGCTGCTAATTCAAATGCCATTGCAGATGAATCCACCGCGTGATAAGCACCATCTTGTAAGTTAACAGCAACATCAACCACAGGGAATCCAGCTAAAACACCTTCAGCCATCATCCTACCGAATGCTTTCTCAATAGCACCCCAGTATTCACTTGGGACATTACCACCTGTAACAGTTGACTCAAATGTATAGCCGCTACCCACTTCACCCGGTTGGATAGTATAATCAATACGACCGAACTGACCTGAACCACCTGATTGTTTCTTATGTGTATAAGAATCTTCAATAATTTTTGTGATGGATTCACGATATGCTACCTGAGGCTTACCTACTTCAACTTCAACACCATGGGTACGCATAAGAATATCAATCTTAATATCTAGGTGTAACTCACCCATTCCCTTAAGAATCGTTTCGCCACTTTCTTCATCTGTTTCAACATGGAAAGAAGGATCTTCTTTAACCATCTTATTCAGAGCAATACCCATTTTCTCAGAACCACCCTTATCCTTAGGATTGATAGCAATCGAGATAACAGGCTCAGGGAAAACCATCGGCTCTAATGTGGCAACATTTTTAGTATCACTTAAAGTATGACCGGTTTGAGTATTTTTCAAACCAACGAAAGCAACAATATCACCCGCTTCACAATAATCTAATTCTTCACGTGAATCCGCATGCATTTCAACAATACGACCAATACGCTCAGTCTTTCCAGTAAAGGTGTTTAATAAGTTCATACCCTTTTCAACACGACCAGAATAAATACGCATAAAGGTTAATGCACCAAAACGGTCATCCATAATTTTGAATGCTAAAGAACGCACAGGTCCTTCTGCATCAACAATGGCAAATTCACCAGTTTCATTTCCATCTATATCCACTTCTGGCTGAGGCTTAACTTCCGTTGGATCAGGAAGATAATCAACAACAGCATTTAATACCGGCTGAATACCCTTGTTCTTAAACGCAGAACCACAAAGTGTAGGGAAGAAATCAAGTGCAATCGTACCTTTACGAATACAACGCTTAATATCATCGATTGAAGGCTCTTCACCTTCAAGATATGCTTCCATCAAATCATCATCTTGCTCAAGAGCTGTTTCAATTAATTGTTCGCGGTACTCTTCAACTTTATCAACCATATCAGCAGGAACATCTTGCAATTCATAATTTGCAGGATCGTTTGAATCATCCCAAACCCACGCTTTACGTGTAAGTAAATCAACAATACCTATAAAATCATCTTCAACACCGATGGGTAAAGTCATTACTAGAGGATTAGCTTTTAATACATTCTCAACCTGGTCAACTACGCGATAGAAGTCAGCACCAAGACGGTCTAGTTTGTTAACAAAGATAACACGAGCAACACCAGATTCATTAGCATAGCGCCAGTTAGTTTCTGACTGAGGCTCAACACCACCGGAACCACAGAAAACACCAACACCACCATCTAACACTTTTAGAGAACGGTATACTTCAATAGTGAAGTCAACGTGTCCCGGTGTGTCGATGATATTCATACGGTGGCCATCCCACTCACAGGAAGTCGCAGCAGACTGAATGGTAATACCACGCTCCTGCTCCTGATCCATAAAGTCAGTAGTTGCCTCACCATCATGTACTTCACCAATCTTATGGGTCTTACCCGTCAGATTTAAAATACGTTCAGTTGTGGTTGTTTTACCCGCATCAACGTGTGCGAATATGCCTATGTTACGGTATTTACTTAGATCAGCCATAATATTACTCAGTTAAACTCTTGTTAATCAATGTGAAATTTAGTTTGTGTGGATTAAAACCCTTTCCGTTAGTAACTAAAATATCAATACTAAAGATATTTAGCATCAAAACCTAAAAAACGGAATTCGCTTCAGCAGATAATGAATGCTGATAAGCGTAGAAAATAACTCGCGATCATAGTGATATTATGTAAAAATATCAATAGAAATCGTTATTTATTTGTAAATACCATACAATAGTGTATAGTCCGCTTCTAATATGCGCCTGTAGCTCAGCTGGATAGAGTGTCGCCCTCCGAAGGCGAAGGTCGTGGATTCGAATTCCGCCAGGTGCACCAATAACTAAATGATCAACAGCAATATTTTTGTCCGATTGCCTAAACTTTCCTGACCAGTGCCATACTGAACTAAATAATTTCCCTTTATACCTATAAATTAAGCATCTTCATTGATCATCGGTATATAAGCTGATAATATTACTGATAAATTGTATGAATACCTTCTACGCTCGATTTAATATTTTTCTTAAAAAATCTTTAACGAATTGAATTATGTATAAACCAACGATTCTAATTGTAGATGATGATCCCATAGTTCTGGCAACTATGGGGCAGATTTAAGCACCCTTTTACCAGGTACAAATGGCTAACTCAGGTGAGCGAGCTCTGGAAATTGCTTTATCCAAACCCAGCACAAAATTAATTCTTCTTGATGTCACAATGCGTGATATGGATGGCTATTCTGTATTATCATAGCTAAAGTTAAAACCTAATACACACGAAATCTCTGTGATTTTTGTTACCTCTTTAGAGAGCGTAGAAAACTAAGAGAGATGTATGGCTCTGGGTGCAGTGGATTACATCAGAAAACCTGTTACACACTCAATTTTACGGGCACGTGTTAAAGCCCATATTGTACAAAAAGAGGCTCGCGATTTTCTTCAGGATAAGAACACGTATACCTTGAAGCCGAAGTTAAGCGCAGTATGGAAGAAAATCAGGCAATTCAGAGTGTCAGTATACGTGCTTTGGCGCATCTGGCAGAAATTCGAGATCCTGAGACAGGCGATCTATAACAATCCCTTAAATTAAAACCATTTATAGAAAGTTTCTTATTCCAAATATTACAATTTACTAAAAATAACAGGTGGATAAAATGAGTAAAAAACGAACAAGATATAGTGCGGAATTTAAATCAAAATTGGTTCTCGAATTTCTTGAAGGAGGAGAAACTTTAAATCAAATTGTGAGTAAATATGAGATGTTGCCCAAAAATCTGATGAACTGGAAGAAACAGTTTTTAGAAAATATGAGTTTGGCCTTTAATAAAAGTAGTGTTGTCAAAGAATATAAAGAAAAGATCGTAGAATTAGAAACTGAAGGTGATCAACTGGCTAAAAAATTAGAAAAAGTGATTATAGAGAGGGATTGTGCTGTGGGAAAGCTCGGAAGCTTGGAATTATCGACTAAAAAAGCAACATTAGATCGAAAATAAGGAAACCAAGCTATTGAAATAAAAAATACTCGTAACTATTAAGCGTAAATGAAATTAAAAAAGATTAAAAAAAACAATTGACAGGTATTTTAAGCCACATTTTTAAAAATGACAGTATTTTGATTGCAGTCAGATTATAGTCTTAAACGATCAAATTGATTCATAGCGATCTGAACAGAGGAAAAGAATACCCTGCTGTCGGGGGTGGAGAATTATAATGTCTTAAAGCGATCGACAGATCGATTTGAGCTAAAAAAGCCCATGATACAATAGCTGTATTGATTAATAGCTATTTGTGCACCGCGTGAATATAGACGGTTTAGATATCGACTCAACCATAAAAGAAGTTGAGTTAGTACTAAAAAATGAAAAAGACTTATCACCTTCATTAAGAAACGTAATGAGTATGCTGCTGTTGATGGTAAAGCTATTAACGAATAGAGTAAATAAAAATAGCTCAAATAGTAGTAAACCACCCTCAAGCGATCCGAATCGCTTAAAATCAACACGAGCAAAGACAGATAAAAATGCAGGTGGTCAAAAAGGACACAAAGGAAGCACACCCAAACAGATAGATGAGCCTGATGAAGTTGAAAAAATAAAACTGGATAAACGCACATTGCTTAAGGGTAAAATGTATAAAGAAGTTGGTTTTGAAAAGCGTCAGTTCTTTGATATTTATGTTTCACGTTTAGTCACAGAATATCAGGCACAGGTATTGGAAGATGACTCTGGAAAACGTTATGTTGCTCCTTTTCCAGAAGGGGTCACCAAAGCAGTACAATATGGAAATACATTAAAAGCTCATGCAGTTTATATGTCACAATATCAATTGTTACTTTATAAACGGATAGAAGAATATTTTAAACAGCAACTGCATATACCTATTAGTCAATGCTCTGTTTATAACTTCAATAAAGAAGCCTATGAGAAATCAGGACAATTTGATGCTTTAGCCAAAGCCAGCTTAATGTATGTTGATGAAACAGGTGTTAATGTGGCAGGTAAACGCCACTGGCTACATTGTTCCAGCAATCAGTTTTTTACCTCGTTCATGACTCATGAAAAAAGAGGCAGTGAAGCCAGGGATAGCATGAATATTATCCCTCGCTTTGAAGGTGTTTTATGTCATGACCATT
>JAUJGA010000187.1:0-16085 GCA_042095675.1 Gammaproteobacteria bacterium
TGATGATTCAATCATTGAGATAATTTTGTTATCATCATCAAGCTGGCGTATTAGCTTTCCGATCTCAGTTCGCTCATCTTTATCCAACTGGCTGATTTCATTCAGCAATATGCTCAATAGTTTCTTTTTCATAGGATTTTACCTCTTTTATACTATATTTGATTATAGTACAAAAAAAGAAAAACAACACTTAATGTGACAGAGCCTTATTTTTTAATATTTAATTGTTCTTCCAGTTCTGTCAGTTTTTTCTCTAAATTTTCTAATTTTAAACGTGTCTTTTGTAATACAGAAGATTGAATCTCAAAATCCTCTCTGGTGACCAGATCAAGTTTATTAAAAGTAGTCTGTAATATAGAACGAATAGATTGCTCTATTTCACCCTTAACTCCACCCGGAACAGGTGGCAGAGTAGCACTGATTTTTGTAGATAAATCATCAAAAAATTGTTTATTCATTTTACTCATTTCTCATTTGTTTTATTTTCTATAGTCTAGCATTATTTACTGCTAAAAACTTAGCTTCATCACAAAAATTCGGACTTTTCAAATGACAGAAAAATAACCAAAGGGGACGTTCGGGAATATGATTTTATAATACGTGCTTTGGGGCTTTTCGAAGCATGGATGCTGAGACTGAGCATCACAGAGATGTGCTTGAGCGTCCCCAGAAACAGCAATAATACCTCATCAATTACGGATAATTACATAATTTCCGAACGCACCATTCTAGTGCATTGTAATAGTGCAGTCATATAACTCTCCTCACCATTGGTGCAAAACAAACATCATTTTCTTTTCTAACAACAATTAACTCTTTGTTTATATAAATATTTTTTTAAGTGGCACATTCAATGCTTATGCTATAAACCAAGAGATTATAAATCCATTTATATAACCCTAAAATAACAACAATTATTAAATTATTTTTGAATCAGGAGAAATATCAATGAAGCTAGTTACAGCTATTGTTAAGCCTTTCAAATTAGATGATGTGCGTGAAGCATTATCTGATATCGGCATTCATGGAATGACTGTTACTGAAGTCAAAGGCTTTGGTCGTCAAAAAGGTCATACTGAACTTTATCGTGGTGCTGAGTATGTGATCAATTTTTTACCCAAAGTAAAAATTGAAATTGCCATTGCATCTGAAGTGCTGGATCAAGTAATTGAAGCCATCAAGACTGCTGCACATACTGGAAAAATTGGTGATGGAAAGATTTTTGTTTCATCAGTCGAACAAACTATTCGTATTCGTACTTCTGAATCTGGCAAAGAAGCTCTATAGGAGGCTTACTCATGGAACAAAATATTTATCATATACAATACGCTCTGGACACCTTTTACTTTTTAGTATGTGGTGCTCTTGTGATGTGGATGGCTGCTGGATTCTCAATGTTAGAAGCCGGACTGGTCAGAACTAAAAACACTGCTGAAATTCTAACTAAGAACGTGGCTCTATTTGCCATCTCTTGTACCATGTATCTTGTTGTAGGTTATGACATCATGTACGGTGGCAGTATGTTTCTAACTGATTTAGTCGTTGGTGATGGCTATGTAGCTGAAAAGCTGACTGAATTTGCCGGACGTGAAGATGGCTTTACCGGTGATTCTATCTATTCTGGTGCTTCTGACTTTTTCTTCCAGGTTGTTTTCGTGGCTACAGCCATGTCAATTATTTCAGGTGCTGTTGCTGAGCGTATGAAACTTTGGGCATTTCTGATATTTGCAGTAGTTATGACTGGTGTTATATATCCTTTAGAAGGTGCCTGGACATGGAATGGTGCTGATGTGTTTGGTTTATATAACTTAGGCGACTTAGGATTTTCAGACTTTGCTGGTTCTGGTATTGTTCATATGGCCGGTGCTTCTGCTGCATTAGCTGGCGTTTTATTACTGGGTGCTCGTAGAGGAAAGTATTTAAAAGATGGTACAATTAAACCAATTTTAGGTGCCAACTTACCTTTAGCAACCTTAGGTACATTCATTTTATGGATGGGTTGGTTTGGTTTTAATGGTGGTTCAGTTCTTAAGTTAGGCGATATAGCTAATGCTAACTCAGTAGCAATGGTTTTCTTAAATACCAATGCTGCTGCCGCTGGTGGTGCAATTGCTGCTCTAATCGTTGCTCGTATTCTTTATGGTAAAGCTGATTTAACAATGCTGCTTAACGGTGCATTAGCAGGTCTGGTTGCCATTACTGCTGAGCCTTCAACACCAAGTCCTTTACAGGCAACTCTATTTGGTATGGCCGGTGGTATTCTGGTTGTATTCAGTATCCTTGCTTTAGATAGAATGAGAATAGATGATCCCGTTGGTGCTATCTCTGTACACGGTGTGGTTGGTTTCCTAGGCCTGATGTTAGTACCTCTAACAAATGTCGATGTCAGCTTCTCTGGTCAATTGATTGGTGCTGCTACTATTTTTGGTTGGGTTTTCTCTACCAGTCTAGTGGTCTGGTATATTATCAAACTCGTCATGGGTATCCGTGTTAGCGAAGAAGAAGAATACGCTGGCGTTGACTTTTCTGAATGTGGAATGGAGGCTTATCCAGAATTTACTAATAAATAGTCATTTTCTGTCATAATCCTAAAAGTCCAAATAATTTATTATTTGGGCTTTTTTTTCTCTGTTATGCTGAGCATTCCATCTAATAAAAGACATACTATGCCCAGTTTTATTCACCAACTTCTCATCTTTATCTTTTCTATTACGTATAGCTTTTCTAGTTATGCCATAGAAAATTCATCTCCTAAAAATGTCATTCTCTTCATTGGTGATGGTATGGGAATTTCTCAAATCAGTGCAGCTAAAATAGTAAAAGCATCTCTCAATCTTGAACAGTTTCCTGTATCCGGCTTATTAAGCACTCATTCTGCTGATGCTCTTATTACCGATTCAGCTGCTGCTGGGACTGCCCTAGCAACAGGTCATAAAACCAATAATGGCATGATTTCACTATTACCCAATGGTAAACCTATTAAGACTATTATTGAATATGCCATTGAAAATAATATGGCTACAGGTATTGTTGTATCCAGTTCCATAACACATGCTACGCCAGCTGCTTTTATTGCTCATATTGACAATCGAAAAAAACACAATGAAATAGCAGAACAAATCGTTAAAAGTCAGGTAGATTTATTATTTGGCGGCGGGCGATCTTATTTTTTAGCAAAAGAAAATTCAGATAGTTTAAGAACAGATAATAAAAATTTGATCACAGAGCTAAAAAAAAATAGAAAAGTATTGCAAACAGAACAGGATTTTTTAGATTTCAATTCGCCTGAATCAGTCATAGGTTTATTTGCTCTCAAACATCCAGGAAAAGCGGGAATTCGTAAACCAAGCCTGACTCAATTAACAAAAAAAGCTATTGCATTTCTCTCTACAAGTGATAAAGATGGATTTTTACTGATTGTTGAAGGCTCACAAATTGACTGGGCAGGGCATCAAAATGATCATAGCTATATGCTTAATGAAATGCTGGACTTTGATGATGCACTGGGTATTGGTTTAAAATATGCAAAACAAGATCCACAAACACTCATTATCACAACTTCCGATCATGAAACAGGTGGCTTTGCCATTCATGATGGTTCTTTTGAAAAAAAACAAATCTCTCCTTCTACTTTTGCAAGCACACATCACACTGCCACCATGATACCAATTTTTGCTTATGGCCCAGGTAGTACTATATTCTCAGGTATTCATGATAATACCTATGTCGGAAAAAACCTCATAGAATACATGACTAAGCAGTCTACAAAATAATTTTAGTAACTACTCACTCTAAATTAACAAAAGTCTTATGATTGCTTATTTTTAGTACTTAGAACTGTCTGCACCAAAAACCGTGCATAGCAAGCGTAGTGAACTCTTGTAATAAAGAATCTAAGTACTAAAAATAAGTGAGCATAATGCTCAACGTTTATTGGTTTATCAATATGCTAAGTAGTTACTAATTTTATTTCAAATTGTTACAATTTTCTGTTTCTACTGGACTAAATTCAAGCTTTTGCCTATCATCGTGTTCTACTAAAATAAATTTCTTATACACTCTAATTTAGGTTTATATTATATGAAACGTTGGGTTTTCTTTATTCCTTTTATTATCTGCATAATTATCTTTGTCTTACTAAAACAAAATAGTTCTGTTCCAAAGCAAAAGTCTGCTCAAGAGCTGTAAAGTGGACCCCATCGTCAAGACAAGTCAGTTAAAAAATAAGATATAAACTAGACATAGAGCACAAAATAACTGATTGGGCATGTATTTTTAAAATATCTTCGCTATAATCGAAGTAAGTTATTTTTTAGGAGACGACAATGAAATTTTTTTCGACTTAACATATGCTATTAAGTCTATTATTTGTTTTTTGTATTTTTCTATCAGGCTTCACATTTGCAGAAAAGAATACAACAATTTATAAATTGACCGATTCTGAAGGTAATATCCACTATGCCGCCATGCCAGGTGATAAATCTGCAGTTAAAATGAATATGCTAAGTAAAACTTTTACTCCAATAAACAACAAAGATAATGCTGCTGAAGAAAAAAATAACAATAGAGAAAAAATGTGTCTGGAGGCAAACAATACCAAAAAGAAATATAAGTCCGCCCCTTTTCTTTATCGTGAAGATAAAGAAACTAAAAAACAAATTCGTTTAACAGATCAGGAAAATAAGGATGCTTTTTTACGCGTCGATAAAGATATTAGCTACTGGTGTAATCCACAGCAAGAAGAAAATACAGAACAGAAACAGTAAATAATATTAATTTTTATTCTTTTTTAACTAAGGTATCCAATAATGATTCAACTTAAACAAAAATCACTTTTTATTGCCAGTAGTATTTTAATATCCAGTATGTTTCTCAATGCCTGTACTACCATAGACCCCTACACCAGAGAGGAAAAAACCAGTAATGCAGTAAAAGGTACTGCAATAGGTGCTGTCAGCGTGGCAGTTATAGGAGTATTTGCAGGAGATAATAGAAAGTCAGCACTAATAGGTGCCGGTGTTGGAGCTTTAGCTGGCGGCGGTATTGGCTATTATATGGATGTTCAGGAAACAAAGTTACGCCAGGAGTTAGAAGCTACTGGTGTTAGTGTTACCCGATCCGGTAATTCGATTATACTAAATATGCCGGGAAATATTACATTTGATACTGCTTCCAGTAACATTTCAGCTGATTTTTATCGTGTGCTTAATTCAATTTCATTAGTTTTCAATAAATATGAGAATACTTATATCGATATCTATGGACATACAGATAGTATCGGTGATTCAAATTATAATATGGGCTTATCACAACGTAGAGCGGATGCAGTTTCTCTCTATATTCAAACTAGAGGTGTACTTTCGCAAAGACTTTTAACTCGAGGTATGGGTGAAGATTACCCTGCAGCATCCAATAATACAGCCCAGGGTCGAGCACAAAACCGAAGGGTTGAAATTAAGCTAACCCCTATAAAATAGACAATAATTTAAATTTTTATTTTTTGTATAAAAGTATTAATATTCTGTGCTTTTAATTGTACATTAATACGCTCAATTTTTTGAGAATCTGTAGTCGGACCAATGCGTACACGATACATTTTTTGTCCATTTACACGAAACACCTGAATGTTGGGCTCAACACCAAGCAATGCCAAACGTCCTTTCATTGCATCTGCCTTGGACCAGTCTGAAAAAGCACCTACCTGTAATTGGTAAAGCATATTTGATTGAGGTATGGATTTGACTACCGGTGTTTCTTTGCGTATCACTTGTTTTGCAGTAGGAGGTTTTTCTTTAGCACTAGGTTTATCTAGCATTTTCATTGGAGCTTTTTTTATGACAACAGGCTCTTCTTCAATTTTATAAGTTTCAACTTCCCGATCAGATAATTCAGTATAAAAATCAAATTGATATTTTTCTTTTTTCTGTTCAACCACTTGTTTCTTAGAGCTTTCTACTTGCTTATCACTGATAGGCATATTATCTAAATACATAAGAAATGCAGCAAATAAAACGACAAGAGAGACAATAATTAAGCGTTTAAGTGTAGAAGAACCAGACTTTGAATTTCTTGTTGCACCCGTTTTTTTATTCGCTTGTTTTTTTCTAGCGGCCATACTTATTACCTATACCAAAATCAACTTACATTTCCTGAGGGGCTGAAACACCCAACAAAGCCAAGCCATTTTTAATCACTTGACGAACAGCAATAATAAGACTTAAACGGGTATTACGAAGATTTTCATCCTCGACAATAAAATGATGCGCATTATAATAAGTATGCAATGCATTTGCTAACTCACGTAGGTAATGAGCGATCAAATGCGGTTCATGTTGATGGGCAGCTGTATCAACAACTTCCGGATACTTGGCTAATTGCTGCAAAATATCTTTTTCATGTTCTTCTGTCAGTAATGACAAACTGTCTAAACCCTGCATCTGATCATAATTAATTTTTTTCTCATCTAACTGTCTAAAAATACTGCAAATTCTAGCATGTGCATATTGAATATAATAAACTGGATTTTCAGAGCTTTTGGATTTTGCCAAATCCAAATCAAAATCAAGATGTTGCTCACATTTTCTCATGACATAAAAGAAACGTGCGGCATCAGAGCCCACTTCTTCACGCAATTCTCTTAATGTGACAAACGAGCCACTACGCGTAGACATTTGTACTTTTTCACCATCACGATAAAGATTAGCAAACTGAACTAGTAAAACTTTTAATTTTTCAGCATCATAATTTAATGCAGTCAAAGCTGCTTTAACTCTGGGCACATAACCATGATGATCTGAACCCCAAACATCAATAACCGTATCATAACCCTGCTCAAATTTATCCATATGATAGGCAATATCAGAAGCAAAGTAGGTAGTCTGCCCATTATCACGCTGTAGTACTCTATCCTTATCATCTCCAAAATCAATAGATCTGAACCATAAAGTACTCTTACTTTCTGCTTCATCGACATAAACCCTATCATTTTCTCGTAAGCGCTCAATACTTTTATTAACTAAGCCTTTATCCATCAAGGAACGTTCAGAAAACCATTCTTCATAATGCACGCCAAATTCTTCTAAATCTTTCCGTATATCATCTAAAATTGAATTCAAAGCCAGTTCAAATACATAGCGATAACGATTATCCCCTAATAAGGTTTTGGCTCTGTCAATTAAAGCATCAATATATTTTTCTTTATCACCACCCTCTGGCTCATCCAGAGGCAGATCTTTCATCACTTCATCCGCAGACACCACATAGGAATCACCATGTTCCTGTGATATTTCAGCCACAATATTCAGAATATAATCACCCTTGTAGGCATTAGCAGGAAAAACAATAGACACCTTCTGATTTTGTAAATAACGCAACCATACAGAAGTAGCCAGAATATCCATCTGCCGCCCTGCATCATTGACATAATATTCACTATGAACTGTATAACCCACTGCTTTTAATAAATTTGCTAAAGTAGCACCATAGGCTGCTCCGCGTCCGTGCCCTACATGCAGTGGTCCTGTTGGATTAGCAGAAACAAATTCCACCTGAACTTTTTTACCCTGGCCTTTTTCAGAACAACCAAAACGATCTGCCTGAACCAGCACATTATTAACAACACTCAAACGAGAATTATCAGTGACAAAAAAATTAATAAAACCCGGCCCGGCAATATCAACATGCTCAACAAAATCATTCTCAGGTAGTGCTTCAACAATCATTACTGCTATATCACGTGGATTTTTTCGAGCAGGCTTAGCTAACATCATGGCGATATTAGCGGCAAAATCCCCATGCGTTTTATCACGAGTACGATCAATTTTTATAATAGGCATTTCAACAGACAAAGATTCATTATCAATTAATGACTGTATAGCCTGACTAATTAATTGCTGCAGTGCTTCTTTCAAGGTAGAACTCTCTATATGAATAAAATATTAAATTAACGTGGATTTTAACTTTCCCTTGATCTTACTTCCACATTTTTGCCTTCATTGGCCCTATTTTTGCTAGAAGGGGGCACATGATAACTTCTTTGCAAGCAAAGTAGTAAAAGCTAAGAGCAAAAGAAATAGCTATTTACGCCCCGCAGAAAGTGCACTCAGGTATGAATAGGCACTAGCTATGATAAGCTTTACTATGTTCATGAACTGCATCAACAAATGCTGTCACATTATCCGGATTAATATGCTGGTGTATACCATGCCCAAGATTAAAAACATGTCCATTACCAGAACCATAACTTTCTAAAATAGTTTTCACTTCCTGCTCAATACGTTCAGGTTTTGAGTAAAGCACACAAGGATCCATATTACCCTGTAAGGCAACCTTGTCACCTACTCGAGCACGAGCATCAGCCATATCTAAAGTCCAGTCTACACCTAATGCATCACAGCCAGTATCAGCCATTGCTTCCAACCAGCCAGCAGCACCTTTAGAAAATAATACTACAGGTACTTTTCTACCATCATTTTCACGAGTAAGACCGTCAATAATCTGCTGCATATAACGTAATGAAAATTCTTTATAATCACGTGGTGTTAAAACACCACCCCAAGTATCAAAAATCATCACCGCCTGAGCACCGGCAGCAATTTGAGCATTCAAATAAGAAGTAACTGATTGAGCCAGAGTATCCAATAACTTATGCATGGTCTGAGGCTCATCAAACATCATTCCCTTAACTTTACCAAACTCTTTAGTAGAACCACCTTCAACCATATAAGTTGCTAAGGTCCAGGGACTACCAGAAAAACCAATCAAGGGTACCCGACCATCTAACTCTTTACGAATAGTACGCACAGCATTCATGACATATTGTAACTCACCCTCTGGATCAGGCACACCCAATACATTCACATCAGCAATAGAGCGAATAGGCTTATCAAATTTCGGCCCTTCACCCTGAGCAAAACGTAAACCTAAGCCCATGGCATCAGGAATAGTCAATATATCAGAAAACAAAATAGCTGCATCTAAAGCATAACGCTCTAACGGCTGAATTGTGACTTCACAAGCCAGCTCAGCATTCATACAAAGATCCATGAAACTACCCGCTTTTTCACGAGTAGCTCTATATTCTGGTAAATAACGCCCCGCCTGACGCATCATCCACACTGGCGTCATATCCACAGGCTCACGTAATAGGGCTTTTAGAAAACGGTCGTTCTTTAATTCACTCATTCTTATTTCCAAATATAAAAAATAGTATTAAGTGCTAAGTGATAAGTGTTAAGAAAAAGATAAGATCAAGAATTTTTTGATCCGAACTTAGTACTTAATACTTCTCACTTAACACTGCTCTTCTCATACATCCAAGTAATCTAAAATACCTTCTGCTGCATGACGACCTTCAGCTATCGCTGTCACTACTATATCCGAACCTCTAACCATGTCGCCACCAGCAAAGATTTTTGGGTTATTGGTTTGATATTGAAATTCTTGCTCTGCAGCTGCAACCACTCTACCACGTTCATCTAAGGTAATATCAAAATCTTTAAACCAGTCAGCTGGATTAGGTCTGAAACCAAAAGCAATCAAAATCGCATCAGCTGCAACAATTTCTTCTGAACATTTTATAGGAACAGGACGTCTACGACCACGCTCATCAGGCTCACCTAATTCAGTGGTAATTAATTTAATACCTATAACCTTGCCATTTTCACCGACAATTTCTACTGGCTGACGATTCCATAAAAATTGAACGCCCTCTTCTTTAGCATTCTGTACTTCATTCTTAGAACCTGGCATATTGTCTTCATCACGACGATAAGCACAAAAAACCTGATCAGCTTTTTGACGAATAGCAGTCCGAGTACAGTCCATTGCAGTATCACCACCACCTAAGACAACGACATTTTTACCTTTCATGCTGATGAAGTCAGTTTCATAGTCATAACAATTTTTAACATTAGAGATTAGAAAATCTAATGCAATATGAACACCCTCTAAATCTTCACCAGCTATACCTGCAGTCATCGAAGTATAGGTGCCCATGCCCATAAAGACAGCATCATTCTGATCGATTAATTCCTGAATGCTCTTGTCTCCATCAGAAGCTTCACCGATTTTAGTATTGAGGATAAATTCAACACCCATGCATTCAAAGATCTCACGACGTTTCTTAATCACGCCTTTTTCCAGCTTAAATTCAGGGATACCAAACATCAATAATCCACCAATTTCAGGATGGCTATCATAAACGACAGGCTTAACACCATTGCGAATCAGAACATCAGCACAGGCCAGACCTGCAGGTCCTGCTCCAATCACAGCGACTTTCTTACCGGTATCTTTTACTGCAGATATGTCTGGTCTCCAGCCCTGAGCAAAAGCCGTATCAGTAATATAACGTTCTACTGAACCGATAGTGACTGCTCCAAAATCACTTGTTAAGGTACAAGCCCCTTCACAGAGTCTATCTTGCGGACAAACCCGTCCACACACTTCAGGCAGAGAATTGGTTCTATGTGACAATTCTGCCGCTTCAATAATTTTTCCTTCTTGAGCCAGGCGTAGCCAATGTGGAATATAATTATGAACCGGACATTTCCATTCACAATAAGGATTACCACAATCTAAACAGCGATCGGCCTGTTCTGATGTTCTATCCTGATCAAAAATCTCATAGATTTCTTTATATTCTGTGATCCGGACATCTGATGATTTTTTATCCGGAACCTGACGTTCAACCTCTAAAAACTGGAATATGTTACCCATAATTTTGTATCTCCCTAAGCTGATTCATTGGATAGAGTTTCTAATAAACTGTCTATTGAAGCTGCCTTTGGCTTCACTAACCAGAACTTACCACTCATATCAGCAAAGTTATCTAACAAGTACTGCCCCCAGTCACTGCAGGTTGCCTGTACAAACTCTTCTATCTTTGATTTTAAATAATGACGATGTGCTTCCATTTCACCGCTATTGATGCGGCCAATATCAATCAGCTCATGGTTATAGCGATCCACAAAACGATTGTCTCTATCCAGTACATAAGCAAAGCCGCCAGTCATACCCGCACCGAAATTAAGACCGGTATCACCCAGTACAGTGATCACACCACCGGTCATATATTCACAACCATGGTCACCAATACCTTCAACTATCGCATGAGCACCAGAATTACGCACGCCAAAACGCTCACCTGCCAGGCCTGCCGCTAATAAAGAGCCACCGGTTGCACCATATAAACAGGTATTACCAATAATAGTGCTTTCATTACTCTTAAATGTTGTACCGCAGGCTTGATTGATCACAATACGACCACCCGCCATACCTTTACCGACATAATCATTGGCATCACCTTCTAGTTCAAGGTGTAAACCACCGGCATTCCAGACACCCAGACTTTGTCCTGCAGAGCCTTTCATTTTGATGGTGATTGGTGTGTCACTCATACCTAAGTTACCATGTCTTTGGGCAATTTCACCAGATAAACGAGCACCAATAGAACGGTCGATATTTTTCACCTCAAATTCAAAGCTGCCACCTGATTTACGCTCAATAGAAGATAAGGTCGCAGCCACCATTTTTTCAGCCAGTTCACCTTTATCATAAGGTTCATTTCTCGCTTCAATACAGAATTTTGGCTTGCTTTCATCATCCACAGTTTTAAGCAGGGGTGCTAAATCCAGTTGTGCATGGCGCTCAGTAGTACCTTCAATAATTTCCAGTAGATCGGTACGGCCAATCAAATCTTCCAGCTTATTCACGCCTAATGATGCCATCCATTCCCGTGTCTCTTCGGCAACAAATTTAAAGTAATTCATCACCATTTCGACCTTGCCGATAAAGTGATGCTGACGTAACTCATGATTCTGTGTTGCAACACCCATAGCACAGGTATTCAAGTGACAGATTCGTAAGTACTTACAGCCCATAGCAATCATGGGTGCCGTACCAAAGCCAAAACTTTCTGCGCCTAGAATAGCGGCCTTAATAATGTCTAAACCCGTCTTTAAACCGCCATCAGCCTGTAAGCGTATTTTACCACGTAAATCATTGGCACAGAGTACTTGTTGTGTCTCACTTAAGCCTAACTCCCAGGGAGAACCGGCATATTTAACAGAAGCTAAAGGACTGGCAGCAGTACCACCATCATAGCCAGAAATAGTAATTAAATCAGCATAAGCCTTAGCGACACCTGCAGCAATAGTACCTACACCCGGTTCAGAAACTAGCTTGACTGAAACTAATGCCTGTGGATTAACCTGTTTCAGGTCATAAATTAATTGTGATAAATCTTCAATTGAATAAATATCATGATGCGGTGGCGGTGAAATCAAAGTCACACCAGGTACCGAATAACGCTGTCTGGCAATATTGATATCTACCTTATGACCTGGTAACTGGCCACCTTCTCCAGGCTTGGCACCCTGGGCCACTTTAATTTGTAGTACTTCAGCATTGACCAGATAATGAGGTGTTACACCAAAACGACCTGAGGCAATCTGCTTAATTTTTGAAACTTTTAAAGTGTTAAAACGACTTGGATCTTCACCACCCTCACCAGAGTTAGAGCGAGCACCTAAGAGATTCATTGCTTCCGCCAGGGTTTCATGAGCTTCTGGCGAAAGAGCACCCAGTGACATAGCCGCACTATCAAAACGTTTAAACAGGTTTTCGGCCTGTTCAACTTCATCTAGGGAAATGGCTTCAACATCTCCTCGTAGTTTTAACAAGTCACGCAAAGTTGCAATAGGGCGTTTATTAACTTCATCAGCGTATTTTTTGTAGGCGCTATAATCACTTGTTTGTACTGCCTGCTGAAGATATTGAACAACATCAGGATTATATGCATGGTATTCGCCACCATGAACATAGCGATAAATGCCACCATGATCATTAACTTTCCGAGGGTTCCATGCTATTTTATTCAAAAAGCGTTGATCAGAGTCAAAGTGAATAAAACCGGCACCAGCAATACGACTGGTTGTCCCTTTAAAACACATTTCAGTAACTTCTTCATCAATACCAATGGCTTCAAACAATTGTGAACCACGATAGCTGGCAATAGTAGAAATCCCCATTTTTGACATAACTTTGTAAAGGCCCTTATTAATACCTTTACGATATGCTTTAGTAACTTTGCCAAGATCATTCTCTTTAATTTCATCAAGCTGGGTCATTCTGGCCAGGACTTCATAAGCCATATAAGGATAAACGGCAGAAGCACCATAACCGATTAATGTTGCAAAATGATGAGGGTCACGGGCCGTACCTGTCGCAACAACCAGATTAGCATCGCAGCGTAGACCTTTTTTAATCAAATGGTGGTGAACCGCACCTGTAGCCATCAATGCATGCATGGTAATGTGATCTTTAACCAGCTCACTATCACTTAAGATAAGAATCACAGCACCATTTCTAACCGCATTCTCGGCTTTGTCACAAACCATTTCAAGCGCTTGTTTTAAAGTCAGTTCTGCAGAGTAATTCAGTTCAATGACTTCATTGGCGTAGTCTAAATTATCAATGGAAAGTAAATTTTTAAATTTCATACAGGACATTACTGGAGAATCAATAATCAGACGCTTGGCATGACTTGCTGTTTCATCAAATAAATTCTTTTCCGCACCAAGACAGGTTTCCATTGACATCACAATGCTTTCACGGATGGGATCAATCGGCGGATTGGTTACCTGCGCAAATTGCTGGCGAAAATAATCATAAAGAGGTCTGACCCGAGAAGACAACACAGCCATAGGTGTATCATCCCCCATAGAACCAATGGCTTCTGCAGCATTTTCAGAAAGTACCTTAATGACATATTGTTTTTCTTCATTGGTAATCTGAAACTGTTTTTCAAAGACATTGTAGGTCTCTTCGTCCATGCAGCCAACCACTGAAGAAGGTTCTATCAGTTCAGACTTAAGATATTCAACACCTTTTTTAAGCCATTCCTTGTACGGATTTTGAGTTTTCAGATGTTGATCAACATCATCAGGTAACAGTAGTTCACCCGTATGGGTATCTGCAGCCAGCATTTGACCAGGTTTTAAACGTCCTTTGGCTACAACATCATCTTCACTATATTCATAAACACCCGTCTCTGATGCAAGAGTAATCACACAATCAGAATAGGTGGCCTCTTTAATACCATGACTACCCTGAGTATTTTTTGTAATCACATAACGCGCTGGACGCAGACCATTTCTATCCAGAGTACAGGCAGCATAACGACCATCAGTCATCACTACGCCCGCTGGTCCATCCCAGGCTTCCATATGCATAGAGTTGTATTCATAAAATGCCTTCAGATCAGCATCCATGGTATCAACATTTTGCCATGCGGGTGGAATCAGTAAACGCATGGCACGGAAAATATCCATACCACCCGCTAACAAAGCCTCGAGCATATTATCCATACTATTGGAATCCGATCCCGTCATAGAAACCAGAGGACGAATATCTTCCATATTAGGAATTAAAGGCGTTTCAAATTTATGTCCGCGAGCAACAGACCAATTACGATTACCCTGAACGGTATTAATTTCACCATTATGTGCCAGATAGCGAAAAGGCTGTGCCAAACGCCATTGCGGCCAGGTATTGGTTGAGAAACGTTGATGAAACACACACATTCCTGAAGCCAAGCGTGAATCATTTAAATCTTTGTAAAATACCGGTAAAAATTCCGGCATGACCAAACCTTTATATGAAATTACCTGAGAAGTCATAGAAGGAATATAAAAAACATCATCATTAGGCTGTATAGCCTTTTCAGCACGGCGACGGGCGACATAAAGGTGACGATCAAAAGTGACTGTTTCCATACCATCAGCATGATTAACAAAAATATGTTCTATTTGTGGTAGTGATTTCAAAGCCTCATCACCACAGGAACTTTCATCTACAGGAACTACACGCCAGCCGGCGACTTCCAGGCCTTCTGCGGCAAGTTCCTGATTGATCTGAGTACGAGCTTTTTCAGCAACGGCTTCATCCTGATCAAGAAAAATAACACCAACAGCATAATTATCAGCTAATGTGAATCCCTGTTCCTGTGCCACTGCACGCATGAATGCATCGGGTTTTTGTAATAATAAGCCACAACCATCACCTGTTTTTCCATCAGCTGAAATAGCGCCACGATGGGTTAAACGAGCCAAGGCTTCAATCGCCGTATTGACTAACCAGTGACTACTTGCTCCATCCATATGTGCAATTAGACCAAAACCACAATTATCTTTCTCAAAAGAAGGATCGTATAGAGTGGAGTTTAATGATTCAGGTTGTTTTTCCTGATACTTAAAGCCGTTTGAAGAGGCTTTATGATCTTCTATTATTGAAGTTTCTATATCTGACTGTATTTCAAATAGTGGCATTGATGATCTCAATTAGATAACTTATGTTAGGGTAAAGATAATAAATATAAATATCTCAATCTCACAGAGTAATTTTCTTAGTATTAATCACTGTAGCGAGATAAAAGAGCCGAACATTATACCCTTTCCATACACATTGGTCTATATTAGGATTCGTTCTACAGCAAAACTCGGTGAACCAACTTAAAATTCATCAACTAACCAAAATCATATTTTTTCAGTTAAGAAATGGTCACAACCCTATGACTGCTATTTGAAACCTAAATAGCAGGCACTATTCGAGCTACACCTTCAAGAGAATTTTTCTAAAAGTTTTGATTTAAGATTTTTTCGTTGTTATCACATCATAGTTATCAGGATACAAATATATATCCATCAATTCAATCCAGGAAGACACCACTATATTACTGATCATACCTCTAAAAACCTCCCACAAATATCTTTTAGAGACTGCATTTTTCCGGCAGGTTTGATAAGTACCGTCCGTCAGCTCAAATATTTGATGAAAGTAAAAAGCCAGTAAAGTGAGTAGGTACATGTTAAAGCTTAAATTCTTATTTCCATGTCCATAGTTATGCTCTATATGGTATCCTTGGTTTTTTAATGTATTAAAACATTCATTTTCTATTTTCCATCGGCAGCGTTCAGCGGCTGTCATTGATTTAATATTATGGTCGCTGAGTTTGATATCTGTTACCCAGCTGTTTCTAAAAATAACTCTGCCACTTTTATTGCTATGAGTATATTCAAAAAAAT